>NZ_JBEZJI010000031.1:0-100078 GCF_040649435.1 Actinomadura sp. NPDC048955
GACAACGTCGGAGCCGCCAAGACCGGCAAGGCCGAGAAGCTCGGCGTCACGGTCGTGCAGCAAGACGAACTGTGGCGCTGGCTGACCGAAGCCGGAGTCGTCTGACCCGGTTCACCCGAGCCTCCCGCCGGGCGTCGGACGCCCCTCCCCGTCCCAAGGCGGTTCGAGGTCGAAGTCGGCCGCGCCCTGGAAGATCGGGTCCACCCCGGTCCGGCCGGTGATCACATGATGGCGTCCTCCGGTTGCGGGGCGACCGGTCTTCTGCCGGTCCGTCACGAGGGCTACGAACGGGCCCGGTCCTTCCCGGCACCCCACAGAGGAAAACCCGGAAGACAGCCTGAAACCGGAGGCTCCCGGCGCGCCCGCGACTCGCGAGGGCGCGCCGGGCGGGTGGCCCGGTCATGGAGAGGGCGCGTCCGCCGGTGTTGTCGTATCGGCGTCGGCCTCTTCCGCGGCCTCGTGCAGGCTGATGACCTGGTTGGGGCACATCCGGACAGCCTGGCGGACCGTCTCGTGGAGGTCCCCGGGAGGAGACTCGGTGAGGAGGACGACGGTGCCGTCCTCGTCGGACTGGTCGAAGACCTCCGGCGCGAACAGGGCGCACTGTCCCGCGCCGAGGCAGAGGTCGTGATCGGCGACGATCCGCATGGCGGTCACCGCTCCCAGCTCACCGGCAGCCGGTGGACGCCGTAGATGAACATGTCGTGGCGCATGGGCACCTCGTCGGGCGGCACGGCGAGGCGCAGGCCGGGCAGCCCGTCGAACAGGGCGGTGAGCGCGATGCGCATCTCCACGCGGGCCAGCTGCTGGCCGAGGCACTGGTGGATGCCGTGGCCGAACGCCACGTGCTGGGACGGCGGCCGCGTGACGTCCAGCTCGTCGGGCCTCTCGAAGTGCTCGGGGTCGCGGTTGGCGGCGGGCAGCGACAGGACCACGGTCTGCCCGGCGCGGACCGGATGGCCGTGGATCTCGACGTCCTCCTTGGCCACCCGGACGACGCCGAACTGGATGATGCTGAGGTAGCGCAGCAGCTCCTCGACCGCGGGGCCGGCGGCCTCGGCGCCGCCGCGGAAGGCGTCCAGCTGGTCCGGACGGGTGAGCAGGGTGAGCGTGCCCAGTGCCAGCATGTTGGCGGTCGTCTCGTGTCCGGCGACCAGCAGCAGCCGGCCGATGCCGCCGAGTTCGGCGTCGCTCAGCCCGGACCCTGAGGTGATCAGCGAGCCGAGCAGCGCGTCGTCCGGGCTGCGCCGTTTGGCGGCCACCAGCTCCCGCATGTACCCCATCAGCGCGTCCCTGGCCTCCGCCACCCGGCCCGTGTCCGCGGTGATGCTGAGCAGGTCGGCCGACCATGCGTGGAAGCGGGCGCGGTCGGCGTAGGGCACGCCGAGCAGCTCGCAGATCACCAGGGACGGGATCGGCAGGGTGAACGCCGGAACCAGGTCGGCGGGCGGGCCGGCCGCGCGCAGGGCGTCGAGGTGGTCGGCGACGATCCGCTCGACGCGCGGCGCGAGGGCCTGCATCCGGCGGGTGGTGAAGAACGGCGTGAGCAGCCGCCGGTAGCGGGTGTGCTCCGGCCGGTCCAGGAACAGCAGCGAACCGGTCCGGTCCTCGGGCCGGAAGGCGGGCCGCCTGATCGGCGAGGAGGCCGACGACCGGTCGGCGCTGAACCGCTCGTCGGCCAGGATCTCGCGCACGTCCCGGTGCCGGGTCAGCAGCAGGCCGGTCGCGCCGTCGGGGAACGACAGCGGGGACACCGGCGACTCCCTGCGGAGCAGGCCGAGCGCCGGCGGCGGGTCGAGCGGGTCGTCGCGCCGCGTGGGCAGCGGGGCGGGGGCGGGAACGGAGGCGGGGGGCTGCGGAACGCGCATGGGACGAGATCCCTTCCTCGGAGACTCGCGCTGTGCCGCTCGCGGCGGGACGGCACAGGGCGGGCCCGCCGGGAACGAACGAACGGCATCCGCTCCGAAAATAGAACGGACTCGTTCTATATGCGAGGTTCCGGCTGGTTGGGGACGTCCAGTAGGGGGGACAGGATGCCGTCCACAAAGCGATCGACCAGGTCGTGGCCGGGGGGCTCGTCCTGCATCAGCACATGCCCGAGGATGACCGCGAACGGCAGGTCCGCCAGCAGCCCGGCGTCCACCCGGCCGGGGATCTCGCCGCGTTCGCGCGCCCGGTCGAGCGCCGCCTCGATGGCGCGCCGCACGGGATCGGCGAGCCGCTCGCGGCGCATCCGGGCCAGCTCGGCGTCCCGGCGGCTGCCCTCCAGCAGCGCGATGACCAGCCCGCGGTCCAGGCTCGACCAGCTGGCGACGTAGGCCATCAGCAGCTGGCGGATGTCCTCGGTGAACGACCCGGCGTCGCGCCCCGACACCACGGGCCGGTAGCGCTCCATCGCGGCCATCACCAGGTGCGCCTTGGTGGGCCAGCGCTGGTACAGCGTCGCCTTGCCCACCCGCGCGCGCCGCGCCACCAGGTCCATGGTCAGCCGCTCGTACCCGACCTCCGAGAGCAGGGCGAGGACGGCGTCGAACAGTTCCGCGCGCCGCTCGGGCCTGCTCAGCGGCACCTTCCGCAGCCCGCTCCGCGCCGTCACGTCGTCCCGCATGCCGCCCGCCCTCCGCGCCGGATCAAGGGTGCTCAACACCGTAAGCCAGCAGAAGCGTCACGGCAGTCCCCAGGACGGAAAAGAACGGACGCCGGGCCGCCGGTGAGCACCGCCGAATGGGCGAAGGCGCCGTCCGCGTCACGGCCTGACGAGCCGGGCGGTGACCGTCGTAGGGAGCCGGTCGGCGTCGGAGGGGCGGATGGCGACCTCTACCGCGGGCCGGGCGCCGTGCGCCCTGCACGCCGTCGTCCGTGCCCTGCGCGCCCAGGTGCCGGGTTGCGTTCGTGAGTTCGATCGGGTGATGCTGCTGATCCAGCCACACGGCGGCAGAGCTTTGGTGGGTCATGGACGTGGTCAGCTTCGCCGGTATCCCGGTGAAAGAGCGGTTCGCCTTCTGGCGCGAGATGAGCTCGAAGATGTGGATGCCGCTGGACGCGCGCTGCGAACCGCACCTGGAAGGAGCGTTCCAGGCCCATACCGCTCTCGGCGGGCCCGCCTCCGTCCAGGCGACCCTGCTGACGGCGACGTCGCTGACGATCCAGCGCACGCCCAGGCTGATCCGCCGGTCCGACCCCGAGACCTTCTTCGTGACCTGCGCCGTTCGCGGTCACGCCATGGGGGAGCAGGCTGAGCGGCGGGCGGATCTGCGCACCGGTGATCTGATGCTCCGGGACAGCTCGCGTCCCTACCTGACCAGGTTCGGATCGGGGGACCCCGCGGGCGGGCAACTGCTCTCGCTGCAGTTTCCGCGCTCGATGCTGCCGATGCCCGAGCGGGGTCTGCGGGACCTCAGCGCGGTCCGCATCCAGGGCGACCGAGGCATCGGTGCGCTGGCCTCCCAGTACCTGCTGGAGCTGGCCCGGCGGCTCGAGGAGTTCAGCGCGGCCGAGGCGGTGCGGGTGTCCACCCTGACCCTCGACGTCCTGACCGCGGCGCTGGCCGCCGAACTGGACGCCCGCAGCGCCGTCCCGCCGGACGGGCGGCGGCGCGCGTTGCTCGCGCAGATCCACGCCTTCATCCGAGCGAACCTGGGTGATGCGCATCTGACCCCGGGCGCGATCGCCGCGGCCCACCACATCTCGGTGAGCTACCTGCACCAACTGTTCCGAACTGAAGAAATCACCGTCGCCGGCTGGGTCCGCGAACGCCGTCTGGAACGGTGCCGCCGCGACCTGAGCGATCCGATGCTGGCCGCCACCCCGATCGGAGCCGTCGCGGCCCGCTGGGGCTTCACCAGTCCGGCGCACTTCAGCCAGGCCTTCCGCGCCGCCTACGGGCTCTCCCCTCGCCAGTTCCGCCAGAGTTCCGCAGGGAACGGTCGGGGGCCGTCAGACCCCTCGGTCTGACGGCCCCGCTCGGCCGCACGGTCATGACCCGTAGAGGGTGCTAGCAATACTTGTGAAAGCTCGTATCCAGGGACCAGACGGGGTACCAGTTGGCGGATTTGAAATTCCGCGAGAGGTCGGGCGCGGAGGCGGGGGCGGGATAGCACGCGATAATGCTCCCGATCACACCCCCGTCGAACGTCAGCACGTCCGCGTCGCCCGTCTGGTTGTTGATGATCCACTGGTATTTGCTGTCGTAGTTGAAGTTGTGGACGCGGTAGGACTTCTCGTCGTACAGCCGGAAGACGTACCAGTAGTTCCTCGTGCTCGTCTGGTTCGAGAGCACGTACAGGCAGACGTAGAACTTGGCGCACGAGGGCAGGTAGTCCCGAGACTCCTCGCCGCGCGGCCGGTCCATCCACCTCCAGGGGCCAGAGACGCCGTCGATCGCCGGCTCGCCTCCGGGGCCTATGTAGGGGTCGGCGAACGCGTTCGGCGCGACGGCGACCGTCGACAGCAGCATGGCCGATGCCGCGATGGTGACCGCGGCGAACCTTCTTTTCCGCATTCGCGCCGTTCGCATAATCATATGGCCCTCCTGGTTCGCGGTGAGCGCTCGTGCGCGCCACTCTGGGATCAGCGAGTTCTTCCTCAGAAGTCTGAATGAGACGCCATAAGACATCTATCCGGTGAATGCACACCGCTTTAGGATCCGTGCAGTGTCCGGCGCCGGCCGTCCGTGCGGCGCGTGGCGGCTCGGCGGAGGCCCGGTCACGTCACGTGCGCGGAGGCACAGGAAGGACGAGGGCGCCCGGGACGCGCCTACGAGACCGCGCGCTCGTGACCGGCCCCGGCATCAGCGGTGGTGGGCTCCCGGCCCCCTCCGGTCGGGCGGCTGGTTCACGCTCCTCCAGATCACCATGATCGGTCTCGTCGTGCTCAAGCTGGGCAACGTCGGGTTCGATGTGATCTGGAACGCCGCCAAGGACATGTTCCCGTCCTGAGGGCCTTCTTCACCTTCATCGCGGCGATGGCGGGGCTCTCCGGCTGTCTCTGGAAGCAGGGGTCGACGACCAGGTCGACGCCGTGGATGCCCAGGGACTGAACCGCCCGAGGTGTTCCCCGGCACGCGGCCTGATGGTCGCGTCCGGAGCGCGGCGGTGCGGTCCGCACGGGGGAGGGCCCGAGACGGATTGACGTGGCGGTCACGTCTCGCGAGCGGTTCGTCCAGGAGGCGGACGGTTCCTCGACGATGCGTTCAGGTGCGATTGCGTGAGGCGCGGAACCCGGCACGATGGCACCGTGAACGAAAATGATCTTTTCAACCTGAACGGTCGGCGGTTCGCGATGGTCAGCTCCACCGCGAGCCGTGTGGATCCCGCCGCGCCCACATGGTTCGCCTATGAGGAGGCCGACGGCGTGGTCTGGGGCAGCTACGAGGGCGACACCGTGGTCCAGGGCCGGTTCGTGGGGGCCCGGCGCGGGGGCGAGGTCCGGCTGAACTACGTGCATCTGACGAAGCAGAGCGCGGATCCGGTCGCCGGGTCCAGCACGAACCGGATCGAGCTGCTGCAGGACGGCCGGATCCGGCTGGTGGAGGAGTTCCAGTTCGAGGGGGACGCTACGCCCCAGGTCAGCGTCTGCGAGGAGATCGTCAGGGAAGGTCTTTGAGTTCGGCCCGCCCCGCGTCCGCGCGGATGAAGCGCATCCGTCCCAGGGCGACCGGGCCGGGGCCGGGCTCCGCCTCCGGCTTCGCCGGGGCGTAGTCGGACGGCAGCACGAACGGGCGGCGGATCACCTCGTCGAGGATGAGCACGGTCTCGGTGGCCTTCACGGCCGGGATGCCGGCCAGTCGTTCGGAGACCAGGCGGTGCACGGCGGCGACGTCGGTGGCCCGGATCTGGATCATCGCGTCGTGCTGGCCGGTGGTGATCGCGCAGTACTCGACCTCGGGCATCAGTGACAGCTGGGCGCGGAACTGCGGCCACATCTGCTGCCGGACGGTGACGAAGATCAGCGCGCAGATGCCGAGGCCGGTGCGGACGGGGTCGACCTGCACGGTGAACCGGCCGATGACGCCGCTGGTGCGGAGCGCCTCGAAGCGCATGTAGGCGTTGGCCCGGGAGATCCCGACCCGCTCGGCGAGGGCCGCGATGGAGATCCGGCCGTCCTGGCGCAGGACCTCCAGCATCTTGAGGTTGATCGAGTCCAGCTCGGTGCGGATCTGTCCAGGTTCGGCCCCCCTTTGAGGTGGTCCGTGCGACGGTTTGCCCATGGATCCGTGTCCTTCTCTCGCTTTATCTTGACTTTCGCTGGTTGCGTAGACGTTCAGGCGGAAGTCTCGCACTATCGGACTTCGTCGTCCAGACGCAGAGAACTGACCTGACGGAGCCCCGGAGGCCGCGATGCCGATCACGAGTGGAACCACACGGTGGGCGGCGTTGCCCGTCCTCGTGGCCGCAGCACTCAGCCTGACCGCCTGCTCGGGAGGGGACGAGGCGTCCTCGTCGTCCGGGGGTGGCAAGGCCCTGGTCATCGACACCTCGTTCAACCTCAAGACCGCGGACCCGGGACGGATGTACGAGCAGACCGGCCTGCTCGTCGACCGGGCCCTCTATGACACGCTGCTCAGCTTCAAGGGCTCCGACGTCAGCAATCCGGTGCCGGCGCTGGCGGAGTCGTACGAGCTGTCCAAGGACGGCAAGAGGCTCACCCTCAAGCTGCGCCAGGACGCGGTCTTCTCCGACGGCAGCCCCGTCACCGCCGACGACGTGGTGTTCTCGCTCGACCGGGTCCGCGACCTCAAGGGCAACCCGTCGTTCCTGCTCGAAGGCGTGACGGTCGAGAAGACCGACGACAAGACCATCACCCTGGTGTCGGCCAAGCCCAACCCGTCGCTGCCTTTCATCCTGCCGAACCCGGCGCTCGGCATCCTCAACTCCAAGGTCGTCAAGGCCAACGGCGGTGCCGCGAGCCCCGCCGACAAGGCGGAGAAGTACCTGAACGGCCAGTCGGCCGGATCCGGCCCGTACATGCTGGAGTCCTTCAACGCCGCCACGCAGGTCGTGCTCAAGGCCAACCCCAAGTACTGGGGCGCCACCAAGCCGGTCTACAAGCGGGTCGTGCTGCGCAACGTCCAGTCGCAGACCCAGAAGCTGAACGTGCAGCGCGGGGACAGCCAGATCGCGGTGGACCTGACGGCCGACCAGGCCCAGGGCATCGGCGGCGGCACGCAGACCGTCAAGGGCGCGTCCGCCAACGTGTTCTTCCTGCTGACCAACCGGAACCCGTCCGTCAGCAAGATCACCTCAAATCCCCGGTTCACCGAGGCCGTCAGCAAGGGCGTGGACTACCCGGGGCTGCTGGAACTCGCCGGCGAGGGCTCGGTGCAGGCGGCCGGCATCGTCCCGTCCATGATCAACGGCTCGCTGCCCGCGGCGCAGGCGCCCAAGCGCGACGTCGCCGGCGCCAAGGCCGCGCTCGCCGCCGGTGGGATCACGAACCCCCGGGTCAAGCTGGAGTTCCCCAGCGACTTCACGCTCAACGGCCTGTCCTTCCAGCCGCTGGCCGAGCGCATCCAGGCCAACCTGAAGGAGGTCGGCATCACCGTCGACCTCGCCCCCGCGCCGATCGCGACCGCGCTGGAGAGCTACCGCGACGGCAAGGAGGAGATGGGCCTGTGGTGGTGGAGCCCGGACTACCCGGACGCCAGCAACTACCTCGCCTTCCTGCCCGGCGGCCTGATCGGCGAGCGCGCCGGTTGGAAGAAGGGCTCGGACAAGGCACTGGAGGACGCCGGCGCCAAGGCCGCGAGCACCATCGGCGATGACCGGTTCGCCCAGTACCACCAGATCCAGACCCAGCTGAACGCGCGCGGCCCGATCGTGCCGCTGATGCAGCCGAGCCAGCGCCTGGTCACCGCCGGATCGCTGACCGGCCTGGCGGTCAACCCGGTGTGGACCTTCGAGATCGCGGCGCTCGGCAGCAAATGAAGTCCCCTCACCCGTCGGACGAGCGGACGCCCGAAGGCCGCCGGCCACCCGGCGCCCGGTGGTGGTCGCGGCATCCGCTGATGCGATTCCTGGCCCGGCGGCTGGCGGTCTCCGTCCTGCTCGCCGTCGGCGTCACCCTGGTCACCTTCGTCCTGACCAACATGGTGCCCGGTGACCCGGCCACCGCGAACCTCGGCCAGCAGGCGATCTCCAACCCGGCGATCGTCCAGCAGTTCCGGGAGGAGCACGGCCTCGACAAGCCGCTGCCGGTGCAGTACGCGACCTACATGGGCGGCCTCGTCCGCGGGGACCTCGGCGAGTCGCAGCAGAGCCACCGGCCGGTCGCCGACGACCTGCGGGAGTTCGTCCCCGCGACGTTCGAGCTGGCCGGCACGGCGCTGCTGGTGTCGCTGCTGGTCGGCGTCGCGTTCGGAGTGATCGCGGCTCTGCGCCGGGACCGGTTCGTGGACCAGTTCCTGCGGGTGACCAGCCTGGCCGGCGTCTCGGTGCCGACGTTCTGGCTGGCGCTGCTGGCCTTCTACCTCTTCTTCTACAAGTTCGGGCTGGCGCCGGGCTCCGGCAGGCTCTCCCCGGCGATGTCGCCCCCTCCGCGCACCACCGGCCTGTACACGGTGGACGCGGCGCTCGCCGGCCAGTGGGACGTCTTCGCCAGCGCCGCCGGCCACCTCGTGCTGCCCGCGCTGGTGCTCGCCGCGTACACGATCGGCCTGCTCACCAGGTTCACGCGGTCGGCCGTGCTGGAGGTGCTCGGCCAGGACTACGTGCGGTCCGCGAGAGCCAAGGGGCTGCCCGGCCGTACCGTCCTCTTCCGGTACACGCTGCGCGCCGCGCTGGTTCCGGTCATCACGGTGGCGGGGCTGGCCTTCGGCAGCCTGTTGTCCGGCACCGTGCTCGTCGAGGCCATCTACGCCTGGCCCGGCATCGGCGAGTACGCGTACAAGAGCGCGACCACCCTCGACCTGCCCGCGGTCATGGGCGTCGGTCTCGTGGTGGGCGTGATCTACGTGGTGGTCAACCTGGTGGTGGACATGCTGTACGGCGTCATCGACCCAAGAGTGAGGCACACGTGAGCCGCAGGGTGCCCGAGGCATGGCGCAAGCCGCTCGCCGTCGTCGGCCTCGTCATCGCGGCGGCATGGCTGGTCGTGGTGCTCGCCGCGCCGCTTCTCGCACCGCACGACCCGCTGAGCCAGGCCTTCCCGCGGCTCCAGGCGCCGAGCGGGGCACACTGGTTCGGCACGGACGAACTCGGCCGCGACGTCCTCAGCCGGGTGCTGTACGGCGCACGCCTGTCCATACCCCTCACTCTGCTGCTGGTCGTGCTGTCCGTCGTCGTCGGCGGGCTGCTGGGGGCGTGCGCCGGCTACTTCGGCCGCTGGCTGGACGAGACGATCATGCGGGTGGCGGACCTGGTGTTCGCGTTCCCCACCGTCATCCTCGCGATGGCGGTGGCGGCCTCGCTCGGCGCGAGCCTGCGCAACGCGGTGCTGGCCGTGCTCGTCGTGTCCTGGCCCGCGTACGCCCGGGTCACCCGCGGCCTGGTGCTCGGCGTCCGGTCCCGCGAGTTCGTGATCAGCGGGCGGCTGCTCGGCTTCTCCGCGTGGCGCTCGCTGCGCACCGACGTGCTGCCGAACGTGACCGGCCCGGTCCTGGTGCTGGCCACCCTCGACATCGGCACCCAGCTCCTGCTGCTGTCGGGGCTGTCGTTCCTGGGGCTCGGCGCCAAGCCGCCCACCGCCGAATGGGGCTCCATGGTGGCGTCGGCCACGCACGTGTTCGACAAATGGTGGGTCGGCGTGTTCCCCGGCCTGGCCATCCTGACGGTGGTGCTGGCCTTCAACTTCCTCGGTGACACGATGCGCGACGCGCTCGACCCGCGTACCGCACGGGCGATCAAGGAGCGGGCGCTGTGACCGTGCTGAACATCGAGGGGCTCACCGTCGAGCTGGGCGGACGGGAGATCATCCGGGGGATCGACCTCGTACTGGACCCGGGCCGGATCCACGGGCTGGCGGGTGAGAGCGGCTCCGGGAAGACCATGACCGGGCTGGGCGTCATGGGACTGCTCCCGCACGGCGCGCGCACCGGCGGGCGGATCCTGTTCGGGGGGACCGACCTGCTGTCCCTCTCGCCCAAGAAGATGAACGCGCTGCGCGGCAGCGAGATCGGCATGGTCTTCCAGGACCAGTCGACGAGCCTGCACCCCATGCTCTCGATCGGCCGCCAGCTCACCGACCACATGCGTCACCATCTGGAGCTGGACAAGGCCGAGGCGCGCCGCCGTGCGGTCGAACTGCTGACGAGGGTGCGCATCCCGGACGCCGCCGGCGCGCTGCGGCGCTACCCCCACCAGTTCTCCGGAGGCATGCGCCAGCGCATCGCGATCGCGGCCGCGCTGGCCTGCGAACCCAAGGTCCTGATCGCGGACGAGCCGACCACCGCGCTCGACGTGACCGTCCAGGCCGGTGTGCTGCGCCTCCTGCGCGGCCTGTGCGACGAGCTCGGACTCGCCGTCCTGCTGGTGACCCACGACCTGGGAGTGATGTCCGCGGTGGCCGACACGATCAGCGTGATGCGGGCGGGCCTGCTGGTCGAGACCGGCGCGCGTGCCCAGGTCATGCGCGAGCCCGCCGACCAGTACACCCGAAAGCTGCTGGACGCGCTGCCGGAGCGGAGCACCTCATGAAACTGCCGGACGGTGCCGAGCCGGCGCCCGCCACATCGCTGCTGGCCGTCGAGAACCTGGTGGTCGACCATCGCAGCCCGGACCGGCCCCCGGTACGGGCGGTGGCGGGTGTCGACCTGTCCGTCGCGCCCGGAGAGGTCGTCGGCCTGGTCGGCGAGTCGGGTTGCGGCAAGTCCACGCTGGCCCGCGCCATCTGCGGGATCGTCCGACCGTCCGGCGGCTCCATCGGGTTCGAGGGCCGCCCGGTGACGCCGCTCGGGCTGCGCCGCCGCGATCCCGCGCTGACCCGGATCCAGATGGTGTTCCAGGACCCGTTCGCGTCGCTGAACCCGCGCCGCCGGGTCGGCGGCCAGATCGCCGACGGCCGGCGCGGCGGCCCGACCCCGGGCGAGTTGCTGGAACGGGTCGGGCTGTCGGCCGACATGGCCGCCCGCTACCCGCACGAGTTCTCCGGCGGGCAGCGGCAGCGCATCGCCATCGCCCGCGCTCTGGCCGCCCGCCCCTCCCTGCTGATCGGCGACGAGCCGATCTCCGCGCTGGACGCCTCCGCCCAGGCGCAGGTCGCGGGGCTGATGCGGTCGCTGACCCTCGAGTCGGGGGCGGGCCTGCTGTTCATCAGCCACGATCTGTCGGTCGTCCGGATGATCGCGGACCGGATCGCGGTCATGTACCTGGGCAAGATCGTCGAGATCGGGCGTACCGCCGAGGTCTGGGCGGATCCGAAACACCCCTACACCCGGGCCCTGCTGGCCGCCATTCCGGCGCCGGACGGAGCGGGCACGCTTCCCGCCGAGTTGCCCGGCGACGTGCCGGACCCCGCGGCGCCGCCGTCCGGCTGCCGGTTCCACCCGCGCTGCCCTCACGCCATGGACATCTGCTCCCAGCGTGAACCGGTGCAGGAACGCGGGGTGGCCTGCTGGCTCCATGACTCGGCGCCGCGATGAGCGACGATCGCATGGAGCGGGTGCGGGCCCGCATGGTCGAGCACGGGGTGGACGTCCTCGTCCTGCGGCCCTCCTCGAACCTGCGGTACCTGGCCGACTCGGCACGGCCCGGCTTCCTTGTCATCACGCCGGACGGCCCGCCCGCGCATGTCCCCGATGCCTCGTCCCTCGTCCCGGTGGGTGCGCGGGTCGCCATCGACCCCCAGATGCCCGCGCATGAACTGCTGCTCATCCAGGAGCGGCTCGGCCCGCAGACCCTGTTCGCCTCGGCCGAACCGCTCCTCGCACCGCTCCGGATGCGCAAGTCCGACGCGGAGATCGCGGCCATGGAGCGCGCGGCCCTCGCCGCCGACCGGGCCGTGGCGATGGCCGCTGAGCTGCGCTGGTCCGGCGCCACCGAACGGGAGATGGCGCGGCTGCTGCGCCGGCTCCTGCTGGAGACCGGCCACGACGAGGTCACGCTCGTCACCGTCGCGGCGGGGGAGCACTCCGCCGACCCGTACCACCGGCCCACCGAACGGGTGATCAACCCGGGCGACGCGGTGCTGGTCAACATCGGCGGACGGCACGAGGGCTACTGCTCCGACCTCACCCGGATGTTCGTCGTGGCGGAACCGCCCGAGGACTTCGAGGCCATGTACTCCGTCGTGCTCGCCGTGCACAGCGCCGCCTGCGAGGCGGTGCGCCCCGGTGTCACCGCCGCGGACATCGACGAGGTGTGCCGCGCCGCCATCGCGGCCAGCGGGTACGGGGTGTTCTTCGTCCACCGGACGGGCCACGGGGTCGGCCTCGACCAGTTCGAGCCGCCCTACCTGACATCGGAGGACCAGACCGTCATCGAGCCCGGCATGACCGTGTCCGTCCAACCTGCCATCTACCTTCCGGGACTGTACGGTGCGCGAATCGAGGACGTCGTCGTCTGCACCGACATCGGAGCTCGCCGCCTGAACCAGAGCCCGCGCCTGCTCATCGTCACCGACCGCTGAACGGTGAACCTGGGTAGATCTGTCCGCCGATGACGGGATACTCCAAGGGTGGGATCGGACGTCTTTCCGGACGAGCTGCGGGCGGCGGGGGTGACGCCCCGTGAGCTGGAGATCTTCTGGCTCGTCGGGGACCGCCTGCACAACCAGGAGATCGCCGATGCCCTGCACGTGTCCGAGCGGACCGTGGAAAGCCACGTCTCGGCGCTCCTCCGCAAGCTCGGCGGCCCGGACCGGCAGGCCGCGCCGAACCGGCGGATCCTGGTCGAGGCGGCGCAGCGGCTGAGGGCGCTCCGCGACGCCGCCGCCCTGCCCAAACCGATCTCCTCGTTCGTCGGACGTGGCCCGGAGATCGACGACCTGCGCCGGCTCGTCCGCGAGAACCGGCTGCTGACGCTGACGGGGCCCGCCGGGGCCGGCAAGACCCGGCTGGCGCTGCGACTGGCGAACGCGGTGACCGCCCTGCCGCCCGCCGTCCTGGTCGACTTCGCCCGCGTCCCGCCCGGCCAGAGCGTGGAGCGGGAGTTCGCCGACGCTCTCGGCCTCGTCGCCGGGGACGGGGAAGGGGGCGGTTCCCGCGCCCGGATCCGCGCCGCGCTCGCGAAGGGCCGGCACTGGCTCCTTGTCGACAACTGCGAGCATGTGGCCGAAGGCGCGGCGGCGCTGCTCGCGGATCTGCTGGCCACCACGCGCGGCCTCCATGTGCTGGCCACCAGCCACGGGCCGCTGCGGGTGGCGGGGGAGGTCGTCTACGAGGTCCCGCCGCTTGCGGTCCCCGAGGAGGGCGACGATCCGGTGGCCGTGCTGAGTGCGGCGTCCGCGCGGCTGTTCGCCGACCGCGCCGCCGCGGTCTCGCCCGGTTTCGAGGTCACCTCGGACAACGCCCGGCACGTGGCGGTGATCTGCCGCAGGCTGGACGGCCTGCCCTTGGCGATCGAGCTCGCGGCGGCCCGGACCCGCGCGTTCTCCGCGGCGGAGCTGCGGACCCGGCTGGACGACCGGTTCGCGGTGCTGACCGACGGGCCGCACGGGGCACCGGCCAGGCACCGCACCCTTGAGGAGGCGCTGGACTGGAGCTACGAGCTCCTGAGCGGCGAGGAGCGGCTGCTGTTCGCACGCTGCTCGGTGTTCCCGTCCACGTTCGACTACGACACCGCGACACGGATCCTCGGCTATCCGCCGCTGAGCGCGGCCACCCTCGTCCAGGTCTTCCCGCGCCTCCTGGACCGCTCTTTGATCTCGCGTCGGCGGCGGGACGAGACGACCGAGTACTGGCTGCTCGACAGCGTCCGCCAGTTCGCGCACCGGCGGCTCCAGGCGAGCGGGACCGCCGATGCGGCACGGGAACAGCACGCCCGCCACCACCTGGGGCAGGGCGTGGCCGCGCTGACCG
Organism: Actinomadura sp. NPDC048955; assembly: GCF_040649435.1. Classification (NCBI taxonomy): domain Bacteria; kingdom Bacillati; phylum Actinomycetota; class Actinomycetes; order Streptosporangiales; family Thermomonosporaceae; genus Actinomadura; species Actinomadura sp. NPDC048955. The sequence continues at coordinate 13,952 of NZ_JBEZJI010000031.1, forward strand.
ACCTGTGCGGGTGCGACCAGGCCGCCGCGCTCCGCTGGTTCGGGCACCACTGGGCGGACCTTCGGGCCGGGATGCAATGGGCTCTCCAGCAGCCGGAGACGACCGTCGCGTGGGAGTTCCTCGCGGGCATCGGCACCGGATGGGAAGTGCTCGGCGCCCGTGGCGAGCTCTTCGACTGGCTCGGCACGTTGCTCGACGAGCACCCCTTCCCGCAGGGCTCCCTGGGCGTCCGCGCCGCGATCACCTGCGCCTTCCTGCTCGATTACCAGGACACCGAACGGGCGCGGAGGTTCGCCGAACAGGCGTACGAGCGCGCCGGGAACTCCTCGGCGCGGGACCAGGCGCTGGCCTTGCTCGCCGTTGGCTGGACGGCGAGGGCGGCGGCGGTGGAGCAGGGCAGCGAGTTCGAGGTCCTTGAAGGGGCCGTCTCCCGTTTCGAGCGGCTGGGCGACGACTGGCATCGCGCTCTGGCGCTGTTCCGCCTCGGGCTGTCCGCGCCGGACACCTCGGCCGCCCTGACCCGGCTGGCGGATGCCGCCGACCTCTTCGAGCGACTCCACAACCCGGTCAAACGCTCCAACTGCCTCTTCCACATGGCCAATCTCGCGATCGAGGACCGCGTCCGTCTCGACGAGGCCGCGACCTGGCTGGCCGAGGCGGGCCGGCTGGCCGGGACCAGCGGCAACGAGCACGAGCGCCTGCACACCGAACTCGCCCTCGCCCGCCTCGACCAGGCACGTGAGGACCACACCGCCGCCGGACCCCGGTTCGCCCGGCTGCTTTCCGAGTTCCGCCAGATCGGTGACCTGCGCTGTGCGGCACGGTGCCTACACGGGCTCGGCGGCGCCGTCGCCTCCGCCGGTGACCACGGGCCCGCCCGGCGGCACCTCGCCGAGGCCCTGGAGATCGCCGTCGGCCTGGGCGACCGGAACGTGCTGGTGACGAGCCTGCTCCTGCTCGCCGACGCCGATCACGCGGCCGGGCGATCCGACCGCGCCGCGATCCTGCTGGGCGCCGCCGAGAACCTCGCTCCGAGGTCACCCGCGAGCCCGGAGCCGCCGCTTCGGACCGTCCTCCGCGAACGCCTCGGACCCGCCGGTTTCGCCATGGCCCTCGCCACCGGCCGGAGCGCCCCGCTCACCGCGTTGCCCTCGCTCTGAAGCCCTGTGACCGGCCGCTTTCCCGCCCGAGGCGTCAGCTGAGCTTCGAGGTCTCGTCCTCGATCGGTCGGCCGAAGGTCACGGCGTCGAGGACGGCCGGGGGAGCGGTCGCGCGGAAGGCGGCGTCCGGACGTGCGCCGAGCGCGCCGTTGACGGTCGAGAACGCGATGCGCAGCGCCGCGAACACCGTGATCGCGAAGACCTGGAGATCGTCCCAACCGGTGTCGCGCAACTCCTGGACGTCTTCTCCGGCGGTGCCGTGGGGTATGACGGCGACCTTGCGCACCCAACCGGCCAGGGCCCGCTCCCGGGCGGTCAGCCCGGCGTCGGCGCCGCGGAGCACGGCGGCGGCGGTGTCCGCGTCGCTCTCCTCCGCCAGCCGGGATCCCCAGGCCAGTGCGCAGTACGAGTCGCCGGCGGCCGAAGCGCACGCGGCGATGAGGATGCCGCGTTCGCGGGCGTCCAGCCCGGCCGCCTTGCCGGCCTCACGAAGCAGTTCGAAGAGCCCGGCGACGAGGCCGGGCCGGTAGGCCCAAAGCCTGGAGTTGTTCATGACGTGACCGGTGTCGGCGACGTCCTCGTCGAACATGCGCTGCGCCTCGTCGGTCATGGGAGGGGCCGCGAGGAAGCCGATCTCGTTCATCGCCGTCCCGCCGCGAAGGTGACCGGACGGCCCTGTTCCTTCCACGCGGCCAGCCCGCCGTCGAGATGTGCGACGTCGGTGTAGCCGAGCACCTGCAGCGTCTGCGCGGCCAGCGCCGACCTGCCGCCGGACGCGCAGTAGAGGATCGTCCGCGCGGACGGGACGAACTCCTCACGGTGGTACGGGCTGGCGGGATCCGCCCAGAACTCCAGCATTCCACGGGGCGCCTGAATCGCGCCCGGGATGGCGCCCTCGCGCCGGACCTCGTCGGGCTCACGCAGGTCGACCAGCGTCACATCGCCGCCTTCCAGCGCGTCGGCGACCTCTGGCACCGACAGGTTGCGTACCTCGTCTCGCGCGCGAGTCACCAGATGCCGGACGGAACCGCTCATTTCCTCACCTCGAACTGTCGGGTGTCCTTGCCTCCCATCTGACAAGGGTCCGGCAGAACGCACATCCGTGCTCAGTACGGAGACACCGTCCGGGGAGGAGCTCCTGGCAGTGCGGTCGTTCTTGGTCGGCTTCGCATTGCCAGGAGCCTCGCCGCGTCTAAGGCCCGCAAAGGGCGTGCGGTCAGTTGTAGGGCAGGGTCACGATGGACTTGTCGCCGGTGCCGAGGGTGGTCGGGTTGGCGCCGATGGCGTTCCAGACCTCGATCCTGACGGTGCCGCCGTCCAGGTCGCCCAGGGATCCGGTCGCCGACTCCAGACCTGCGGTCTGGGTGTAGTGCTCGTAGCCGGGCTGCGGGTCGGTGGCGTAGTAGTGATAGGTCTCCACCCTGTCCCACGTCCCGTCCCCGGTGCGGTCGTAGGAGATCCGCACCTGGGGGCCGTTCGCTACTGCGGTCCCGGCGTCGACCGCGAGGTCAAAGGTGGTGGCGCCGCCGTTGTACTTGAGGGTCACTCCCTTGGCGGTAAAGGTCACTGGGTTGGTCGGCGTCCCGTCGTGGTTCTGCCCGCCGGCCGATGCGAGTGTCGCGGTGCCGGTCGTGCCGGGGGACGACAGCACGCTCCCATCGCTCTGCGGATACAGCGTCGACTTCCAGGGCGTCCCGGTGGGCGTGACCGTCGGCGTCGGCGTGGGGGTTCCGCCACCGTCGCCGCCTCCGGTCGCGCTGCCGCCGCTCCACTCGTTCGCCCCGGAGGCGACCGTCTTGCCGGAGGGCACGGCGAGAGTCGTGCCGTCGGAGAAGTGGACGGTGCGGTCCGTCGAGGTGATGTTGGAAGCGACGTACGTCCGTGCGCCGTTCTTGACGAAGACGCTGCTCAGGGGGCTGTCGGCAGTGACGCTCGTGTCGACGTGCCCCAATGCGGCCAGGTTGCGGACCCAGTGGAAGGTATGGGCCTTGCTCTCACCCTCCTCGGACGTGAAGCCGCTGTTCGCGCGGAAGTCGGCCAGTGCCTTGTCCCCGTCGCCGAGCGCGAGGAACTCGTACCAGATGTCCGTCCAGGAGGAGGGCTGGGTCGTTCCGCTGTTGGTCAGCATGTCCCTGTAGTCGGTGAGCACGTAGTCCGGGTCGTGGCCGAGGTAGAGGTGGCCGCCGGTGACGGGAAGCAGGTTGATGCCCTGGATCTTGGCCGGATCGGCGGAGAACCAGGTGGAGTACGCCGCGCCGTCGCTCCAGACCATGCCGACCTCGCGGTGCGGGAAGCCGCTGGGAAAGATCTGGTCCTTGGTGTCGAACCAGTAGTCCTGGATCGCCGCCGCCTGCGTCGTGTACATGTAGATGCCCGCGTCGCGGACGGCCGTGTTGCCGGTGGCCTGCCCCCACTGGATCAGTGCGTTGTCGAAGTTCATGCCCTCCGACGACGACTCCTGGTTGTTGCCCGCCGCGAACGACCCGTGCCCCGACGCCCAGTCGTGACCGCCGTAGATGTCGAAGTCGCGCAGGTAGGGGAACCGGGTGTCGGCGCGGTCGTAGTTGTTCGCGTCGCGGATCAGCAGGTCGACCATTCCGCCGTACCGTTCCGTGGACGCCCACTGGGATCGAACTTGGCCAGGGTCGCCGCCGCGGCGATGTAGTAGCCGTAGTGGAAGTGGTGGTCGTTGAGTTCCTGGTCCGACCCGTAGGAGGCCGGGTAGCCGATGAGCGTGCCCCAGTTCCTGTCGTAGTAGAAGACGTGCGCGGTCTTCCCGGCCGGGGCGGTGAACCAGTCGGTGAGCTTCGACCTGATCGCCGACAGGGCCGCGTCCCGTACCGCCGCGTTCCCGGTCTGGTCGGCGATCTCCGCGAGGCGGGCGGCGCGCCCCAGCCCCTTGCCGGTCCAGTACGTGTCGTCGCTGACCTGCCTGGTCGGGTCGGGCTTCTCGGCGTCGAGGTAGTTCTGCAGGGTGGCCGCGTCGGATCCGCCGGAGTCCGCGACGGCGGGCACCTCCGGGAGCACCCCGTGGAACCGCATCGAGGTGGTGAAGGAGCCGATCCCGGTGAGGACCTTGAGGGAGCCGCGCGGTGAGATGTACGTCTGCGGCAGCGGGGTGCCCGCCGCCAAGTATCGCCACTGGTGGGGGAGCAGCGCCGCGACCGTTCCCGTGCCGCCGCCTTCCATGGCGGTGGTGGTGAACTTGTAGGTCGTCGTCACGGCGCTCTCCGCCTCGTCATACCGGTAGGCGACCGCTGTGCCGGTGACGTGGTTATAGGCGGACTTTCCGTAGGCCGTCGCCAGGCTCTTCCGGTCGGCATCGCTGCTCGACGCGGTGGTCGGCAGGACGGCGACGGAGAAGTAGTCCTTCCCGGCGAGCGTCGAGCCGATCGTCGAGCCGCTGACCGTCCAGGTCGCTCCGGACGGGGCGTAGGCCGCGTAGTCGTGGCCGTTGATGGTGTAACCGATCCAGGAACCGCTGTTGGACCAGACGGTCGGGGTGGCCCCGCCGGAGGCGGCGATCCGCGCGTTGCCTCCGGACGTGCGGAAGTACGCGAACGGCAGGCCCTTGCCGATCGTGGCGCGCAGGGAGCGCGCTCCGTCGCTGAGATACGGGCTGACCGTCCAGTCGCTCCAGCCGTCGACCTTGACTTCGGAGGAGTTCAGCTGCGCCACTCCGGCGACGAAGTCCTCGCCGTAGGGGAAGTGGTACTCCCCGGGACCGGTCGCGGAGCCGCTGATCGACGGCGTCGTGGTGTAGGAGAACCCGAGGCCGCCGGCCTGGGCGCGGAAGCTCAGCGGGTTGGCGGCCAGCGGTTCGCCGTACGCGCAGTTCGTGCGCTTCCACAGGATGGACGACCACCAGTCGTTGGTCGGCACGGCGCCGGACGGGGCGTCGGCCGTCACCCACTGGCGCGGGTCGGTCGAGATCGAGCCGCATCCCGAAGGCAGCGGGCCGACCTGGGTGGTGGTGTAGCCGCCGGCACCCATGGTGTCGGCGGCGGCGTCGCCGGGGTGGAGGGCCGCCAGGGACAGGACTCCGGCGATCAGCATGGCGACGCCGGCGGCGAGCAGAGCCCGGTACGGACGGCGCGGGCGGACGCGGATCGGCCGCCGGCGGCCTGGTGGCCGGGACATGTCGGACGCGGTCATCGTTAACGCCTCCCAGATCTGATCCGCACGGCGTCGGGGGACGTGAACATGCCGTGCGGAGGGGGGTGGGTGGAGGGCAGGCGGGCGGGGGCTGCGCGGAAGGCGCAGACGAGAGAGCGCTCTCACACAGAAGAGCGCAATCTTCCGGCACCGTCAACACCGAATCCTGGACACGTGTGATGGGGCGGCAACGCAGCATACTTGTGGGCGAACCCGTTGACAGTCGACGAGTAGACGGCCCAATCTCTTGGGAGAGCGCTCTCTCGCTAGCAGACGATCACTCGGCCCCGGAGGATTCATGAGACCGACACTGGGCGGCCGCCGCGCCCGTCCCCGCACGCGAGGAGGGACGCCCGCGCGTGCCCTCACCGCGACCATCACCGCCGGCGCGCTGCTCCTGGCCGGAGCCTGCGGCGGATCGGCCGCCGCCGGCAAGGAGAACATCACGCTGTCGGTCGGCCTGTTCGGCGACTTCGGGTTCGAGCCCCTCTACCGCCAGTTCGAGCAGGCGCACCCGAACGTCCGGATCAAGGAACGCCAGGCGACCTACGACGACCACCACACCAACCTGGCCGCGCACATCGCGACCGGCAGCGGCGCGGCCGACGTCGAGGCGATCGAGGTCGGCTACATCGGGACCTACACCGCGCAGCCGCAGCGCTTCGTGGACCTGCGCAAGTACGGCGCGTCCACCCGGCAGAGCGAGTACCTGGCCTGGAAGTGGCAGCAGGGCGTCGCCGCGAACGGCGCGGTGATCGGACTGGGCACGGACGTGGGCGGCCTGGCACTGTGCTACCGGCGCGACCTGTTCGCGAAGGCCGGGCTGCCGGCCGACCGGGCCAAGGTCTCCGCGCTGTGGCCGACCTGGCAGGCGTTCCTGGACACGGGCCGGCGCTTCGCCGCGAAGGCTCCGTCCGGCGCGAAGTTCGTGGACGGCCCCGGCGAGTTCTTCCGCGCGATGGTGGCGCAGGCCCCGGAGGGCGTGTACGACCGGCAGGACAAGGTCGTGGCGGCCACCAACCCCGCCGTGAAGCAGGCGTGGGACCTGTCGACGCGGATGGTCGCGGACGGCCTGTCGGCCAAACTGACCTCGTTCACGCCCGCGTGGGACACCGGCTTCGCCAAGAGCTCCTTCGCGACCGTCGCCTGCCCGGCCTGGATGATGGCCTACATCCAGGAGCACTCCCCGGGCTCCTCCGGGCGGTGGGACATCGCCGCGATCCCGGGCGGCGGCGGCAGCGCGGGCGGCACCCACCTCACGGTGCCGACCCAGGGCAAGCATCAGAAGGAGGCCGCCGAACTGGTGCGGTTCCTTTCCGCCGCACCGCAGCAGGAGGCGGTGTTCAAGGCCATCGGCAACTTCCCCTCACTTCCGGCGCTGTACGACAAGCCCGAAGTCCGCGACCACACCAACCCGTTCTTCAACGGGGCGCCGGTCGGGAAGATCTACGCCGACTCGGCCAAGAGCCTCGACCCCCAGCACCTCGGTCCGGCCGAAGGCCAGGTCAGGGCCGCGATCGGCAACGGCCTGACCCGCGTGGACCAGGGCAGGCAGTCCCCTGACCAGGCCTGGAAGCAGGCCCTGGACGACGTGTCGAAGGTCAAGTAGCCCGCCGGCGTGACGGCGCACCGGCGGGTCTCCGGTTCCCCCGGGGACTCGCCGGCCGCACGCGCCGATCCCGGAGGCCCGCGCGGCGTCCGGGCCGGCTCACGAAAGGATCTTCCATGGCCCTGCGCCAGACCGACCCGCTCCCCACCTCCGCCGCCCGGCGGCGAACCGGCCCCACCCGCGCCCGGCACCGGCCGGGCGGCTCGCGGTGGAACCGGTTCGACCGCGCCGTCAGCCCGTACGCCTACGTCTCGCCCTTCCTTGTGATCTTCGCCGTGTTCGGGCTGTTCCCGCTGCTGTACACGGCCTGGGTCGCGCTGCACGACTGGAGCCTGCTCAAGGGCGACCAGGGCTTCGTCGGCCTCGACAACTTCCGCGCCCTGCTGTCCGACGGCAACTTCTGGAACGCGGCGTTCAACACGGCGTCGATCGGCGTGCTGTCGGCGGTGCCGCAGCTGCTGCTCGCGCTGTGGCTGGCCCACCTGCTCAACCGGCCGCTGAAGGCGCAGACCTTCTACCGCATCACCCTGCTGCTGCCCAACGTCACCAGCGTCGTCGCGGTCGTCGTCATCTTCAGCCAGCTGTTCGGCCGCGACTACGGCCTGATCAACATGGTGCTGACCCACCTCGGCGCCGGCCGCGTCGACTGGCAGGCCGGCACCGCGTCCAGCCACGTGGCCATCGCCCTGATGATCATCTGGCGCTGGACCGGCTACAACGCCCTCATCTACCTGGCCGCGATGCAGGCCGTCCCGCGGGAGCTGTACGAGGCGGCCACCATCGACGGAGCGTCGCGGCTCAAGCAGCTGCGCTCGATCACCGTGCCGATGATCAAGCCGACCCTCCTGTTCACGATGATCGTGTCCACCATCGGCTCGATGCAGATCATGGCGGAGCCGATGCTCTTCGGCGCCCAGGTCGGCCCGGCCGCGATCGCCACCGGCGGCGCGGGCCGCAAGTTCCAGACGCTGTCGCTCTACCTCTACGAGCTGGGCTTCCGCAACTTCGACTTCGGCTACGCGTCGGCCGCCGCCTGGCTGATGCTGCTGCTCGTCATGGTCGCGGTGGGCGTCAACTTCCTGCTCGCCCGCCGCATGAAAGGGGGCCTGTCATGACCGGGTTCCGTGCCCGCGGTTCGCTGCCCCACAGGCTGACCCACCTCACGCTGATCGGGGTGGCGTTCTTCTCCGCCTTCCCCATCTACTGGAGCGTCATCGTCGCCTCGCAGGACAACGGCGCCATGGCCGAGGTGCCGCCGCCGATGGTCCCGGGCGGCAACCTGCTCGCCAACATCGCCAAGGTCTTCGACACCGCGCCGTTCGCGCTGGCGCTGCTGAACTCCCTGATCGTGGCGGGCTCCATCACCCTGTCGGTGGTGTTCTTCTCGACGCTGGCCGGGTTCGCGTTCGCCAAGCTGCGCTTTCGCGGACGCACCCTGCTGCTCGGGCTGACCGTCGGGACCATGATGATCCCGACCCAGCTCGGGATCATCCCGCTGTACATGCTGATGATCAAGCTGCACTGGACCGGCACCCTGTACGCGGTCATCGCCCCCGCCCTCGTCAACGCGTTCGGGGTCTTCTTCATGACCCAGTACCTGTCCCGGGCGCTGCCGACCGAGCTGCTGGAGGCCGCCCGCGTCGACGGCTGCGGCAACTGGCGGCTCTTCTGGCACGTCGTGGCGCCGGTGGCGCGCCCCGCCGCCGCCGTTCTCGGCATGCTCACGTTCATGACGGCCTGGAACGACTACTTCTGGCCGCTGGTCGTCCTCACCCCGGACGACCCGACCGTCCAGGTCGCGCTGTCCGCCCTCGCCAGCGGCTACGTCCAGGACTTCTCGCTCGGCCTGGCCGGCACCGCGGTGGCCACGCTGCCACTGGTGCTGGTCTTCGCCCTGCTCGGCAAACGCATCATCGGAGGCATCATGCAGGGGGCGGTCAAGGGATGACCACGCGCACCGACACCGGCGCGTCCGGCCGGACGCTCGCCTTCCCACCCGGATTCGTGTGGGGCGCCGCCACCGCGGCGTACCAGATCGAGGGCGCGACCGGCGACGACGGGCGCGGCCCGTCGATCTGGGACGTCTTCTCGACCCGGCCCGGCGCCGTCGCCGGAGGCCACACCGGCGAGGTCGCCTGCGACCACTACCGGCGGTACGCCGCCGACGTCGCGCTGATGGCCGGACTGGGACTGCCCGCGTACCGCTTCTCGATCGCCTGGCCGCGGGTGCAGCCCCACGGGTCCGGCCCGGTCAACCCGCGCGGCCTGGACTTCTACGACCGCCTGGTCGACGAACTCCTCGCGCACGGCATCGACCCGTACGCCACCCTCTACCACTGGGACCTTCCCCAGGCGCTGGAGGAGCGCGGCGGATGGGCCGACCGGAGCACCGCCCTCAGGTTCGCCGACTACGCGTCGGCCGTGCACGAGCGGCTCGGCGACCGCGTCACGGCCTGGACCACGCTCAACGAGCCATGGGTCGCGGCGTTCCTCGGGTACGCGTCCGGCCTGCACGCGCCCGGACGCCGTGACCCCGCCGCCGCGTTCCGAGCCGCCCACCACCTGCTGCTCGCCCACGGGCTCGGCACGTCCGCCCTGCGGGCCGGCGGTGCGCCGCAGATCTGCCTCACCCTCAACCTCTCGCCCGTCATGGGGACGGACGCGGACGCGGTACGGCTGGTGGACGGCCTGGTCAACCGGCAGTTCCTCGACCCCGTGCTGAAGGGCGCCCTGTCGTCCGACGTGCGGGCGATCGTGGAGAGGCACGGCGGACTCGGCCACATCGTGGACGGCGACGACGCCGCCATCGCCCAGCCGATCGACCTGCTCGGCGTCAACTACTACAACCCCACGTACGTGGCCGCCGTGCCGGGCGCACCGGCCGACCCGGCCCACCCCGGCAGCGAGGGCATCGCGTTCCTGCCGGCCCGGGGCGTGACCACCGAGATGGGCTGGCCGATCGAGCCGACCGGGCTGACCGCGCTGCTCACGCGCCTGTCCCGCGACCACCCGCGGGTGCCGCTGGTCGTCACCGAGAACGGGGCGGCCTTCCCCGACGAGCCGGACGGCGACCGTGTCGCCGACGCCGACCGGATGGCCTACCTCAGCGGCCACCTGTCCGCCGCCCACGCCGCCATCGAGGCCGGGGCCGACCTGCGCGGGTACTTCGTCTGGTCGCTGCTGGACAATTTCGAATGGGCCGAGGGATACCGGCGCCGATTCGGGATCGTCTACGTCGACTACGCTTCTCAGCGCCGCATCGTGAAGGACAGCGCGTTGTGGTTCCGCGACGTGATCCGCAGGAACGGGGTGCGAGATTGAGCCGGCCCACACTGGAGGCGGTGGCCGCACGCGCGGGCGTGTCCCGGGCCACCGTCTCCCGGGTGGTGAACGGGTCGGCGACCGTCAACCCGCGCATCCGGGAGGTCGTCGAGCTGGCGATCAGGGAGCTGGGCTACGTGCCCAATCCGGCGGCGCGAAGCCTGGTCACCCGGCAGACCAACTCCTACGCCCTGGTGGTGTCCGAGCCGCCCACCCGGGTGTTCTCCGACGATCCGATGTTCTCCACCGTGATCCGCTCGGCCAGCGTCGAACTGGAGGCCGCCGACAAGCAGGTGGTGCTCATGCTGGCCGGGTCGCCGGGCGGGCACGCGCGGGTCGAGCGGTACGTGGCGGGCGGTCACGTGGACGGCGTCATGCTGATGTCGATGCACGGAGCCGATCCGCTGCCCGCCGCCCTCGGGCGCCTGCGCGTCCCGGTCGTCTCCTACGGCCGGCCCACGGTTCCGGTGGACCTGCCGTACGTCGACAACGACAACGCCGGCGGCGCGGCCGCCGCCGTGCGCCATCTTCTGGGCACCGGCCGCCGGCGGATCGCCGCCATCACCGGCCCGCTCGACATGGTCGCCGGGCAGGACCGGCTCGCCGGATACCGCGAGGCCCTGCGTGACGCCGGCCGCCGTCCGATCATCGCGCTGGGCGACTTCACGCGCGAGTCCGGGGCGGAGGCGATGCGGCAGCTGCTGGAGGACGATCCGGCGCTCGACGCGGTGTTCGCCGCGAACGACATGATGGCGATCGGGGCGCTGCGCACGCTGCGCTCCGCCGGGCGCCGCGTGCCGGACGACGTCGCCGTCGTCGGGTTCGACGACATCGAGGCGGCGCGCTACTGCGAACCGCCGCTCACCACCGTCCGCCAGCCCGTGAGCGAGCAGGCCGCCGCGATGGTCCACCTGCTGCTGACCCTGGCCGAGGGCCGGCGCCCGCCGGACCGGGAACGCTACAAGATCCTTCCCACCGAACTGGTCGTCCGCGAGTCCGCCTGACCGAGCCGGTGTGAGCGCTGGGCCGGAGGGACCGGGTCTGCGGATCCGGCCCTTCGGCCGGGCGGTCGCCGGCCCCGGCTGACGCCGCCAACGAGACAGACCCTAGACGCACCCCTCGAACTGCGGCACCTCGATGATCGACAGGTCCAGCCCGGTGCCGCCGAACCACCGGTTCATCAACCGCGCCGCCGTCCCGTCCTGGTACATGCGGGTGATCGCCCGGTTCAGCGCCTCGCACCCCTCGACATCGCCGCGGCGGAGCCCGATGCCGGTGTTCTGCTCGCTGATCCGAGCGTTGACGAGCCGATACCCGCGGCCCTCCCGCCGGACGAGGCCGGCCAGGATCACGTCGTTCGTCGTGATCGCGTCCACCCTCCGACCCTTGATCATGCTCATGCACTCGTCATAGCTCTTGGCGGGGACGGTCCTGGCGGTCATCCCGTGCACCGCCAGCAGCCGCTGGATGGGGTCGGCCCCCTCGACAGCGCAGAACCGGCGCCCCGTCAAGTCCCGGACGCCCTTGACGCCGCGCTCGTCCGCCCGGACCAGCACGTCCTGGTAGGACATGTAGTACGGCCCGGCGAACGCGATCTGCGTCTTGCGTTCGGGCGTGACCGACAGGGTCGCGAGGACGAGGTCGGCGCGCCCCGACGTCAGCGCCGTGATCCGCTCGGACGCCAGCACCTGGACGAACCGCACCTTCTTCCCGAGCCGGTCCGCCACGTACCGCGCGACATCGATGTCGAACCCCTCGAACCGGCCGTCCGGTCGCCGCAGCCCCAGCCCCGGCAGGTCCGGCCGCACCCCCACCACCAGGGTCGGCTCGTCCAGCACCGACTCGGAGCCGCCCGGGCCGCACGCTGTCAGCATTCCACCCGCCAGCACGACCGCCGCCAGAACCCGCCCCATCGCCACCCGGACCTCCCGCACGTTTCCGACGAAATGACCATAGACCGGCTGAAGGCGCCGGAGGCGGACGCCGGACTCACTCGCCGTGCGGGCCGAACTCCACGCAGCAGTGACCGGAGTGGGGGCGGGCGTTGCCTCGATGCTGTTCCGATGAGCCCGAGGCTCACTACGTGAACGCCTCCTTCAGGTGGCCGTCCAGCGAACCCGAAGGGGACCATCCGGTTGCTTTTCTCAGTTTCCTGCCGATCCCGGCTGAACGGCGCAGATGGCCCTCGATCGCTGAGGCGTGTACGACCTCTGGCGGCTCCTCCACGTGCGAGAACACCAGCTGGCATATCTCATGCACGGAAACCTCGTTCTCGGCGCACACATTGTAAATATCGCCCTGCACGTCATCTGCAAAAAGCAGGCGCGCCAAGGCGTCGGCCGTATCTCGGACATGAACCCAGTCCCGAGTCTGGCCTCCGTCCGAGGTCATGCTGAACTCGGTTCCCTCGGTGCAGGCTCGAATCAGCGCTGGAATCAGACGGTCGGGCTGCTGACCTGGGCCATAGTTGTTGAAGAGCCGAGCGGTGACCAGAGGCAGTCCCCAACACTGTGCGGCCGCCTGGCAGAACGCCTCCTGACTCAGCTTGCTCGCGGCGTAGGGGCTCGCAGGTCGCGGCGACGCCGACTCGTCCACCGGCGCGGACGTCGTGCCGTATACCTCGCATGAGGAGACCAGAAGGAAACGGGTGACGTGGGGTGCTGCGGCTAGTACCTCAATGAGGTTGGTCGTCCCGATCACATTGTTCTGCACGTATCGATCGGGATGGGTGACGGATGTGGGGACGTACGCCTCTGCGGCGAGATGGATCACATGAGTGAAGGACTTCAGACGATGGTGAAGGTGGAGGTCCTCTCGGAGGTCGAGCAGGTCCTTGTGGATGAAGTCGCCTGAGTTGTGGCCCGTTCGACGATCCAGCCCCGTCACGTCCAGACCGTCGGACTGCAACCGCGTCACGACGTGGCGTCCGATGAACCCGGACGAACCTGTCACGAGTACTCGAGTCATTCTGCTTCCTCTCGCAACATCGAGGCTGCACAGAAACTCTGGCGCCGAACTCTTCCGGCTACCGAAGCGATGCTCCAACAGGAGCCGGTCGCTTAAGGTCACGCCTCATTGAACGGATGTCCGTGCTGGCATGAGAAGGGCCGTCGGCTCCGCCGCAACCGAGCAGAAACCATTGGGGGAGGGGGCGTGAGAAAGGTCGATACCATCAACGGTGCGGCGACACGGCCTCGCAGCCGGCCCCTTGGGAGGCTCCATTGGTCGCCGCTACGATATACCATGTGTTCCCAGGTCACGTAATGGCGACCGAATTTCGGACATCCGCAACTGGGGGCGCCGCACCTGCCTTATATGGCTTCACTGTCATCATCTTGGGGTGGCGCGGCGGACACGATGGTCGCCGAACCTTTGCTGGACAAATATACTCATGGTGATGTAATATGCGGACGCATTGATGGGCGCGTAATGTCCACCGATCCGGGGAGAGTCCGTGACTGGTGATGCCTCTGCCGAAGACAGCTCTACGCGGTCGAAGGATCCAGTCATATGGGTGGCCACGGCGACTGATGAGAACTATCTGCCGTACACCGCCGCCATGGTCCATTCGCTGGCGACCAACCGGAGTGCGAGCACTCAAGTTGAGCTGACAATTATGCACAAGGGTGTTTCCAAACAGGATCAGGAGAGGCTGGAGAGCCTGGCCGATCAGATCGCCGTAAGCTGGGTTTCGATGGATCCCGCCAGCTATCGGGGGTGGGGGATAGAGGCCGATCCGCTGATACTGGATCCCCACTACTTCCGGTGCCTCCTGCCGAAGATCTATCCTGACACCGTGAGTCGCGCCGTCTACATCGACTCGGACACGCTCGTCCTCGAAGACCTTTTCCCCTTGTGGAGTATGCCGCTCGACGGCAACCCCGTCGCCGCGGCCGGTGATCTGGTGTCGGTCATCAAGGACGCCATCAGCCACTGGCAGGAGATCGGCCTCGACGGCGACGCGCCCTACTTCAACTCCGGCGTGATGGTGATCGATCTGGCGCGGTGGCGAGCCGAAGAGATCGGCGAACGCGTGCTCCAACGTTGCCAGATCGATCGCCACCGCCTCCTCATCCGAAATCGCTGGAACCAGCACGACCAGTACGGCTTCAACGTCGTGTTGCAGAACCAGTGGAAGCCGCTGCCCAGCAGATGGAATCACTATTCGGAGCGCAAAAGCGACCGACCGGCGATCATCCACTTCCTCGGCGACATGAAACCCGGCGCCACGCTGGCACGACCCGAGTTCACCCAGTTGTTCCTCGAGTACGTGGACGCGACTCCATGGGCAGGATGGCGCCCGAACCTGCCAGCCGAAATTTCGGCAAGCAGCCTCGACTGACGGGGTAAGCCTGCTCGTGGTAGGCGGCCGCTCGTGTCAGGTGCCGATCGCCGCGCGTTTGCGGGCGCCCCGGACCGCCGCGGAGAGGGTGGCGATGTCGTAGGCGCCGACGTGGCGCCGTCCGTTGACGAAGAAGGTCGGGGTTCCGGAGACGCCGCTCAGGTCGGCCGAGTCGACATCCTGGGCGATCCGTCCGGCACCGGCATGCCGGCGCAGGTCGGCACGGAAACGGTCGACGTCGAGGCCGATGTCGCCGGCGTAGCGGACCAGGTCCCGGGGGCTCAGCGCCTCCTGACGGTCGAGCAGCAGGTCGTGCATCTCCCAAAACCGGCCCTGCGCGGCGGCCGCCTCCGCGGCCTCGGCCGCGAGCTGGGCCCGGGGATGGATGTCGTTGAGCGGCAGGTGGCGCCACACGTACCGGACGTCCCCGTGGTCGGCGAGCAGTTCCCGGACGACCGGCTCCGCCCGCCCGCAGTACGGGCACTCGAAGTCGCCGTACTCCACCACGGTGACCGGCGCCTTCGCGGGACCGCGGACATGGTCGCGACCGGGCTCGACCGGCGCGGCCAGGTCGATGATGCTCTCCGCCGTCCCGAGCAGCGCGCGCAGCCGCCTGCGCGGTGGCAGCAGCGCGGTCGCGCGGACGACGACCCAGGTCACGACCGTGGCGCACAGCGCAGCCGACAGGATGCCGATCTTGGCCTCCTCCAGCCTCCCACCGGTGAAGGAGAGCGTCGCGATCAGCAGGGCGACCGTGAAGCCGATGCCGGCGATCGTGCCGCCGGCACCGACCGCGGCCCAGCCGACCGGCGGACGCAACCGGCCCCGGCTCACCCGGGTCACCAGCCAGGAGGACCCGAGGATCCCGAGCGGCTTGCCGACCACGTAGCCGATCACGATGCCGAGCGTCACCGTCGAGGTGAAGGCGCGGCCCAGGAACCCGGCGGTGATCGTGACGCCCGCGTTGGCCAGCGCGAACAGCGGGACGACCGCGTAGCTCGTCCACGGGTGGATCAGCAGTTGGAGCCGTTCGTTCGGGGAGATCGCCGCCGCCACCCCGGTCCGCGCCGACCGGGCGAACTCCGGGGTGGGCTGTTCCCGGAACAGCCTGAACACCTCGGTGGCGCGTTCCAGGTCGTCGCGCGCCGCCGGGTGGGCGTACGTCAGCAGTCCCATGACCAGGCCGACGACCACCGGCTCCACCCCGGCGGACTGGACCGCCGCCCACGCGGCGACGCCCAGCACGACGTACACCGGGATCTGCCGCACCCCGAGGGCGCGCACCAGCACGGTCACCGCGAGGATGCCGATCGCCAGCAGCAGCGGCGGCAGCGCGATGTCGCCGCTGTAGACGATCGCGATCACCGCGAGCGCGATGACGTCGTCCACGACGGTGGCCGTGAGCAGGTACGTGCGCAGCCGTGCGGGCAGGCCCCGTCCGACCAGCGCGAGCACGCCCAGCGCGAACGCGGTGTCGGTCGACATCGCGATGCCCCAGCCGTGGGCGGCCGGGCCGCCGGCATTGAAGGCGAGGTAGATCGCCACCGGCACGGCCATCCCGCCGACACCGGCTGCCAGCGGCAGCGCGAACCGCCGCCGGTCGCGGAGCTCTCCCATGTCGAACTCGCGGCGCGCTTCGAGACCGACCACGAAGAAGAACACCGTCATCAGGCCGTTGTTGACCCACCCCCGCAGATCCTGCGAGAGGCCGGCGCCACCGAACCGGATCGACAGCTGCGTCCCCCACACCCGGTCATAGGAGGAGGCGTCCGCGTTCGCCCACACCAGTGCGGCGATCGTCGAGGCCAGCAGCACTACGGCGCCGCCCGTCTCGGTGTACAGGAACTCCCGCAGCGGGGTCCGCAGGTTGCGTGCCCACGCGGTCCGGTCGGCGAACGAGCCGGAGGGCGGGCCTGCTCCGCGTTCCGTCACCGCTGGACGCTCATCCGCGCTCCTCCTCGTCCGCGTCCGGTAGCCGGACACGCAGGGAGACGGTCCCGGTCAGGTCGATCCAGGCGGAGTCCGGCGTCCGGACGTAGCGCAGGAGGACGTGGCCGCATCCGGGACAGCGGGCGACCAGGCCGGGCGCCCGGTCGTACACCCGCAGCTCGGCGATCGGGCCGGTGAGGCCGCAGTTGACGCAGCGGCCGGTGGCCGCCGTGATGTCCACGGCGAACAGCTCGCTCAGGGGACCGGCCAAGGCGTTGCCGTCCACATGGTCCATCGAGGTGTCCTCCCGGCGGGTCACGTTCATCTCGCTCAGCCTCCGTTCAGCCGAACCGTTCGGTCTTGATCCGGCGCGGGTCGTGACCGCGGGCGAGCAGCAGGTCGGCCGCCGACTCCACGAACCCCGTCGGCCCGCAGACGAAGCAGTCACGGTCGGGCGGCCCGTCCCCGAGATCGGCCGCCGCCAGCCGGCCGGGCGGGCGGGGCCAGACCTCGGGTGCCACCCGGGTGTAGACGTGCGCGACATCCAGGCCGGGTTCGGGACGCCGAAGCTCGTCGGCGTAGAACACGTCCCCGGGCGTGCGCGTGGAGTACACCAGCCGGAACCGCGCGCCACTCCCGGCCAGGCGGCGAGCACGGACCATGGCCATCAGCGGCGCGACGCCGGACCCGCCCGCGATCAGCAGGACGTCCCGTCCCGCATCGGGCCGCCACACGAACCAGCCGCCCACCGGGCCCCGGATCTCGACGGGATCGCCGATGCCGAGCACATCGGTGAGATACGGGGAGACCTCACCGTCCGCTATCCGCTGCACGGTGAGCTCGACCCGGTCAGGCGCGGAGAGCGAGTAGCTGCGCTGCGCGGTATAGCCGTCCGCCGCGGTCAGCCGCACATCGACATGCTGACCGGCCAGATGGCCCGGCCACCCCGGCACATCGAAGACGAGCGTGCGGGCCGTATCCGTCTCCCGACGCGTCTCGGCCAGCCGCGCGACGCGCCACGCTAGTCGCCCTGGTACCGCTGCTCTCGCCATGGGTCCCCGTAGTCGTGATATCCGGCGGTCTCCCAGAAGCCCGGCTCGTTCTCGGTCAGCAGGTCGATGCCCCGCAACCATTTCGCCGACTTCCAGAAGTAAAGATGCGGTACAAGAAGCCGCACCGGCCCCCCGTGCTCTGGTGCCAGCTCCTCGCCGTCATAGCGGTAGACGATCCATGCCTGGCCGTTGAGCAGATCCTCAAGCGGCAGGTTGGTGGTGTACCCGCCGTACGAGGAGACGAGCGCGAAATCGGCCGCGGTCTCCACGTCTTCCAGCAGGACGTCCAGCGACACCCCCTGCCAGTCCGTGCCCAGCTTGGACCACTTGGTGACGCAGTGGATGTCCACGTGCGGTGTCTCGAACGGCAGATCCAGCAGCTCCCGCCACGTCCACCGGTACTGGCCCCCGGTCTCCGTGGCCACCGTGAGCTCCCACCCCTCCTCTGGGATCCGCGGGGTCGGACCGGCCGACAGCACGGGAAAGTCCTCGGTCAGGTACTGCCCAGGCGGCAACTGGACCGCGGATTCGCGCCGCCGCCCGTGGAACCCAGGCGAAACGATCCCCATCAGAGCCCCCTCTCGTCGGGCCGAACGAACCCCGTCCTCTGGGCCTACCTTCCCCGACACGACGAGCCCGATGCGACCCCCACCACGCGACGCCCCCCGCCACCGTCGCCTCAGCCTCCTCATGAGGGTGAGACGGTGTTCAGGGCACCGTGCCCTTGCCGACGTCTCACGCTCCATGAGGCGAGAGGGACAAGGCCGCTCCGAGTCGCTCACACAACGCTTCCACCTCGGTCTCGTCTGGCACTGCCCCTTCACGGAACATCGCCATCTGCAGTGCTGGGCCGAACGCGTCGAACCGGGCCATGTCGGCCTTCGTCGCGGGCTGGACCACGAAATGCAGGTGGCCCGGCACGGCATCCGCATGGGACCAGAGGCATACGTAGACCTGCTCCGGCTGGACGACCTTCGTCACCGCTGCGGCCACTCGTTGCAGCAACGGACCCAGAGCCGCACTCTCGACCACGCTCAACTCGGCGACATGGACGACGTGCCGCACCGGCTTGACCACCAGCGTCCCCAGGCCGAGCGGCCCCACCGAGTGCTCGACGACCCAACCCGAAGACTCCGCCAGACGACCTCCGGGAAGAGGCCGTACCCCGACAAGAAGATCGCACGCGAGACACCCAGCGACGGGTTCCATGACAGCAAGCCTCCAGGCATCAGCCGAACAAGCACTTCAGGAGCGGTCCTGCTTCTTTGAAGTGGTGGTGTCGGTCGCCGTTGACGGCACCCGTCCTCGCGGATCGAGCATGATCCCGTGGGTGTCGAACGTCGGCATGGCAGAGAGGTCGGGGCCGGGGGCACGGTAGTCGTGCACGGCATCGGTATCGAGGAAGCCGTCCCGGGTCTGCATCCACCCAGGCACCTGGGCCATGGCGTCCTGGATGCGGTCGCGTACTCGCCGTTCAGTGTCCGCGCTTTCGGTGTCTCCGATTTCTTCGGCCGTCTGCGCCCAGCGATCGACGATCGCGTGGGCCAACGCCCACTGGGGGAGCGTCAACGCAACGACGATCTCCTGTTCTCGCGGCGGCCAGTCCTGGCGGCCTTTGCTATGGAGTACCTGGTCCCAGGCGTCTTCGCGGATGCTGGTGGCCAGTGCCTCGATGCCTTTGAGGTCCCCGGCCACGACCGCGCCGTCGATTTCGTTGTCGGTCGAACCGTCTACGACTCCCCACTGGGCAACGGTCATCGAAATCGGATGCCTGGAGCCGACGGCCATGACGCAATCCCTTCTTCCGTGGAATGGGCAGGGCCCCTGCATAACGCAGGGGCCCTGCCCGACTGATGCTCAGATTACGCGACAATGGCCAACTGGAAGAGGCCCGAAGGCAGGACTCCGGCTAGGACAGGAGGACTTCGCCGGAGAAGTAGCGGATCTCCAGGGTGAGGTGGGAGCAGCGCCAGCCTGCGGGGGTGCGGCGGAGCTTCCAGTGGTGCCATCCGGCTCCGTCGGCGTGTCGTCGCGGGTCGTTCGCGTCGATCAGGTGCGCGGCGAAGAAACAGGACCGCGCTTCGGCCGTGTCACCGTCCAGTGTGATCTCGTGGTTGGTACTGAGGTGGTGGGTGCCGGCGTATCGGCCGAGGTTGCCGGCGACGAACTCGGCCATGCCCTCGCGTCCGCGGTGGGTGATGGTCTGGGCGATGAGCGGTGAGACGGTGAGCACGCCGTCCTCGGTGAAGTCGGCCGCGTAGCCCTGCCAGTCCCGGTCGTCGAGCGCGCGGGCGACGTCGATGAGCAGATCGCTGATCGCCGCCCGGTCGACCAGCCATTGGAGCCTGCTCGCCGAACCGGTCGGCGGGTTCGTCGGTGGCATGTCGCGGGATCTTCCTTCCGGTCGGGCGGCGCGGGGGCGCGGAGCGGTCAACCACCGAGTGTCCGCCGGACCACCGTCTCGGCCGCGGTCGCGGCGGCGGTGGAACCGAGGGAGACATGGTGCTTCAGGCGGTGCCCCCGCCTCGGGCCGAGGGGGTCGGCCTGGTTGGTCCGGACGTTGATGCCGAGCTGGCCGGTCGTCATGTCGCCGAGGACGGACTGCATCTGGGAGGACGAGTTGTTGAACGAGTAGATCGAATCCAGGAGCATCTGCATCCCGTTCTCCGGACCGAGGCTGTCGGCCAGGAGCTCGCGGGCGATGTCCTCCATCACCCTGCCCAAAGCTTTGTCGAACTTCAGTTTGGGGTAGATGGACCGCACTGATCCTTCGATGTTCCCCATCGACTTGCCGATCAGAGAGACGAGCGGGCTGACCTGGATTCCGCGTTCGGTGGAGTAGCGGGCGAGCGACATCAGGGCGACCCCGAGGTTCAACTCCTCCAGGGTGGCGTTCGCCCAGTAGGGAATGGTGTTCGACACGTCGTTGGCGAAACGGGTGCTGTTGCTCCAGGGCGTGAGCGAGCCCAGTTTGATCCAGTCTCTCGCCAGGGCCGCCCCGTCACCGCGGGCCATCCCGACCAGGCCCTTGAGCAGGGTCAGGCTCGCGTTTCTGTCGATCTTTCCGTACATCCCCCAGTCGATCACGTGCGCCTTCCCGTCCTGGTCGATGAGGATGTTCCCCGGGTGGGGGTCGGCGTGGAAGGCGCGGTCGACGAAGTACCCGCGGAACATGAATCCCATCAGCTGGTAAGCGATCTTCTTGCGCTGCCTGTCCGACAGCTGGTCGTCCTTCACCCGGTTGATCGGCGTGCCGTCGACGAAGGTCTGGACCAGCACGCGCGGCGTCGCCTCGATGACCTTGGGGACCTTGACCTGCTTGAAGTGCCGCGCGGCCTTGCGCGCGTCCTTCATGTTGCGGGCCTCGCGTGTGAAGTCCACCTCGGCCTCCATGGCGGTGAACACCACTTCCATCATCGACTTGACGTCGATGACCTCGCACATGTGCGGGGCCGCCCGGTGCAGAAGGCCGGCGATCCTGCGCAGCACGGCCATGTCGCCCAGCATGGCCGCGGAGGTTCCGGGGCGCTGCACTTTCAGCACGCAGGGACGGCCGTCGGTCCAGACGGCGCGGTAGACCTGGGCGACGGAGGCGGCGCCCAGCGGCCGCTCGGTGTTGATCTCCTGGAAGCGGGAGCGCCAGTGCCCGCCCAGTTCGGCTTCGATGACGGGTTCGAAGACCGGGAAGGGTTCGATGCGCGCCTGATCGTTGAGGTTGGCGAACTCGTCCATCAGGTACTGGGGCATGATGTCGGGCCTGGTCGCCAGTATCTGCCCGAGCTTGATGTAGATCGGGCCGAGGTCCTCCAGCATCGCCCGCAGCGCCCTCGCCCGCTCCTGCCTGCGCAGACCGTCGGCGGAGACCTGCGACCGGGCCAGCCGCGCCTGGAGGCCGCGGGCCGCCTCCTGGGCGGCCGCCCGAGAAGCGATCTTGATGGTGCGGCTGGCCCTGCCTGCGGGCACGCGTTCTCCCTACCCGCCGGTGTGATCGGTCGACGGCACAGTGTTCGGCTCCGGCTACTTCTTCATGTCGGCGATCTGCTGACTGAGCACGCTGATCTGACCGGCGAGCTCGCGGATATCCTGCTCGTTCCGCTTGGCGCGCTTCTTCGCGCTCTTCTTCTTTTTCTTGACGCCGAGACTCTTCCGCACGGCCTTGGCGTGACGGTTTCCGGCCTTTTCGGAGCGCCTTATCATGTCGTCGAAGACGGATCTTCTTGCCACGACGCCACCTTTCTCACATGGTAGGGCCTCGGCTCCGAATCCGCGGAGATCGCCGATTGACGTGGATCTTTTTCCGGGGGAGCCTTGTCGAATGCGAGTATGCATCGGGTAGCCCGCCGACTGTCAACACTCCGGCGGAGCCTTCACCGCGTACTTCGAACGGGGCCGCGCTCGGACGAGCTCACTTCGCCCCAAATAGCACGATTAATACTTGTTTGCTGAAAATATTGAGGGCCACACACTGTTGGCCGACCAGAAAGGCGCTCATGGGCGGTTTGGATAGGGCGTTCCGGGCCGGCGCCGTCGCGGGGTCCTTGCACAACTGGTGGACGCGGGGCAGGGGCGGTCGCGGGGTGGCCGCCGCCGTACCCGGGGCCCATGCGGTGACCGCGGCGGACCGAGCGGCGGCCGAGCGGCTGCTGGGACGAGCCGCCCCGGGGCCGGGGGCAGGGATGTCGCTCTCGGTCTACGAGACCGCCCGGCTGGTGCGGCTGGCGCCGTGGGTGTGGGGGCATCACGCGCGCGTCGACTACCTCGTGGCTCTGCAGCGCCGGGACGGCACCTGGGGCGGGCCCGACCTCTACGCGCTGGTTCCCACCCTCAGCGCGACGGAGGCACTACTGCATCTGGCCTGCGCTCGGGACCGTTCGCCGATCAGAGCCGAGCACCGGACCGAGGCCGCCGACCTTCTGACGGCCGCTGCCGACCGCGGGCTCGCGGCGTCGCGGCGCCTGCTCGACCGAGCCTGCAGCCCGTGGCCGCGCACGCTCGGAGCCGACCTGCTCGTGCCGTACCTGGTCGACGAGATCAACCGGACGCTGCTCCGATGCGAGGCCCCCGCCTCGCGGGGAAGCGTGCCGCGGCCGCTGGGGCGCCATGCCGCGCTGCGGGCCCCTCTAGCGGGCCGCGCGGCCCGGGGGACCGCGCCCTCGTCCGTCCCGCCAGGGGGACCGCCGCTCCCGGCGGGCCGTCTCTGGGAAGGCTCCACCGACCCGGCGCGCGAGGCGGCCGCCGGGAGCCCCGACGGTTGGACGATCGGCGCCTCGCCCGCCGCGACCGCGGCGTGGCTCGCACGCCGGCCGGCCGGAGATCGCGACGAGGTGTGCGTGGACGCGCTCGACCGCTTGGCGCGCCGGCACGGCGGTCCCGTGCCCGGCCTGGGTCCGGCGATCGCCGGCGAGCAGGCGGAACTGGCGGGCACGCTGGTCCGTGCGGGGCTGGGCACCGCCGTGCCGCCACGCCTGCGGGAGCAGTTGCGACGGCAGGTCGGCGGGACGACCGGAGACTACGGGACCGTGAGCACCGCGCTGTACACCCTCGCCGAGCTCGGCGAGCTGGGCGGACGGTGCCCCGCGGAGATGCTGCGGCCCTTCGAGACCGCGACGCGCTTCCAGCGCCCGCTCGGGGACCCGGTCTGGTCGCCCGTCGCCAACGCCCACATGCTCGAGGCGTTCGGGGTGCACGCCGCGGCCCGGCCCGCCCACCTCAGGCGCCACTCGCCCGCCATCTCCGCGCTCACACGCTGGCTGTGCGGACGCCAGCAGCTGAGCGGCCGCTGGGAGGATCCGCGCCACGCCTCCCCCTACTACGCCACGTCCCATGCCGCAGCGGCCTTGAGCCGCTTCGGTCGCCGCGGCGCCTCCTCCGCGGTCGCCCGTGCGGTCTGGTGGGTTCGCGGCACCCAGCGGCCCGACGGGTCCTGGGGAGTCTGGAGGGGCACCGCCGAGGAGACCGCCTACGCCCTGCAGACGCTGCTGGCAGCGCCGCACCGCGTCCCCCAGGACCTTCTGGCGAGGGGCGCCGCCGCTCTGGAGCGCCTGGTCGCGACCGGTACGGGCCACCCGCCGTTGTGGCACGGAACGGACCTCTACGCCCCCGCCGCCGTCATCGACGCGGCGATCCTGGCGGTGACCTGCCGACTGCGCGGCCATGTCGTCCTTACCGGCCGTGCCTATTCCCTTTCCCTCTCGCTCA
This sequence comes from Actinomadura sp. NPDC048955, assembly GCF_040649435.1. Taxonomy (NCBI): domain Bacteria; kingdom Bacillati; phylum Actinomycetota; class Actinomycetes; order Streptosporangiales; family Thermomonosporaceae; genus Actinomadura; species Actinomadura sp. NPDC048955. Next base: position 37,718 of record NZ_JBEZJI010000031.1, read on the forward strand.
CGCGGGCTCGCGTCGAGGAATGCGACTCGCAAGGCGCAAAAGGGCTGGTCGGACGGTAAGGACCCGCGTCCGTTCGCGGACCGCCCGACCGTTGCCCGCCCCGAACCCCCTGGTTGCTCAAAGCCAAGGATCGATTACTCTGAGTGAGAACCTTTCTCATCGCTCCCGCTCGGTGGAAGGATCACATGTCCCCTCGCATCGCCGACACCCCCGCGGTCGCCCCCCAGATCGCGACCGGCGCCGATCCCGCCGATCAGCAGCCGGCCCCCCAGTTCCCCACGCCGCTGGACGTGCCCTCACGGGTCGCCCTGGTCAACGGCAGTTTCGAGGAGCCGAAGATCGCCGGTGGAAACCAGATGCTGCACGACGCCTCCGAGCCCGGAGCGGGCTCGGTGCCCGGCTGGCTGACGACGGCCTCCGACCACGTGATCGAGATCTGGCACAGCCGCAGGGGCGTGCCCGCGGCGCACGGAGAGCAGTTCGCCGAGCTCAACGCCAACGAGTCCGCCGCGCTGTACCAGGATCTGGAGACCACGCCCGGAACCACGCTGTACTGGAGCCTGCGGCACCGCGGCCGCGAGGGCGACGACACGATGTCGGTGAAGATCGGCCGGCCCGGCAGGAAGCCGAACAAGACCTGGACCTTCACCGACGGCACCGCCGAATGGGTGCCGCACGCCGACTCCTACAAGGTCCCGGCGGGGCAGACGGTGACCCGGTTCGCCTTCGAGGCCGCCGCGACCGCCACCGGCGACCCCACCGTCGGCAACTTCCTGGACGACGTCGTGTTCGGCACCGCGCCCAGCGTGGTGGTGACCACCGCCGCCGAACCGGAGTCCGGAGCCGCCGTCGGCGACACCATCACCTACACCGTCAACCTGAAGAACCACGGCGGCATCCCCGCCGAGAACCTCATCCTGTGCAGCACCATCCCCGCAGGGACCAGCTACGTGCCCGGATCCCTGAGACTCGATGAGGGGCCCGGACAGAACAGCGGCAACGGCTGGTACGACTCGACCACCGGCCGGCTCACCCTGCCGCTGGGGCAGGGCGCCACCGCGGCCCAGGGCGGCACCCTGGCCTCGACCGTCGAGCTGCCCGACGGTGTCACCGCCCAGTTCGCGGTCCAGGTGGAGCGAGAAGGCGCCGGTCGGACGCTCGCTCATCAGTCCACCGCCACCTACGCGGGCGCCCGCGGCGACGCCGGTGAGCAACTGACCTCCACCTCCAACACGACCCACGTGTCCGTCGATCCCGCAACCGAAGCGGAGGCGGCCGAACTCACCGCGACGATCGTCGCCGACCCGCCGTACGCCGCCGTAGGCGAGGACATCACCTTCCACCTCGCGGTGAGCAACCCCGGGCCCGTCGAGGCCACCAGCGTCGTCGTCTCCGTCCATCTCCCGGCGGACCTTGAGCTCGTGTCGGCCGAAGGAGCGCGGTCCTATGACCGGCCCACCGGCCGGTGGGCGATCGAGGCCCTGGCTGCGGGCAACACAGCCGAGCTCCAGTTGCGCACCACGGCCACGGCTCCGGGCGCGCTGTCCTGTACCGCCACCGTCACCGCCGACCTTCCCGGCGAGCCCGACCGCACCGGCCACGGCACCGCGACCGCGAGCGTCGCGGTGTGTCCCCATGCACGAACTGCCTGCGCAGCGGCTGACAGGCAGAGCGTCGGCCCTGCCCCCTGCATCTGCCGGCTCGGCTGCGCATGCGGCCGACACGAACAGCCCGTGCAGGCCCCTCCGGCGCTTTTCTCTGCCACCACACCCCACAGGTGGCACGGCAAGAAGGGCAGCAAGAAGCGGGACAGGCACCACCGGCGGTTCCTGCGTGAACTGGCCTTGCAGGTGCAGACGCTCAGCCGGCAGCTCACCGAGATGCGTGACGAACGATGACACGGTGACACGGCCGTTCACAGGTGCGCCTCCGGGGCGGTGATCGCATCCGGGATGCCCTGACTACCATCGCCGGCAAGACCGCCGGATCGGTAATGCCCGTGCCTGAGTTCCGGTATTACGTGGCCGGACAGAGAGTTGTCGACTGAGCGGACTTTGGCATTTCCGTCAATTCGTCAATGATCCGGAACAGTAGTGCGCCTGAAGTCGGGCGTTCTTCTTTATTCTCACAACTTCCCGGCCCAGGCGCCCTTTGTCGACCGCGCGCCATGACTTGTGCGCCATATTCGCTGCAAATTGCCACACGACACGATGTCCTGCGAAATCTAACAAGCTTTTGTAGCGGCAAAGCAACTTTTTGCAGTGCTAGTGTTCTCATCGTCGCAAACGCGACAACGGCAACGGCATTGCCGACTCATCCGGCTAGTGGAGGAGATCGTGCGTCGTCATCTACATTTCGGAAGGCTTCGATGACCGGGGATCATCCCCGCCGTGTGGTCGTCACGGGACTGGGAGCCGTGACGCCGGCGGGAGTCGGGATCAAACCGTTCTGGGATTTAATCCTCCATGGCGACTCGGCCATTCGGAAGATCACATCCTTCGATGCGACCGAGTTTCGTTCCAAAGTCGCCGGAGAATGCGACTTCGATCCGCAGGAGCACGGCATCGGGCCGGACGAAGCCCGGCGGCTGGACCGCTCGGGCCAGTTCGCCCACGTCGCGGCGCGGCAGGCGATCGCCCAAAGCGGGCTCGACCCGGACCGGATCCCCCGGGACCGGATCGGAGTCTCGATGGGCAGCGCGCTGGGCCGGGTCAGCTCCTTCGACCACTGGACCGCGTGCGACACCACCAACCGGTTCGCCATGGCCCTCGGGGGCCCCGGCGGCAGGGGGCGGCCGCTGTCCGAGGCGGAGCCGAGCGTGATCGCACAGGTGGTCGCCCAGCTGGTGGGGGCGCGCGGACCGGTGCGCGTGGTGAGCAACGGCTGCACCTCCGGGCTGGACGCGGTCTCCCACGGCGTCCAGCTGATCGAGGACGGGCTGGCCGACGTCGTGATCGCCGGAGGCACCGAGGCGCCCCTGACGCCGGTCGCGGTCTCCTCGATGGACGCCATCCGGGCCACCTCCGCCCACGACGGCGACCCGGCGGAGGCGTGCCGCCCGTTCGACCGCAACCGCGACGGCATGGTGGTGGCCGAGGCCGCGGGCGTCCTGGTCCTGGAGGAGGCCGCCAGCGCCCGCGATCGGGGTGCGGAGGTCCTGGCCAAGATGCTCGGCTGCGGCCACCGCGCCAACGCCCACCACATGACGGGCCTTGAGGCGCGAGGGTCCGACCTGGCCGAGGCGATCCAGGAAGCGCTGCGCATCGCCAGGGTGGCCGCGAGCGAGGTCGACTACGTCAACGCCCACGGCACCGCGACCGGGCACAACGACGAGCATGAGACGGCGGCGCTCAAGCAGGCGCTGGGACCGCGGGCCTTCACCGTCCCGATCAGCTCGATCAAGTCGATGGTCGGCCACTCGCTCGGCGCGGCGGGCGCGATCGAGCTGATCGCCTGCGCCATGGCGATCCGCGACCACCTCATCCCGCCCACCGCCAACCTGTACGACCCCGACCCGAAATGCGACCTGGACTACGTGCCCCTGATCGGGCGCGAGCACCGCACCGACGTCGCACTGTGCACCGGGAGCGGGTTCGGAGGCCTCCAGACGGCCATCCTGATGGGCGCTCCCGGAGGCCGCCGATGACGCGCCAGGAGAGGATCATCGTCACGGGGCTCGGTGTGCTGAGCCCGACGGGTCTCGGCCACGCCGACTTCTGGAAGGCGGCTCTGGCCTGCGACACCAGCCGGCTCGCCGGCGCACGGCAGGTCACCCTGGCCAGCTCCTTCGAACCGGCGGCCCACATCCCCGCCCATCTGCTGCCCCAGACCGCCCGGGTCACCCAGATGACACTGGCCGGGACGGACTGGGCCCTGGCTGACGCCGAGCTCGAACTGTCCGATGTCCCGGCCGAAGGCCGGAGCACCGTGTTCGCCAACGCCTTCGGCGGCACCGACTACGTCGGGCAGGAACTGCGGAAGCTCTGGACGCTGGGGCCCGGGCACGTCAAGCCCTACCTGTCCTACGCCTGGTTCTACGCCGCCAACTCGAGCCAGGCGTCGATCCGGCACGACGCCCACGGCCCGGCCTGGACGCTGGTGAGCGGGCAGGCGGGCGGGCTGGACGCCGTCGCGCAGGCGTGCCGCCACCTCCGCAGGGGCGGCCGCGTCGCCATGACCGGCGGCTTCGACTCCTTCCTCGACCCGATCGGGCGGGAGGTCGCGTCCGGGTACCTCGCCGCCGCGGACGCGCGATGCCCGGACGCGAGCAGCGTGGTCGGGGAGGGGGGCGCCGCCCTCGTCCTCGAAACGGACACGGCGCACCCGCGGCCGTCCGCCCCCTACGGTCAGATCAAGGGCTACGGAACCTCCTTCGACCCGGTGGCGCCACGGCCGGGCGACTCGGGGCTGGAACGCGCGGTCCGCGCCGCCCTCATCGACGCCCGAGTCGATCCCGCCGACATCGACGTGGTCTTCGCCGGCGGCTCGGGCCCCGGCCTGGACGACGTCGAGACGGCGGCCGTCGCCGAGGTCTTCGACGGCCGCGCGGTGCCCGTGACCTCGCCCAAGACCCTTACCGGAGAGATGGGGGCGGGCGGAGCCGCCCTCGACGTCGCGGCCGCGCTCCTGTCGCTGCACCACCAGGTCATCCCCCCGACCGCCCGGCCGGAGGGCGTGCGGCGGCCGCCGGGCGTCGACATGGTCTACGACCGCCCGCGCGAGACCCGGCTGGGCAACGCACTGGTCCTGGCCCGAGGGCACGGCGGCCACAACTCGGCCCTCGTGGTCGGCGCCCTGAACTGACCCGCACTCCAACGTCCGCCTAGAAAGGGCACCGACATGGACCCAGATGCCCGGCTGAACGAGAAGGACCTCATCGCCATGCTGCCGTTGGACGGCGCGCCCGCGCCGTCCGCCGACAGCGCGACGACCGGCGACCGCAGCCTCGCCGACTTCGGATACGACTCGATCGCGATGGCCGACCTGATGTCGCAGATCGAGCTCCGCTACAAGGTCAAGCTCCCCGACCCCCTGCTCGGTGAACTGCTCCACCTCAGCATCACCCGGGCCACCGACATGATCAACCAGCACATCGCGGCGCCCGCCCGGTGACGCCGGCCGGGACGTCGCGAACCAGAGGGGACCAGTGACCGTGGAGACCACACCGCCCGGCTCCATCAAGAACCTGATGGAGATCTGCACCGGGTTCTGGGCGTTCAAGGCCATCGCCAGCGCGCAGGAGCTCGGGCTCTTCGATCTCCTGCACGAGACGGGCGCACAATCGATCAGTGACCTGGCACGGCGGCTCGACGTGCGGGAACGGCCCGCGGAAACGCTGGCGACCGCCCTGGCCGCGGTCGGGCTGCTCGACGTCGACGGGGGCCGATACGGCAACAGCCCGCTCGCCGAGACCTACCTGGTCAAGGGCGGGAGGTACTACTTCGGCGGCTGGATCGCGCATCTCGACCAGCGCAACTACCCCGGATGGGCCAACCTGACCGAGGCGATACGCGCCGACCGGCCCATGGGCTGGCAGTCCGGCAGGCACGAGGAGACCCCCTTCGACATCGTCGACCCGGAGCTCACGTCGCGGTTCCAGGACGCGATGCACTCCCTGTCGCGGCAGTCGGCGGCCTCGGCCGCCCGGCGGATCGACCTGTCGGGCGCCCGGACGCTGCTCGACGTCGGCGGCGGGACCGGGGCCTGGGCCATCGAGCTCGCCGCCGCGAACCCGCAGCTGACGATCACCATCTACGACCTGCCGCCCGTGTGCGAGCTCGCCAGGGCCAGGATCGAGGCCGAAGGGCTGAGCGACAGGATCACCGCGATCGGCGGGGACTTCCGCGTCCAGGAGCTGCCGTCGGGCTACGACACCGTCCTGCTCTCGATGATCCTGCACGACTGGACGCCCGACGAATGCCGCCGGCTCCTGCGCGCATGCCACCGGGCGCTGGTGCCCGGCGGGCAGGCGATCATCAGCGAGCTCCTCGTCGACGACGACAAGTCCGGGCCCGCCGACGCGGCGCTGATGAGCCTCAACATGCTCGTGACCACCCGGGGCCGCAACTACACCGCCGCCGAGTACGGCGCCTGGCTGCGGGAGGCGGGATTCGAGGCGCCGGAAGTACGGCCGCTCGACGCCCCTTCCTGCAACGGCCTGGTCCTGGCGCGCAGGCAGGCCCCGGCCGGCGGTCCGCCGGAGGGGCGGCACGCCATCGACACGTCCGTCCCGTAGGGCGCGGCCGGCTCACGAGTCAGGGCAGATCCGAGAAGACGAGTACGGAGGATCGGAATGGAACCAGCCCAGGACGACATCGCCGCCGCGACGGTCATCCTCGACCAGACCGTCGGGATCTACCGGACCGCGGCGCTCGCCGTCGCGGCCAGGGCCGGCGTCGCCGACCACCTGGACCGGCCGCGCACGGCCGCCGAACTGGCCGACATGACCGGCATGGACGCCGCGTCGCTGCGCCGGGTCCTGCGCATGCTCGCCTCCCAGGGCATCTTCCGGGAGGACGCCCAGGGCCTGTACCACCTGACGCCGGCGGCCGTTCTCCTGCGCTCCGACGCGAGCCCGTCCCTGCGCAGCGCCGTGATCATGTTCTCCGAGGACTACATGTGGAGATCGGCCGGGCATCTCGGCGACGCGGTCCGGGAGGGGTCCAGCGCGTTCGAGCAGCTGTACGGGAAGCCGTTCTTCGAATGGCTGGGCACCGACCCCGAGGCCGCCTCGACCTTCCACGCGTCGATGGTCGGGCTCTCCGAGACGGGGATCGAGAAGGTGATCGACGCCTACGACTTCCCCGCCACCGGCACCGTGGTCGACGTCGGCGGGGGACGGGGCTCGCTGCTGCGCGCGATCCTCGAACGGAACCGGCGGCTGAAGGGCGTTCTCCAGGACGACCGGAGCGCGCTGCGCGAGCACGTCCTCGACACGCCGCAGACGGCCGAGCGCTGGCGCCTGGAGGAGGGAAGCTTCTTCGACACCGTCCCCGTCGGCGGGGACGTCTACATCCTCAAGCACATCATCCACAACTGGGGCGACGAGCAGGCCACCGCCATCCTGCGGAACTGCCGGTCGGCGATGAAGACCGGCGCCCGCGTACTGATCATCGACCCCGTCCTGCCGGACCCCGGCACCCCCCACTTCGGCTGGGCGCTCGACCTGGTCATGCTGAGCACCCTCACCGGTAAGGAACGCACCCGGCAGGAGTTCGAGAAGATCCTCAACGCCGCGGGCCTGCGGATCGGCACCGTCCTCCCGGTACGGACGCTCGGGGAGTACTCGATCATCGAGGCCGTCGCGGCCTAGGCGGGGCCTCACGGGCCCGCCTGGGCCGCGCCTCCGGTACGCCCCTACGGACGTGGAGAGGGTGCTCGGTGAGCGAGCCGGACATCTACATCACGGCCTGCGCGACCTGGCTGCCGCCGCTGCTGCCGGTCGCGCAGGCCGTCGCCGACGGCCAGTGTGACGAGAGGCTCGCCCGGCGCACGGGAATGGTGTCGGTCGCCGTGGCCGGCGCCGAGGCGGCGCCGGAGATGGCCGGCAGGGCCGCCCGGATCGCACTGCGCCGAGCGCGCTACGACGGTGCGGACATCGCCCTGATCCTGCACGCGAACTTCTTCTACCAGGGCCATGACGTGTGGGCCCCGGCCTCCTACGTCCAGCGCGTCGCCGTGGGTAACGACTGCCCGGCGGTGGAGATACGCCAGGCGTCCAACGGAGGCATGGCCGCGGTCGAACTGGCTCGCGCCTTCCTGGTCGCCGCACCCGGCCGCGAGGCCGCGCTCGTGACGACGGGCGACAAGTTCGGCCCGCCGGCCTTCGACCGGTGGCGGAGCGATCCGGGAACCGTCTACGCCGACGGCGGGACCGCGCTCGCGCTGTCCCGCCGGCGAGGGTTCGCCCTGCTGCGGAGCCTCGTGACGGTCAGCGACCCGGAACTGGAGGGCATGCACCGCGGCGACGACTCCTTCGGGCCCGCTCCGTTGAGCGCGCGCTCCATCGTCGACCTCGACGCGTGCCAGCGCGACTTCCTCGCCAGCGCCGGGATGCGGCACGTGGCGGCGCGCGTGAGCGCGGGGCAGGAGGCGGTGCTGACCGAGGCGCTGGCGCGGGCGGGGGCGCGGCTCACCGACATCGACCGCGTCGTCCTTCCCCATCTCGGCCTCCACCGGCTCAACGGCAGCTACCTGCGACGGTTCGGCCTCCGGCCGGAGATCACCACCTGGCCGTGGAGCCGGCACATCGGGCACCTCGGCGCCGGAGACCCCATCGCCGGGCTGGAGCACCTGATGCTGACCGGCGCGCTCGGCGCCGGGGACCGCTGCCTGCTCGTCAGCGTCGGCGCCGGCTTCACGTGGTCGGCCGCCGTGATCGACATCCTGGAGCGCCCGGCCTGGGCCGGCACCCCGGCGGGACCACCGTGAAGCCAGCCACGGCCCTGCTTCACCGGCCCGCCCCGTCCAACCGATCACCGGCCCGGCCCCGGCCCCGCGGCGGGCGCCGTCCGGTCCACAGCACCGGAGGAAGCCCGTGACACAACTCGACGTTCCCCACAGCGACCGGCACCCGTCGGTTCCGATCGTCACCATCGACCCCCTCGGCGCCGACCCGCACGCCGAGATGGCCCGGCTGCGCGCCGCCGGGCCGGTGGTGCGGACCGTGCTGCCCGGCCTGCCCGACACCGTGCACGCCTGGATGGTCACCCGGCCGGACCTGCTCGCCCAGCTCGGACGGCATCCCGCCGTGTCCCGGGTCGCGCACCGGCACTGGGCCGCCCACCGCGACGGCCTCGTCCCCTCCGACTGGCCGCTGGCCGGCATGTTCATCGGCTTGACCAGCATGTTCTTCCTCGATGACCCCGAGCACCAGCGTCAGCGGCGGATGATCAGCTCGGTGTTCACCGCCAGGCGCGTGGAGCGGATGGGCGGCGACATCACGCGCGTCGTGCGGAACGCCCTGGACGCCCTGCCCGGCCACCGCGGCCCGGACGGCGCCGTCGACCTGCGCGCCCACTACGCCTACGCGATCCCCATGGGCGTGATCTGCCACCTGCTCGGCATCCCCGAACCGATGCGGCCCCGGTTCCGGGCCCTGGTCGACATGCTGCTCGACACCGACGGCAAGACGGCCGAGGACGCCGCCGCCCTCGAACGGGGCCGTCTGGAGTTGCTGGACGAACTGGTCGACCTCCGCCGCACCCGACCCGGCACCGACCTCACCAGCAGCCTGATCACCGTGCGCGACGGCGACGGCGACACCCTGTCGCACCGGGAACTGCTCGACACACTGTGGTCCCTGGTGGTCGCCGGGCACGAGACCACCCTCAACCTGATCACCAACGCGGTCCGCGCGCTGCTCACCCACCCCGACCAGCTCGCCCGCGCCAGGACGCTCCCGCCCGCCGGCTGGAGCGCCGTCGTGGAGGAGACCCTGCGGTGGGACGGCGTGATCAACTACCTGGTGGCCGGCTACACCACCGACACGATCGCCATCGGCGGCACCAGCATCCCGCCAGGGCAGCTCCTGGTCAGCCTGTACGCCGGCATCGGCCGCGACCCCGGCGTCCACGGCCCCACCGCCGGCAGGTTCGACATCTCCCGCGCCAACACCCAGCAAGTCGCCTTCGGCGCCGGAAGCCATTACTGCCTGGGCGCGCCCCTCGCCCGCCTCGAAGCCCGTATCGCACTGTGCGAACTGTTCGGCCGCCACCCCGAGATGCGGCTCGCCGTCCCGGACAGCGAACTCCGGAACGCCCGCTCCCTGTTCACCAACAGCCCCAGCACACTGCCCGTCCAGCTCGAAGCCCACCCGAACCCTCACCGCTGAGCGAGCGCCCGTCACCCATGAAGCGTTTCAACGTCCACGAGCCAAACGGGGGACGGCCTGCTCATATATGAGAAAGGCCCGGCTGACGCCGGGCCTTTGGTTGTGGATCACTTGTCGAGTGTGTGTTGAGTCGGCAGAGTGCCGACGGTGTCGGTCAGGCTCGCGGTGCCGTTCCGCGGGCGAGCAGTCCTGTGGCCACCGGCGCCATGAGGGTGACGGTGCCCACCACTGAGGCCAGGGACGCGAGGCCGCCGATGATCAGGGTCGAGCGTGGCCCGAAGGTCTCGGCCAGCCAGCCGATCAGGGGGTACCCGATCAGGGAGCTCCCGGTGATCACCAGCAGGTAGAGGCCCGTCACCCGGCCGCGCATCTCCTCTGGAGCGCTCAGCTGTGTGATCGAGTAGGCCGCCGTGGTGAACGTCATCATCGCCATGCCGGTCGGCAGCTGCATGGCCGCGAACGCCCAGTAGACCGGCATGAGTCCGCTCGCGGTCACGAGCACCCCGAAGGCTGCCGCCGCGGCCATCATGTCCCGCAAGCTCGGCTGCCTCCGGCGGGCGGAGAGCAGGGAGCCGGCCAGCCCGCCGACGGCCATCATCGCCGTGATGACGCCGAAGGACGAGGCTCCGGTGTGGAAGACCTCTCGGCTCATCAGGGCGTCGGTCACCGCGAAGTTCATGCCGAACGCGGAGACCAGCAGCATGACCGTCATCAGCATGACCAGGTCGCGGCGCTTCCGGACGTAGCGCAGGCCTGCGCGCAGCTGGCCCTTGGCCCGCGGCACCGGTTCTTTGACATGCAGCTCGTCCTCACGCATGAGGTAGAGCCCGAGTTCCATGGCGCCGAACGACGCGGCGTTGATGAGGAAGACCGGACCGGTTCCGACGGCGGCGATCAGTACGCCGGCGACGGTCGGGCCGAGGATCATCGTCGTGTTGAACAGCGCGTTGTTCAGGCCGATGGCGTTGGACACGTCACGGGGCCCCACCACCTCGAAGGTGAACGCCATCCGGGCCGGGGTGTCCAGCGTGACGGTCAGGCCGAGGCCGAACGCCAGAGCGTACACATTCCACACGGTCACGGAGCCGGTGACGGTGAGCAGGCCGAGCACCAGTGCGAGCGTGCCCATCACCGCCTGGCTGACCATGAGGATGCGGCGCCTGGGGTACCGGTCGGCCAGCACGCTGCCGTACAGGCTGAACAGCAGCGCCGGCAGTACCTGCAGGCCGGCCGTGATGCCGACCGCGGCGCCGCTGCCGTGCGTCAGTTCCAGCACCAGCCAGTCCTGGGCGGTCATCTGCATCCAAGCGCCGATGCTGGAGATGCCCTGAGCTGGCATGAGCAGCCGGTAGTTGCGGTGGTTCCGTAATGAGCGGAACAGCTTGAGGTCCTGCCGAGCCGCTTCAGGATCGCTGCTCGGCGGGCCTTCCCCGGCGGAGCCTGCTCCACCTGCACCCGAGATGTCGGACATTCTCGTTCCTTTCGTTTGTGTGTCTTGCCGTGGCGCTTTGGCGCCACGGGGGGACCGTCCGGCCGGTGCACGGCAAAGCAAGGGCCGGCGAGGCAGGGTGAGAATCGCGACACTGGATGTGCTGGGCGACTCCGCCCTCGCCCAAGCACCCGACCGCCCGCGCGCCGAATACGCGGCGACCTCGGGCCGGGACTGTCCCGCAGCGGTGAGCGGGAACGACTGCCGTCAACGAGCACTGGGCCCGGGGGCCTGGGAAGCGACGGCCAGTAGGACGCGCCTACCCCCGGTAGGAGCGGTGCCCAGAACAAGGTCAAGGGCGCTGCTACGCGTCGCCTGGACACAAGTCGGGGCCCGGCATCTGCCGGGCCCCGAGTCGAACGCGCCCAGTACGGCGCGCAGCCCCATGGCCTCACGACCAAGGAGTGTCTTGTTCAGGACCCAGCATCCGGCGGTTCGTCGACCGTCCAGCGTCGCCGACCTAATCGATCTTGCTGAAGGCGATCGAGAATCCGAGAACGGCCACCATGCCATAGGGAGCACTTGAGACAAACTCTGAGTAGAGCAGCTCTCGGGTTATCCCGTCGGAATGGTGATCGGTCCAGGTGGCAATCTGGCTCTGGATGTTCTCTTCAGGAGCCGAATCCGAGTTGGTGACCCGGTTGCTGGAGTACTTGACTCCGCCACCCTTGGCAACGTAGCTGGAGAACACGAAGGCTTCGTACTCTTCGTCCACCTCGCTGAGCCGGTTGGGTTCCACAGAGCAGAACGTGACCGCCTGCCTCCCGGGGAACCCCGGGATGGCTGAGAACACCGCGCGGCACCGATTCATGTCCGCCATCTTCGGGTCGAGGTGCACCGTCTCCGCGAAGGTTTTCGGCCCGGTCTCGGTCATGAAGGTGACGATCGCGAAGTAAGCGATCGTGTCGGCGGACACAACGGACAGGCGAGGAGTCTTGTTTTTCATGATCTGTCCTTGCTTTGCTTTGGCCGCGCAGTCGACGCGGGAGCATCTCGGAGAGGGCTCACCAAGGACAGTCCCCACTCACCAAGCCCCGGCCAGTTCACCCCTGAGCACCGGAGCGTGGACGGAGGCGCCGCTCGTAGGCACACCTCGCCGGACAGCACAGACGACGGCGGGCCTTGGGGGCCGTTCGCGGCGCGGCCCCGACCACCGGCCCCGCCCCACCATGGAAGGCCCGCGCGTACTGCCCCGCTCAATGGCTCATGTGCGGCCGCCGATCCTGCACGACGACGTCGCTCGTCCCCGTCACGTCGCTCGTCCCCGTCCGATGACCGTCGAATGGGCGGCCGCTGTAGGCCGGATGGTGGTGGCCTTACATGATGTGTGGGTCTATGTCCTGGCGGGCGCGTTCGATCGTGAGGCGGAGTTCTGCCGCCAGCGGAGATATCCGGCTCCGGGGAAAACGTGGCGTGGGCGCCGCTATGGTGAGGGCTCCGACGACCTGGCCGGAGCGGTCGACCGCGCATTTCCCGATGGCGCATATCCCGGCCTCGGTGGCTTCGAGATTCAACGCGTAGCCGCTCTTGCGCACGCCGCGCAGCCCCTCCAGAAGCCGCTGGAAATCGGCTGTCGAGATCTTTCCGTCGCCGGCCTCGGCGGACGTGTCTGGAGGTTCGGCGGTACTCGACGCGTCCTCGATCAGGTACAGCGAGGCGAGTTGCGCATCGTCGAGTTCGGCCAGCAGGGCGCGGCCGCCGGACGACAGGTGCGCGGGCAGGATCGTGCCCTGCCGATCACCCACGTGCAGAGCCTGGTGGGATTCGACGGTGGCGAGAAAACGCGTCTGTGTGCCGACTCGGACCATGAGGTTGACCGACTCGTTCACACGGTCGCACAGGGCCTCCATATGCGGAAGCAGAGCACGGCGCAGCCGCTGCATGCGCGGCCCGCCGAGCAGGCTGGGAGCAGACAGGGCGGGCCCCGGCAGGTAGGTGTGGTTGTCGTCCTGCACGGCGAAACCGCGGTACACGAGCATGGCCAACAGCCGGTGCGCCGTGGAGCGGGCGGTTCCCAGCTCTGCCGCGGCTTCGCTGACGCGCAGCCCACCCTGGTCGCGCAGGACTTGCAGCAGGTGCAGGGCGTTGTCCACCGACCGGAGCGGGTAGGGCGGCTTGTTCTCCATAGCAGAATACCGTACCGGTATCTGGAACTCCGCTCGTATGGTGCGGCTATGCCAGTTGGTTCACATCCGAGCTCCGGCATGGGTGGGGCGCCCTCCGAGTGGAGTCTCGTCCCCTCGGACGCCGCCGATTCGTCACCGCATGGCCGCCTGCACACAGCCGCCGGTGGCCCGTCGGGTTCGCTCCGTATCGGGCTGTTCGCCACCCGCCCCTGACGACTACCGGCACGTCGCCTGGCTCTACAGAGGCGCCTCCCTCTGCACGAGCGGACACGAGTGAAAGGAAGGACCATGGAACCCTTCAGCTCCGCGGTCTCGATCGCTGAAGCGGTCCGGTCGCGCAAGGTGAGCCCCGTGGAGGTCGCCGAGTTCTATCTCGGGCGCATCGAGCACTACGACCACGAGCTCAACGCGTTCATCTGGTACGACGCGGAGCGGGTCATGGACGCCGCCGAGACGGCCGCCCGGGCCGTCATGTCGGGCGAGGACCTCGGCCCTTTCCACGGTGTGCCCCTGCCGATCAAGGACCTCACCTCCGTGTCCGGGCAGCCCAACACCATGGGGTCGCTGGGGTTCCCTGACACGCCCCGCCATGGGAACGAGCTGGTCGTCGACCGGTTCCTGGAAGCGGGCTGCCTCCTCATGGGCAGAACCAACTCCGCGGAGATGGGCACCCTGCCCGACACCGAGAACGCCCGCTACGGCCCGACGGCGAACCCGTGGAACCTTCGTCGCTCGCCGGGAGGTTCGAGTGGGGGCGCCGCCGCGGCGGTGGCGGCGGGACTGGCCCCGCTGGCGCACGGCAACGACGGCGGCGGCTCGCTCCGGATGCCCGCGTCGGCGTGCGGCCTCGTGGGGCTCAAGCCCAGCCGTGCCCGCGTCCCGCAACTCGTCCAGTCCTGGTGGGAGTACTGCAGCACGGAAGGCGTGATCACCCGCTACGTGCAGGACTCCGCCGCGATGCTCGACGTCATGTCCCTCCCGGACCCGCACGGCTGGTTCCAGGCGCCGCCGCCGGCGCGGCCCTTCGCCGACGAGCCGGGGAGGGATCCCGGCCGGCTGCGCATCGGCCTGATGGTCGACGCCCCCACCGGCCTTCCCGTCGATGCGGAATGCGTCGAGGCCGCGACGGCCGCGGCGTCGCTTCTCGACGAGATGGGCCACGACGTGCGTCCGGTCTCACCGGAGCTGCTAAGCCCCGAGGCCGCGCAAGGCTACGTCGACCGGGTCATCCCAGGCTCTCTCTATGTGAACCCCTTCGACGACCCCGACCGGGCCGAGCCGTACAACCGGTACCGCTGGGAACGGATGAAGCAGGTCAGCGCCGGAGAGTACGTCCGGACCGCGGCCCTGCTGCAAACCGAGACGCGCCGGATCGTCGCCCAATGGCGGCGCGACTTCGATGTGCTCCTCACCCCCACCATGGCCTGCCAGCCGCCCGAACTCGGCGTCGTGCGGGCCGACGCGAACCGTGACGTGGCGGTCGCGCAGCCCAGCGCGCTGCTCATGGTCTCCTTCACGCTCCTGGCCAACATCACGGGCCAGCCCGCGATCAGCCTGCCGGTCCATGTCGCGCCGACCGGGCTGCCCGTCGGAGTGCAGTTGATCGGCGCGCCCTTCGACGAGGCGACCCTGCTGCGGCTGGCCGCGGCGCTGGAGGCCCGGACGAACTGGCCCCTCACCGTCCCTGCCGACTTCTGCTGAACCCACCCCGACCACGTTAGGAACGCACGGCATGTATCACCCCACCCGCAGACGCGCGCCATTCCTGGCCGTGCTGCTCGCTCTTCCGCTGTCCCTCACGCTCGCGGCCTGCGGGTCCGCCCGCTCGGAGGGGTCGGCGGGCACGGTCACCTCCGCCCAGGTCCTCAAGGAGTCGACCGACGCCGTCACTCGCGCGTACGGCACCGCCGACTACACCGAGCCCGGGGCGGACGGGCCCAGACCGGCCTCGGGCAAGAACATCTGGGTGATCTCCGCCTGGCAGCAGGTGCACGCGCTGGTCTACCAGGGCCAGGAGGTGTCGGCCGCCGCCGCCTCGCTCGGCTGGAAGACCCAGGTCTGCGACGGACGCAACAATGAGAACGGCGGGTGGGGCGGCTGCGTCCGCCAGGCGACCGCGGCCCGGGCCGACGGCATCGTCCTGCTGGCGGTCGACTGCGCCCCGGTGCGGCAGGCGCTCGTCGAGGCGAGACGCGCCGGCGTCAAGATCGCGTCGTTCAGCGGCTTCGACTGCGACGACCCGTCGCAGGGCCGCAGCAAGGCACTGTTCGACGCTCCGGCGCGGTTCTCGGCGGCCACGCCCACGCTCGCCGACTTCTATACCCGCATGGGGCGCCTGCGCGCCGACACCGTCATCGCCAAGACGAAGGGCGAGGCGAAGATCCTGCACGTGTCGTTCGAGGACGTGGCCATGGGCGAGTACCAGGCCAAGGGCTTCACCGACCGGATCGCCGCCTGCGGAGGCTGCCGGATCGTCGATTCGGTGAAGATATCGCCGGCCGACGTTCCCGGCATTCGCCAGAAGTTCGAGACCGCTCTGCTGAAGCATCCTCAGGTGGACGTGGTCACCGTGGACATCGATCACTTCTTCGTGGCGGGCGTCCAGCAGGCCCTCGTCGCGGCGAACCGGCCCGGCCTCCTCGTGGTCGGCGGCGAGTGCCAGATCGACAACATGAACTACATCCGCAGCGGCAAGGGGCAGGAGATCTGCTACGGCGCCTCCGCGGGCTACCGGGCCTACGCGACCGTCGACGCGCTCGACCGGGCTTTCCAGGGAAGCCCACCGGCGACCGCGGGTGTGGGCCTGCAGATCATCGACAGGACCCGCAACATGCCCGCGCCCGGGACCGAGTACACCGGTCCCGTCGACTACAGCGCCCTCTACAAGAAGGCGTGGAACCGCCAGGGCGGAGCAGAGGCGCCATGATGTCCGCCGCGTCTCGTGAACGAGCCGGTCCCGCCGCGGTCGAGCTGACCGGCGTCTCCAAGTCCTTCGACGACGTCCGGGTGCTCGACGCCCTGAACCTGCGGGTGGAAGAAGGGGCGGTCCACGCCCTCCTCGGCGGCAACGGGTCGGGGAAGTCGACCACGTTGAAGATCCTGGCCGGCGTGTACGGCGCCGACGACGGCGGGACGATCGCGATCCACGGCGAGCGGTACGCCACCGGGTCGTACACGGCGGCGGTGGCGCGGTCGTCCGGTCTGCGGTTCGTCCACCAGGATCTCGGGCTCATCCCCGACCTGACGATCAGTGAGAACTTCGCGTTGGACGAGGGGTATCCGCGGTGGGCGGGACCTGCGATCTCGTGGCGGCGGTTGCACGGCCGGACGGAGGAACGGCTGCGCAGAGCCCAGGTCGACCTCGATCCGCGGACCCTCGTCCGCGACCTGCGTCCCAGCGACCGGACCCTCGTCGCCATCGCCAGGGCACTGCGCGACGTCGACGAGGGCGAGCGCGTGACGCTGGTGCTGGACGAGCCCACGGCGAGCCTGCCCCACCATGAGGTCTCGCTTCTGCTGGAAGCGCTGCGGCGCTGCCGGGCCCGAGGCCAGACGATCATCTATGTCAGTCATCGGCTGCGCGAGGTGCTCAGCATCGCCGACCGGATCAGCGTGCTGCGCGACGGCGCGGTGGTGGCGACCGCCCCGCCCGGGGAACTGGACGAGGCCCGGGTGGTCGCGCTGATGGCGGGCGAGGCGGCCCGCGGGCGCGCCGCGCGGGGTGCCCGCGGGCGGAAGGATCCGCCGCGGGGCCGGTCGGCCGGGACGCCGGTCCTGCGCGTGCGCGGCCTCGCCGGAGGGCCGCTCCGAGGAGTGGACCTCGACGTCGGGCAGGGAGAGATCGTGGGAGTGGCCGGCCTGCTCGGATCGGGCCGGTCCAGTCTCCTCCGGGCGCTCTTCGGGGTCCTGCCGGTGGACGCCGGCCGGATCGAGATCTGCGGCGCGCCGGGCCGGCACCGGACCGCCGCCGCCGCGATCGGTGCGGGCGTCGCCCTGGTGCCCGAGGACCGGGCGCGGGACGCGGCGTTCGCGGACCGCCCGGTGTGGGAGAACGTGTCCGCCACCGTCGTCGGCGACTACTGGACGGGCTGGCGGATGGCGCGTCGTGCCGAGCGGCGGGACGCCGCGGCCCTGTTGGGGCCCTTCGCGGTCCGGGCCGCCGGTCCCGACGTCGCCTTCGGTGCCCTGTCGGGCGGCAACCAGCAGAAGGCCGTGCTCGCGCGGTGGTTCCGGCTCAATCCGCGGCTGCTGCTGCTCGACGAGCCCACACAGGGAGTCGACGCGGTGGCGCGCGCGGAGATCCACGCGCTCGTCCGCGAGCAGGTCGCGGGCGGCGGAGCGGCACTGGTGGTGTCGTCGGACTTCGAGGAGCTCGAAGGGCTCTGCGATCGGGTCGTCATCCTGCGCGAGGGCGTCGACGCCGGCGAGCTGAGCGGTGACTGGTTGACCGAGGCCGCCATCGCCGCCGCGACCCAGACCACGTGAAAGGGACTTGAAGATGGTCGATGTCAATGGCTCGGTCGACACGGGGGTGGCCCCGGAACCGGCTGCGACGCCCCCCGGAAGCGGCACGGGGAGGAGGGCGGCGCCCGGCGTCCGGAGGTCCCGTTCCGCCGTCGCCGTGGTCGAACGCTACGGCCTGCTGCTGATGCTCGTCCTCATGGTCGTCGTGTTCGCGGTGCTGCCGGAGTCCGGAGCGGCGTTCCGCAGCTCGGCGAACGTCCAGGCGCTGCTGGCCAACCAGGCGGTGGGCCTGGCCGTCGCGCTGGCGCTGCTGTTCCCTATGGCCGCGGGCTACCTGGACTTCTCGGTCGGGGCCGTCAGCGCGACCGCGTGCGTCGTCGCGGCCGCCGGGATGTCCCGGTTCGGCCTGCCGATGCCGGTGGCCGTCGCGCTCGCGCTGGCGGCCGGCGTCCTGATCGGTGTGGTGCTGGGGGTCCTGGTGGCGCGCTTCGCGATGAACCCCTTCATCGCGACCCTGGGCATGGCGACGCTGCTGGGCGGCGCGATCTTCGCCTATACCGACGGCATGCAGATCACCGAGGGCATCTCCGCGGGGCTGACCGACCTCGGGTCGCTGACGTGGCTCGGCGTTCCCAGGATCGTGCTGGCGGCGGCGGGCATGGGAGCCGTCGTGTGGTTCGTCATCGGCCAGACGCCGCTCGGCCGCCATCTCTTCGCGGTCGGCTCCAATGCCAACGCGGCTCGGCTTGTCGGCGTCAACGTCACGCGTGTCCAGTTCCTGTCGTTCGTGCTGTCCGGCCTCGTCGCCGCGGCGGCGGGGGTGCTCCTTCTAGCGCGCCAGGGCGCGGCGACCTCCGACAGCGGCATGAGCCTGCTCTTCCCGGCGCTCACGGCGGTCTTCCTCAGCACCATCGTGATCGAGATGGGGCGTCCCTCCGTCCTCGGGACCGTCATCGGGGTGCTCTTCGTGGCGGTCAGCGTGAGCGGCCTCACCCTGGTCGGTGCCCCTTCCTGGGTCAGCCAGGTCTTCAACGGTGCCGCTCTTCTGGTGGCGGTGGGCATGGCGAGCATCGGCCGGCCGCGCGGAAGAGCCGCCCGCGGGTGACAGGACCCGGTTAGCGAACGCCCCCGGCAGGGCGGTCGTCCGGTCGGATCCGACCGGGCACCAATCTGCCGGGGGCGTTGCCTTGTCGTCGTCCGGGCGCGCGCGAACCCTGGGCGCCCCATGCACGAAGGGGGCGCCCAGGGGAGTCCCGCTCAGAAGGACGTCTCGGGGACGTCCATCAGGGAGTTGTCGGTGGATTCGACGATCGAGCGGCGGGTGGCGAGCTCGGGCAGCACGGTCCTGGCGAAGAACCGGGCGACGGCCGGCTTGCCCGCGTAGAACGACCGGTCGGTGTCGGAGAGCCCCCCTCCGTCCAGCCTGGCCAGGGCGGACGAGGCCTGCCGCAGGAGCAGGTACCCGACCAGGAGGTCCCCGGCGGACATCAGCAGGCGGGTCGTGTTCTGGCCGACCTTGTAGATCTCGCGCGGGTCGCGCCGAGCGGCCCGTTGCTGTTCGAGCATCGCGTCCACCATGCCGTTGACGTCGGCCAGGGCGCCGCGCACGGCGGCGCACTCGCCTTCCAGCCTGCCGTCGGCGGCGAGGGAGTCCAGGAACCCGGTGATCTCCGCCGTCAGCGCGGCGAGGGCGGCACGGTCGTTCCGGACGATCTTCCGGAAGAACAGGTCCTGCCCCTGGATCGCGGTGGTCCCCTCGTACAGGGTGTCGATCTTGGCGTCCCGCAGGTACTGCTCCAGGGGATAGTCCTGCAGGTAGCCGGAGCCGCCGAAGGTCTGCAGGGCGTGCGCGAGCCGTTCGCAGGCGCGCTCGGAGGCCACGCCCTTGACGACGGGCAGCAGCAGGTCGTTGACCGCCCGGGCCGGTGCGGTGTCGACGCCCCGGTGCCCGCCGACGATGATCTCGTCCTGCCACCTGGCGGTGTAGAGGACCAGGGCGCGAAGCCCTTCCGCGTACGCCTTGGTGAGCATCAGGCCGGCGCGCAGGTCGGGGTGGTGGATGATCGTGACGGGCGGGGCGGTTCTGTCGCCCCTGCGCGCGAGATCGGGCGACTGGATCCTCGTCCTGGCGAAGTCCACGGCGTTCAGATGCGCCGTCGACAGCGTCGCCATGGCCTTGACGCCGACCAGCATCCTGGTGTGCTCGATGACGTCGAACATCTGGGCGATGCCGTCGTGGACGTCGCCGAGGAGGTAGCCGATCGCGGGCTCGCCCGCGCCGAAGCTCAGTTCGCAGGTGGTGGAGGCCTTGAGTCCCATCTTGCGTTCGAGGTTGGCGGCGCGCACGCCGTTGCGGCGGCCGAGCTCGCCGGTCTCCAGATCGAACAGGAACTTCGGCACGATGAACAGCGACAGGCCCTTGGTGCCGGGCGCCGCCCCCTCCGGCCGCGCGAGCACGAGATGGACGATGTTCTCGCTCAGGTCGTGTTCGGCGGAGGTGATGAACCGCTTGACGCCCTCGATGTGCCAGGTGCCGTCCGGCTGCCGCAGCGCCCTCGCACGGCCGGCGCCGACGTCCGAGCCCGCCTCCGGCTCGGTGAGCACCATGGTGGCTCCCCAGCCCCGGTCGATGATGTGTCGGGCGATCGCGCGCTGGGATTCGGTGCCGAGCCGGTGCACGACGCCGGCGAACGGTACGCCGGTGCCGTACAGGTGCACGGCCGGGTTGGCGCCGAGGACCAGCTCGGCGACCGCCCACACCAGCGTTCGCGGTGCCGCGGTGCCGCCGAGCTCCACCGGCGCCTCCAGCCGCCACCACTCGGCGTCCCGGAGCGCGGCGTAGCTCTTCTTGAAGGAGGCCGGCAGCGTCACCGAGCCGGTCGCCGGGTCGAAGACCGGGGGATGGCGGTCCGCGTCGCCGAACGAGTCCGCGATCGGACCCACGGCGAGCTTGCCGACCTCGTGCAGCACCTCGCGGACGGTGTCGCGGTCCATGTCCGCGAAGGGACCGTCCGGGCCGGTGGCCTCGTCGGCGCCCAGCACCTCGAACAGGTTGAACTCGATGTCACGGACGTTGCTTCTGAAATGCCCCATCGTGCGGAGCTCCTTGGATCTCACTGGTGAGCGACGGGCACGGCCCGCCGGCCCTGGGCGGCGCGGTGCCGCGGACGAGGCGGTTTGCCGCCAGGGACGGGACGGGCCGTGGCGGCTCGCGGATCAGGCCAGGTACCGGAGGACGGGGCGGGCGACGCAGACCGGCCTGCTCCCGCCCTCGGCGTGGACGGTCGCGTCGACGATCACCTGGACGCCACCGGCGACCTCGGTGACCTCGGCAACGGTCGCCTGGACGCGGATCCGGGTGCCGCTCGGCACCGGGGCCGGGAAGCGCACCCGGTCCAGGCCGTAGTTGATCTTCGTGGTGGCGTCCTCGATCTCCAGCAGCTCGCTCCACAGCGGGATGAGCAGCGAGAGCGTGAGGTAGCCGTGCGCGATGGTGCCGCCGAACGGGCCGTGCTCCGCGGCGGCGGTGTCGATGTGGATCCACTGGTGGTCGTCCGTCGCGTCGGCGAACATGTCGATCCGCGGCTGGTCGACGGTGAGCCACCGGCTGTGGCCGAGGTCCTCGCCGACCAGTTCGGCGAGCCCGGCGATGGTGACGGTCCTGGGCATGGTGGTCTCCCCGCTCATCCGGCCAGGCCGAGCAGCCGGCACGCGTTCCGCTTGAGGATCTTGGGCTGGACCTCCGGCTTGATGTCGAGGCGCTCGAAGTCGGCGAGCCAGCGGTCGGGTGTGATCACCGGGAAGTCCGATCCGAACAGGACCTTGTCCTGCAGGAGCGAGTTGGCGTAGCGCACCAGGTTGGGAGGGAAGTACTTCGGCGACCAGCCGGAAAGGTCGATCCAGACGTTCTCCTTGTGGGTGGCGACCGCCAGCGCCTCGTCCTGCCAGGGGAAGGAGGGGTGGGCCATGACGATCGTGAGATCGGGGAAGGTCGCCGCGACCTCGTCGAGGAGCATCGGGTTCGACAGGCCGAGCCGTATCCCCCCGCCGCCGCGCAGCCCCGCGCCGATCCCGGTCTGGCCGGTGTGGAAGACGGCCGGGACGCCCTGCGCGGCGATGGCCTCGTACAGGGGGAAGACGGCCCGGTCGGTCGGGTCGAAGTGCTGCAGGCTGGGGTGGAACTTGAAACCGCGGACACCGTACTCGCCGACGAGCCGGGACACCTCGGCGACGGCGGCGCGGCCCCGCGCGGGGTCGAGGCTGGCGAAGGGGATCAGGACGTCGGGATGCCGCGCGGCGGCCTCGGCGACGAACTCGTTCGCGATCGGCGGGTGGCCGGTCGCCGCCTGGTGGTCCACGGTGAAGACGACCGCCGCCATCCCTCGGTCCCGGTAGGTTCTGGCGATCTCGTCCGCGGTCGGGGTGCGGTGGTGCGACTTGAAGTACGCGGCCGAGGCTTCGAGCAGTTCGCCGCCCATCGAGGTGTGGCCGTCGTCGTCCACCTCGATGTGGACGTGGACGTCGAGGGCGGTGAGGTCGTCGGTGCGGATCTGTGCGGGCATGGGGATCACTCCTGGGGCTGGGGAAGCTGCTCGCCGAAGGTCTGCAGGTGGGGCCGGAGCGCGGTGGCCCAGACGCCGGCCAGGTCGTCGGCGCTCCAGCCGCCGGTGGAGTAGGCGGCGGCGGCCTGCTCGGGGTGCGTCCAGACGCTCACCCGGTCGCCGCCGATGCCGATCGCCTGCCCGGTGACGTCCGCGGCCGCGTCCGACGCGAGGAACGTCACCAGCCCGGCGGCGTCCTGCGGAGTGCCGAACCCCAGCGTGCGGCGCACGAAGGGCGGCAGTGCCGCTCCGCGTTCCAGCGCCTCGACATGGGACTTGAGGAAGGGCACCGTCCGGGTCATCGCCGTACCGGCGACGGGGACGACGGCGTTCACCGTGATCCGCGACCTGGCGAGTTCCATCGCCCAGGTGCGCACCATGCCCACGATCCCGGCCTTGGCGGCGGCGTAGTTGGTCTGGCCGAAGTTGCCGCGCTGGCCGGTGGGAGAGCCGACGCAGATGATCCGGCCGCCCTCGCCCTGCGCCCGCATGGTGACGGCGGCCGCCCGCACGCAGGTGAAGGTGCCCCGCAGGTGGACGTCGACGACCGCGTCGAAGTCCTCGTCGGTCATCTTCCACAGCACCGTGTCCCGCAGCACTCCGGCATTGGTGACCATCACGTCGAGCCGGCCATACTCGCCGACGGCGCGGTCGACCAGCGCCTGCGCGACCGCCGAGTCGCCGACGGCGCCGGCCTCGGCCACCGCGGCGCCGCCGGCCGCACGGATCGATGACGCCGCCGCTTCGGCCGCGGCGTCATCCACGTCGTTGACCACCACCCGGGCGCCGGCCGCGGCCAGGTCCCGGGCATACGCCAGGCCGAGCCCGGCGCCGGCGCCGGTGACGACGGCCACCCTCCCAGCAAGATCCATGAGTTCTCCTTCGCGTTCGGGCGTCCGCTCCATGCGGGTCGCAGCCTGGACACTACGGCAATATAGATGATAACTTCAATTATTGATGTCGCCATCGTTTAGGGAGTGGATGCCGCGGTGACGGGACGTGAAGAGGTGCAGCTGGCCGGCGACGTCGGCTTCCTGATGGCCCGCACCAGCGGGCTCATGGTGCGGATCACCAACGGCCATCTGGCCGGCCGAGGCCTGCGGGTCCGGCACTTCTCCGTCCTGTCGTACGTGTGCGACCGCGACGGGGCCTCGCAGCGCGAGATCGCGGCCTACCTGGGGCTCGACCCGAGCCCGGTGGTCGCCCTGGTCGACGCCCTGGAAACCGAGGGGCTGGTCGAGCGCCTGCCCCATCCCGGCGACCGGCGCGCGCGGCTGGTCGCACCCACTCCGCGGGGCCGGGAGCTGCGCGAGCAGGCGAAGAAGGATGTCGAGGCGGCCAGGGAACGATTCCTGGAGCGTCTGGCCCCCGAGGAACGCGATCTGCTGCTGGGCCTGCTCCAGCGGCTGGCCTTCACCGGTGACGGGGACGGCACTCCGGCACCCGGAAAGGAATCCTGATGCGGAACCAAGGCCTCGGATCATGGCCGGCCCGCCGGGTGCGCAGCGGCCCTCACCGGGCCGCCCTTCTCGGTGAACACGGCGCCGTCAGCTACGCCGACCTCTACCTGCGGGTGACGAGGCTCGCCCACGCACTGCGAGGGCTCGGGCTAGGCCGCGGCGACCGCATCGCCTACCTCGGCCCCAACCGCCCTTCCTTCGTGGAGAGCCTGTTCGCCGCTCACACGCTCGGCGCCGTCTTCGTCCCGCTCAACACCCGGCTGGCGGTCGCGGAGGTGGATCACCAGCTCCGTGACTGCGGGGCGTCGGTGCTGATCTACAGCGCCGAAAGCGCCGGTGTGGTGGCGAACCTGACGGCGCCGCCGCTCCTGGTGGCCGTGGACGGCGGCGTGGACGGCGCGCACGACTACGAGTCGGTCGTTCGGGCCGCTCCCGACGATCCCATCGACGAGCCCGTGGGCCACGATGATGCCGCGCTCATCCTTTACACCTCGGGCACCACGGGCAGCGCCAAAGGGGTGACGCTGACCCATGGCAACGTCATCTGGAACTGTCTCAACACCCTGGTGGAACTGGACCTGACCCGCGACGAGGTGACCCTGGTCAGCGCGCCGCTGTTCCACGTCGCGGCGCTCAACATGACGCTGCTGCCGACCCTGCTCAAGGGCGGCGCCGCCGTGCTCATGCCCGGATGGGACGTCGACGCCTGCTTCGACCTCATCGAACGGCACCGGGTGACCTGGATGTTCGGCGTGCCGACGATGTTCGCCGACCTGGCGCGGTCGTCCCGCTGGGCGGCGGCGGATCTGTCGTCCGTGCGCTCCCTTCTGGCCGGCGGAGCGCCCGTGCCGCTGCCGCTGATCCGCACGTACCAGGAACGCGGACTGGAGTTCCTGCAAGGGTTCGGACTGACCGAGGCCGCGCCGGGCGCCCTCATCCTCAGCGCCGAGATGAGCACGGCCAAGGCCGGGTCCGCCGGTGTCCCGCACTTCTTCAGCGACGTGCGTCTGGAGCACTCCGCCACGGGCGACGCGGTGGGCGAGATCCTCATCGAGGGACCGACCGTGATGCCGGGGTACTGGGAACGCCCCGAGGCCACCGCCGCGGTGCTGTCCGAGGACGGTTGGCTGCGGACCGGCGATGTCGGGCGGGTGGACGAAGACGGGTACTTCTCCATCGTCGACCGCATCAAGGACATGTACATCTCCGGCGGGGAGAACGTCTACCCGGCCGAGGTGGAGGCGCAGCTCCTCGAACACCCGGACGTCGCGGAATGCGCCGTCATCGGGGTGCCCGACGGTCGCTGGGGCGAGGTCGGCCGCGCCTTCGTCCGGACACGACCCGGCGCCGTCCCTGACCGGGACGGTCTGATCGGCTTCCTGGCCGGCCGGCTGGCGCGCTACAAGATCCCTAAGACCGTCCAGTTCGTCGAGGACCTGCCGCGCACCGCGTCGGGGAAGATCCACAAGCAGGCACTGCGGTAACGCCACCGCACGATGCGCGGCCGGCCCCGCTCGCCGGCCGCCGCCCTGATCACACAAACCCCTGTCACGGTTAGAAGGAGAGTCATGTCCGGCATCGTCATCATCGGCGGCGGTTTCGCGGGTGTGTGGAGCGCCGCCGCGGCCGCCCTGGTCCGCGGTGAGTCCGACCTGGACATCACACTGGTGGCCCCTAACGAGGACATGGTGCTGCGTCCCCGCCTGCACAGACTCGTCCCCGAATGGTCCCGCGTTCCGCTGAAGCGTTTCCTGGAGCCCATCGGCGTTGCGCATCTGCGAGCCGAGGTGAGCGATGTCGACACCGAGGCCCGCAACATCACCGCGAACGACCAGCTGCTCTCCTACGACCGGCTCGTGCTCGCGGCGGGCAGCCGCCTCGCCCGCCCGGCGATCCCCGGCTCCGACCTCCTCTACGACATCGACACCGCTGAGGGGGCGGCCAGGCTGGCCGGCCGGTTGAACGGCATGGACGAGGCCCGGGCCGTCGTCGTCGGCTCAGGGTTCACCGGCCTTGAGATCGCCACCGAACTCGCCGAACGGGGCACCGTGGTGATGATCGAGCGCGCTGACACGGTCGCCCCGGACCTCGGGCCGGGACCCCGTCCCCAGATCGAGGCGGCCCTCGCCGCACTGGGCGTCGAGGTCCGGCTCGGCACCACCCTCACGGCCGTGGACGAAACCGGCGCGCACCTCGTCGACGGCACCCGCCTGGAAGCGGACGTCGTCGTCTGGACGGGCGGCATGCGCGCAAGCCTGCTGACGGCGCAGTTCCCCGGCGAGCGGGACCGGCTGGGCCGCCTCCTGGTCGACCGCCGGCTGCGCGTCGACGGCGAGATCTTCGCCGCCGGCGACGTCGCCGCCGCCCACGCGGACGCCGGCCATCACGTGATTCAGAGCTGCCAGTTCGCCACTCCCATGGGCAAGGCCGCCGGGCACAACGCCGCAGCCGACCTGCTCGATGTTCCACTCGTGGACTTCGACCCGGACCCCTACGTGACGTGCTTGGACCTCGGCTCCGCCGGCGCTCTCTACACCACCGGCTGGGAACGCCAGGTGCAACTCGACGGAGCGCAGGCCAAGCAACTGAAGGACACCATCCTGGACGTCATTCACCCTCCCCTCGACGACGCGGAGGAGATCCTCCGGCAGGCGGGGCAGCAGAGCAACGGTGTCAGCGGCTGAACTGAGGAGGTAGCCCGCCTCGGCCCTGCGGGGCGGTTTCATCGGGCCGGGGCGGTTTCATCGGGCCAGGTCACGCTCCAGTGCGTTGGCCGCTTTGCGCAGCGTGCCGACCAGATGGGGGAGCCGTTCCTTCTCGTAGCGTGCGCTCGGCATCGACAGGGAGAGGCCGGCCACGGCGGCGCCGTCCGGTGCGCGCACGGGGACGCCGACCGCGACGACGCCGCGCTCGGAGCGGCCCTCGTTGAGGGCGAATCCGTTGCGGCGTACCCGTGCCAGGTCGGCTCGCAGGGCGTCGAGGTCTGGAGCGACGTCCGGTCGCTGATCGTGGCGGTCGGGGGAGTACAGGGCCGCCAGCTCGTCCGGCGGCAGTTCGGCCAGGAGCAGCAGCCCGCCGGTCGTGCGGTGCGCGGGGAAGACCATGCCCTCGCGCGAACCGACCCGCAGGACCTGCTGTGACTCGACGCTGGCGATGAAGCGCGCCGTGTCGCCGGTGCGGATGGTGAGGTTGGCGGACTCCTCGAGGAGTTCGGCCAGCGCGTGCAGATGCGGCAGCGCGGCGGCGCGCAGTCTGGCGGCCGTCGACTGCGAATGGGCGGCGAGTTCCAGGACGGGGCCGACGCGGTAGGCGCGGTCGGGCCGGCGGACCGCGAAGTCCCGGTAGACGAGCATGGCGAGCAGCCGGTGCGCCGTCGAGTTCGCGACGCCGAGCCGCCGCGCGACCTCGGAGACGGTCAGAGGGCCTTCGAGCTGCAGCATCGTCGCGATGCGCAGGGCGTTGTCGACGCTCGCGATGGCGTAGGGAGGCGGTTCCTTGAGCGGCTTGTCCACTCCGTCCTCGATTCTGTAACACAGAATTTTCTTTTCCTCAGAGAGTACAGGCAGCACGATGACCGCCATGACCAGCACCTCTGCCGACGCTCTCGCGGACTCTCCCGTGAACCTGCGAGCGGTCGACGCGCCGGGCCAGCCGGACGCCACCCCCGAGCTCGAAGACCTCTACCGCGGTTTCGAGACCGAACTCCTCGTCCCGCTGTGGACCGAGATCGGCGGACTGATGCCGCCCCAGCCGCGGTCCAGCGCCGTCGCGCATGTGTGGAAATGGGACCGGCTCGTCCGGCTGGCCGAGCTGGCCGGCCGGATCGTCCCGGTCGGGCGCGGGGGCGAGCGCCGGGCGATCGCGCTGGCGAACCCCGGGCTGGGCGGCCGCCCGTTCGCCACGCCGACGCTGTGGGCGGCGATCCAGTACCTGATGCCCGGCGAGGACGCACCCGAGCACCGCCACACCCAGCACGCCTTCCGCTTCGTCGTCGAGGGCTCCGGAGTCTGGACGGTCGTCGGCGGCGACCCGGTGCCGATGAACCGGGGCGACTTCCTGCCGCAGGCCGGCTGGAACTGGCACGCCCACCACAACGCCACCGATCGTCCGATGGCCTGGATCGACGGCCTAGACATCCCGTTCCAGTACCTGACCGAGGCGCAGTTCTTCGAGTTCGGACGCGAGGAGCTCTCCCAGGACGAGCGCAGCACGCCCGAGCGGTCCCGCTCGGAGCGGCTGTGGGGCCACCCCGGACTGCGTCCGGTCGCCGTCGCTCACACCACCCCGGGCTCGCCGCTGCTCTCCTACAAGTGGGAGTACACCGACCGCGCGCTGGCCGACCAGCTCGCGCTGGAAGAGCAAGGGTTCGCGGCCACGGTGGAGCCGGGCCACGCTGCCGTCCGGTACAGCAACCCCATCGACGGCGCGGACGTGCTGCCCACCGTGCGCGCCGAGTTCCACCGCGTGGCGCGGGGCGCTGCGACGGCTCCCGTCCGTGAGACCGGCTCCAGCGTCTACCAGGTCTTCGACGGTTCCGGCACGGTGACGGTCGGAGACCGGACCTGGTCGGTGACCCGCGGAGACCTGTTCGTCGTCCCCTCGTGGGAGCCGTTCTCGATGCGGTCCGAGGCCGGGCCGTCCGACTCCGACTCCGGGGCCCTGGACCTGTTCCGCTTCAGTGACGCGCCCGTCTTCGAGGCACTCAAGCTCAACCGATCCGCCAAGGACGCCTGATGAAGCTCTGCACCATCCGCACCCTCGAGGGCACCCGCGCCGCCCGGCTCGACGGCGGTGAGCTCATCGACCTCGGGTTCAGCGACCTGGGCGCCCTGCTCGCCGAGCCGGACTGGCGGGCCAGAGCGGCGTCAGGCACGGGGACGACCTACGACGTGCGGGACGCCGACTTCGCGCCCCTCGTGCCGCGCCCGTCGAAGGTGATCTGCGTCGGCCACAACTACACCCGCCACATCGAGGAGATGGGCCGCGAACTTCCGGCGTACCCGACACTGTTCCCCAAGTTCGCCGACTCCCTGATCGGCGCCCATGACGACATCGTCAAACCGGCCGAGACCGACGCCCTGGACTGGGAGGTCGAACTGGCCGTCGTCATCGGCGAGGAGGTCCGCCGCGCCGGCGAAGCCCAGGCCGAGGCGGCGATCGCCGGGTTCACCGTCATGAACGACATCTCCGCGCGCGACTGGCAGTTCCGCACGATCGAGTGGACCCAGGGCAAGATCTGGGACTCCTCGACCCCTGTCGGCCCCTATCTGGCCACCCCCGACGAGGTCGGCGGCGTCCGTCCCGCCCTCGGGGTGAGGACCGTCGTGGACGGAACGGTCATGCAGTCCGACGACACCGGCACGCTGCTGTTCGACCCCGTCTCCCTGATCGCGTACATCTCCACGATCGTCCGGCTGCGGCCCGGCGACCTGATCGCCACCGGCACCCCCGCCGGCGTCGGCCACGCCCGCGACCCGAAGGTCTACCTGACCGGCGGCGAGACGGTCGTGACCGAGATCGACGGCCTCGGCGCCTGCGTCAACCGCATCGTCGAGGACGTCTGATGGCCCGTTCCATCGCCGACGCCCACCACTGGATGCGGGAGGGCACCGAGTTGTTCCTGGCCGCCGCCGACGGTCTGACCGAGCCCGCCTTCGACACGGCGAGCCCGCTGCCCGGCTGGACCCGCAGGCATCTCGTCGCCCACGTCGCATCGAACGCCGACGCGCTCGGCAACCTGGTGCACTGGGCGGCCACCGGGGAGGCGACCCCGATGTACGCCTCGCCCGAAGATCGCGCGGCCGGGATCGAGCGCGGCCCCCGGATGAGCGGTCCGGAGCTGACCGGCTGGCTGACCCGTTCGTGCGCGGCGCTGCGGACCGCGATGGAGGCGCTGACCGAGCGGCAGTGGCGGAACGAGGTGGTGACGGCGCAGGGCCGCACCGTCCCCGCCACCGAGGTGCCCTGGCTGCGGTCGCGCGAAGTCTTCGTCCATGCCGTCGACATGGACCGCGGCGTCTCCTTCGCCGACCTGCCGGGCGACTTCCTGCGGGCCCTCGTCCGCGACATCGCCGCCAAGCGGGGACTCGGTACGTCGAGCCTGCCGGCCGGACCGCTGCCCGAGGTGGCCGCCTGGCTGGCCGGGCGGCCCCACTCCCTCACCGGCCCCCCGCGGCTCGACCCCTGGCTCTGACGCCCGACAAGGAAGAGACCATGACCAACCCTGATGTGCTCGTCGTCGGCGGCGGGATCGGCGGACTGGGGGCCGCCTACGCGCTGGCCCGCCGCGGCCTCGCGGTCCGCGTGCTCGAACAGGCCGCCGCCTTCGGCGAGGTCGGCGCGGGAATCCAGCTCGCCCCCAACTGCACGCGCATCCTCGACGACTACGGCCTGCTGGACGAGGCGGCGTCCCTCGGCGTCCTGCCGCACGCGATGATCATGCGCGACGCCGTCGACGGCTCGGAGCTGACCCGGCTCGACCTGCGCGACCTCGAGCGGCGCTACGGCCACCCCTACCTGGTCATCCACCGCAGCGACCTGCACACCATGCTGCTGCGCGCCTGCGAGCGCGCCGGCGTCCATCTGCGGACCTCGCAGTCGGTGGTCGCCTACGCCAACACCGCCGAGGGCGCATGCGTGACGCTTGCCGACGGCCGCAGAGAGGAAGCGCGGGTGGTCATCGCGGCCGACGGGCTGCATTCGGTGGCGCGCGGGCTCCTCTCGGACGACCGGCCGGTCTCGTCGGCCTACGTCGCCTACCGCGGCACCACACCGACCGCGAGCGGCCGGGGGGCGGAGGTCGATCTGTCCGAGGTCGTCGTGTACGTCGGCCCGCGCTGCCACTTCGTCCACTACGGGCTGCGCGGCGGCGGACTGCTCAACCAGGTCGCCGTCTTCGAGTCGCCCAAGGCACGTGCCGGCGAGGAGGACTGGGGCACGCCGGACGAGTTGGACACGGCCTTCGAGCGGACCTGTGACTTCGTCCGCGAAGGGCTGCCCCACATGTGGCGCGACCGCTGGTGGCGCATGTACGACCGCGAGCCGCTCATGACCTGGGTGGACGGCAACATCGCCCTCCTCGGCGACGCCGCCCACCCCCCGCTGCAGTACATCGCCCAGGGCGCGATCATGGCGATCGAGGACGGCTGGGTTCTCGGCGAACACCTCGCCCGGCGTCTCGCCCGCGACGGGACGGTGGACTGGCCGGCCGTCCTCGCGGCCTACCAGGCCGTCCGGCCCGAGCACTGCCGCCGCGTGCTCACCGCTTCGCGCGCCTGGGGCGACCTGTGGCACCTCGACGGGACGTCCCGCCGAAACCGCAACGCCCTGCTGCGGGAACGTGCCGTCGACGACTACTCGTTCGTGGACTGGCTCTACGGGCCGACCGCCTTGGAGCCCTCCGAAGAGCCGCCAATGTTCACACCGGTGCCCCTGGCGTCGAAGGCGGACCCTCTCACGGCGACCTGTGGCGTCCGGCGGTCGTGAGAGAACCCGGGGACCGGTCGCCGGCTTGCCGGCCGTGGCACGGCTCGGTCGATCGTCAGTGGTAGAAGCCCTCGATCGGGATGCGGGCCTCCTCGAACAGGGCCGGCCCCTCCTGGGGCACCTGCGGCCAGCCGCCGCCCGGCTTGAGCGTCCCGAGCTGCTCATTGGACAGCGCGTAGACCACGCGTCCGAGCCCGGACCGTTCGATGCCGCCCCTGCACATGTCGCAGGGCTGGCAGCTGGTGTACATGGTGGTGGCCGCCGCCGTGGGCGGGTCCAGCTCGCGGGCCGCCCACCGGGCCAGCTTCAGCTCCGGATGGGCGGAGATGTCGCCGTCGCTGGTGACCGTGTTGTGCTCCTCGGCCAGCACCTCGCCGCCCGGCCCCACCAGCAGCGATCCGAACGGGGCGTCCCCGCTCTCGCGCGCCTTGGAGGCCAGCTCGATGGCCCTGCGCAGGAAGTTCTCGTCCTGAGGTGTCACTGTGGTTCCCCTTGTTGAGTCGAGTGTGTCCAGGTCCAGCGGTCGGCCACGGTCGCCAGCGCCTGCCAGGCTTTGCCTGGGGCCAGCGTCTCCGCCGGGTCCTTGTCGAACGGGTCGAGCACAACGGTCTCGGAGCCGAGGAGCCGCAGCTCTTCCAAGTCCTGGAGGACCTGGTCGATGGTGCCCTCGCCGACGCGGCGTTCGGGGCCCGTGACCGGTAGGTCGGTCAGCCGCAGAACGATGCGGGGGACCAGGGCGGGTACCGGCCGTTCCAATGCCTGCGCGACGGTCTTCATCCGGTCCACCGCGCTGCGCAGCCACGGCATGGTCATGCGCAGGGGATGCCAGGCGTCACCGAGGCGTACCGCCCGGCGTAGGCCCACGTCGGTGTTCCCGCCGACCCAGATCGGTATCGGCCCGCTCTGGTAGTCGGCCTCGTCCGCCCATGCGGTGCGCATCGCCCGGAGGTGGTCGTCGGTGAGCCGCCCGCGCTGTTCGAACGGCACCCCGAGCGCGTCGAACTCCTGGCGGGCCCAGCCGACGCCCACGCCGAGCACCAGCCGGCCGTCGCTGAACCGATTGAGGTTCGCCGCCATCCGGGCCATGAGGAGGGGATGCCGGTACGGCACGATGAGCACCGAGGTGCCGAGCGCGACCCGTTCGGTGACACCGGCCAGCCACGCGAGGGTGGTGAACGGCTCGTAGAACGGAGCCGGATACTGCTCGGCCACGTCCGGCGTCACCACCACGTGGTCGGAGATCATCAACAGGTCGTAACCGAGCGCTTCCACGGTCTGCGCCCAGCGCCGCAACACGGCCGGAGCCGTCCCCGGCCCGAAGTTCGGAACATTCACCCCAATGTGCACAGGACGACGCTATCCAGTTGATCACTTGTTTCTGAAGGCGGTGCTCACGGTGCTCGACCGCCATCGCCGCGAACCTACCGGTACATTCGGTGAATGACCGAGGATCTGGACGTGACCGACTGGTCGATCCTGGCGGAGATCCAGCAGGACGGCCGCGTTCCCCTCACCGAGCTGGGCCGCCGGGTGAATCTCAGCGCCTCGGCGACCACCGAACGGGTCAGGCGGTTGGAGGCGCTGGGGGTCATCACCGGATACCGAGCCGACATCGATCTGGCGAAGGTCGGATTCGCCGTGCTGGCCGTCGTCCGCCTGAAGTACCCCGGCAGCCGGCACGAGCCGCTGCGCCGCCTGCTCGGCGAGCGCCTGGAGATCCTCGAATGCCTGCGCACCACCGGCGAGGACTGCTACACCCTGAAGGTGGCGGCGGGCTCCATGGCCCACCTCGAACGGATCGTCGACGAACTCGCCCAGTTCGGCAGCACCACGACCAACGTCGTCTACAGCCAGACCCTGCCCTACCGAGGCCCGCGTACCGCCCCCGGTCATCCGTGAGCGAGCATCATCGGCCAGGTACCCAGATTGCCGACAGGGCGCAGTTCGTCCGTCTGGCGGTCGCGCGCCCTGGTCGGTGCTACGGCGTGATCGTGCATGTCCCGCGATCGGCGGCGAGACCAGCCTGACGCTGGGCGCCTGCTACCAAGCCTCCGAACGCGCAGAGGCCGTCCGTGCGCCCGACAGGGCCGAGCCAGCGGCGGCCTCGCGGGAGTCCCATCGATTCAGTGCGGAACGTCTACCGTCCTGGTACGCAAAGGCCTACAAGGCTATTTGGCGACACATTTGCGCTAAATTTAGCCTATTCATACCACGGCTTTGTTTAATCATCTGCCGGTCATTGGCGTAAAGTTAGGCTGGAAAGGTGATGCTGATATGCCGGATATTACGGAGTACCCGCCTGGGTGGCCGGCATGGATTGAGTTGGCCAGCCCCGACGTGGAGGGGTCCAAAAAATTCTACTGTGAGCTGTTCGGGTGGGGCGTCTATGACGTGACGATCCCGGGCCTGACCGACCTGTCCATGTTCACTCTTGGTGACCTGGGCCCAGAGGTCCTCGGGATGCAGCCGCTCGCCGACAGTGCGCAGTACCCGTCCTGGCTCTGCTACTTCCGTGCCGGCGATCTGCAGACCACCGGGCAGGCGGTGGCGGACGCGGGCGGTCAAGTGCTGTCCGACCTCATCGATGTCGCGGACCTTGAGCAGCTCGCGATGTTCGGCGACCGCGAGGGGGCCGATTTCGCCGTCGTGCAGCCCCGGCGGCTACACGGTGCCGCAGTCATCGATGAGCCCTCCGCCGTTTGCTGGGTGGAGCTCGCCTGTCGTCGGCCCGGGCAGGCGCGCACGTTCTATGAGCAGGTGTTCGGTTGGCAGGCCGTGGAGCGCCGTTTCCGCGACCGCCCCGTCACCGCCTGGAAGGCCGGCGGGCACGTGGTCGCAAGCATGATCGAGATGGATGACTCGTTCCCGACGGGTTACCCGCCCCACTGGTTTCCCTGGATCTGGGTCGAGGACTGCGACGCCACGGTCAGCCGGGCCGCGGAGTTGGGCGCCGGCATCCGTTTTGGCCCGACCGACGAGGAGCAAGTGGCGATGGGGCGCATGGCGTTCATGACCGATCCTGCGGGCGCCCGCTTCGCCGTCATCACCCCGCACGGCGACTGGATGGGCAACAGGCTGAATTCCAGGCCGCACCACCCGCCTCCTGAGAATAATCGGAAGTGGTGGCAGAAGCCGCCGAGCCTCCGCTCCCGCCTGCGGCGTTAGCCTCAGAAACCCTTCCGCCTCCTCGCACGCAACGTTCCCCACCGCGTGTAAAAGTCAGAAGCGCTCGTATCAGACCGGTCAGCCGTTCTTCGAGGGCCGTTCAACGTACGGGCGGCAACTGGAAGTGTGGGAAGCCGCCTCGGCGGCCGCCGTATCCGCTGCCGAGCTGCGGATCGCCTCGAGCAGGCGAGCGTGGTCCATATAGCCGTCAGGCTGCAGCCCGGCGCTGAAATGCTCGTGCAGCGACTGACGGATCACCTGTCCGAGGTCCGCGTACAGCTCGACGAGCACCTCGTTGTGGGACGCGGACACCACCGCGCGGTGAAAAGCCGCGTCTGCGTCCACGAAAGCATCCCGATTCCCGGACGCCCAGGCGCGCTCCCGGCGGTCAAGCATTTCGTCCAACCGCAGCAGATCTTCCTCAGTACGGCGCTGTGCGGCCATCCTTGCCGCAGTCACTTCCAGGGCGGCCCGTACCGCGATCACGTCACCCTGGTCGGCGGCGGCGAAGCGGCGCTGCATGACGCCGGCCAGCTCGCTGGTGGCGATGACGTAGGTGCCCGAACCGTGGCGTACGTCCAGCAAGCCGTTGTGGGCGAGCGCCCGCACGGCCTCCCGGATCGTGTTCCGGGCCACGCCGAGTTGCTGAACCAGCTCAGGCTCGGTCGGGATCCGGGAGCCCACTGGCCAGGCGCCCGAGGTGATCTGCTGGCGCAGCCGGGCGACCACGTGGTCGAACAGCCCTGCCGGGCGGGGAACCGGTGGCATATTCATCCCATGATTATACGATCCTTGCGTGACTCAGGAGGATGCAGGAACACGCCCATGTGCAGCCCCACTGCACGACACGCACCGCGCCGCCGTCTGGGGGCACCGTCTCGCGGCGATCGGGCTGGTCCTGGCCGCGGTCAACCTCCGGCCGGCGGTCACCAGCGTTGGGCCGGTACTCGAAGAGGCGCAGGCCGGCTTGGGGATGAGTGCGAGCTACGCGGGGCTGCTCACCTCCATGCCGGCGGTGTGCTTCGCCCTGATCGGCTTCGCCGCCCCCTGGCTGGCCGGCCGTGGGCGCGACATCGTCATCGCGGCCAGCATGGCGGCGGTCGCAGTCGGGCTGATGATCCGCCCGCTCGCGGCCGGTGGCGCCCTGTTCGCCGTGCTCAGCGCCCTGCCGCTCGCCGGCATCGCTGTGGCCAACGTGCTGCTCCCGGTCGTCGTCAAGCAGCGCTTCCCCGAACGCGTCGGCGCGATGACAGGCCTGTACTCGATGGCCCTCAACGTCGGCGCTTCGACCGCCGCCGCCACCACCGTCCCCCTGGCCGGGCGGTTCGGTGGCGACTGGCGGATCGGCCTGGGCGCCTGGGCCCTGCTCGCCGCCATCGCCGTGCCGCCGTGGCTCGTCCTGGCCCGCGGGCGTGCCAGTTCCACCCTCGGTTCCCCAGACACGGGCCCCACCGTCGGAGGCTCTGTGCCCCGCACCCGTCTCACTCGGAGTCCGACGGCCTGGGCTCTCGCCCTCTACTTCGGCCTGCAGGCGACCGCCGCCTACATCATCATCGGCTGGCTACCGCAGATCTACCGCGACGCCGGACTTCCCCCCGAGACCGCCGGCCTGCTCTTCGCCGTCACCTCGGTGCTCGGCATCCCGCTGTCGTTCGTGCTGGCCGCCGTCGCCGGCCGTCTGCGCAACCAGAGCGGGGTGGCCATCGCGATCGGTCTGTTCGGCCTCACGGGATATGGCGGGCTGTGGGCCGCCCCAGCCGCGGCACCGTGGGTGTGGGCCGGCCTGCTGGGTGTCGCCAACTGCTCGTTCCCCCTCGTCCTCACGATGATCGGCTTGCGCGGCCGCGACAGTGAGACCGTGATCCGGCTGTCCGCCTTCGCCCAGAGCACCGGCCACCTCCTGTCCATCCCCGGCCCCATCTTGGTGGGCGCTCTGTACGAGCACAGCGGCAACTGGCGGGCGCCGCTGGTCTTCATGGCGCTGCTGATGCTCCCGCAACTGGCCGCCGGCCTCTTCGCCGGCCGCGACCGGCAAGTCGGCTGACTCGAACGACAGCCTCCTCACCGCCAAATCACCTGCGTGCACCGAAGCGCTCGTGCGAGGGCGCGAGCCTGATCGCTCGCCTGGCCATGGCCGTGCAGAGCACGCCCGGCCAGCTCTGAACTTGATCCAGCGATGGCAAAGCCGTCGCCTGCCCTCGGGCACAGAAGACCAGTCGATCGAGGTCGATGGAAGTCGATCGGGGAGCCTGCGTGAGTCGCCCTTGTGGCCCAGGTAGGCGAGCGTCGCGAGCCGCAGGACGTCCCTACCGGGGTAAATGAAGTCTTCCTGCGACGCTGCGCCCGCATCAGGCGCAAGACCAGACCGACCACACGCCGCAGAAGAGTGTGTTCGCCCTCGGTCGCCAATCTTGGTGTAGCAATGAAAAGGTAGCGTTATGGGAGATGATGAGTTCGAACGGATTGCGGAGCTTATGGTCGACCGCAATGCCATTGATCGGGAGATCGCCGCGATCATCCAGCGGCCGATGACGGCCGGGCATCTCGGTGAGTGGATCGCGTCGCGAATTTTCGACATCGAGCTGGAGGGATCGGCCACCAACACCGCCTTCGATGGCCGCTTTCGCGTCGGCCCGCTTCAGGGCCGGACGGTCAACGTCAAGTGGTACCTCAAAGAGGAAGGCGTGCTGGACACCAGCTCGTCCGCAACGCTTGACTACTACCTGGTGCTCACCGGTCCCCGATCAGCGGCAGGCTCCTCACGAGCCGGCACCCGACCCTGGTGCGTCCGGGCGGTGTACCTGTTCGGCGCCAAGCGCCTTCGCGACGAGCAGGACTCCCGCGGAGTCAAGACAGGTGTCGCCTCTAGCCTGATCCGGCGGCAATGGGACGAAGCCGAGATCTACCCCCAGGGCCGCAACCCTCTGCTCCGGGTCAGCCCTCAGCAAGCCGAACTACTCGAACTCCTTGCGGGCTGACCAATGGCTACTCCTGGTCGGCAACCCAGCCGATAAGGGTGGTGTACCCGCAATAGGGATGATGACCGCTCTCCAGGACCTGGACCATTCACCCGGCCGTGAACTCTCGCTGCGCCGGTCGCTCGGCGGGCCCTTCGATGTATTGCCGGATGAGAGCGGCGTGGGACAACGGTTTGGTGACGTCGGTGAGGTCACCGTTGGTGGTGTAGTCGAGCAGCACGACCTCTGCCCGTTCGCTGAGTTGCCGAAGCCGCTCGTGCAGGTCCGTGACGCGGTGGTCCAAGACCCATCGGTAGGACGGCAGATAGATCAGGCGGCGGGCCGTCACGTAGTCGAGCAGGCGATCACTGTCGAGTCCAGCCCGATGGCCCCTTACCGGGCCATACCGGCGCACGGTGCGCTTCAAGCCCCGCATGGTGGTGACCTGGAGTTTGGCGGGGTCGATGTCGGCGTGTTCGAAGACCTTCAGCGCTTGCCAGATCCCTTCGACCGACTGGGCGGTCACGCCATCGCAGAAGGGAACCGGGATACCGCCGTGGGGGTAGAACGGGCTGAGCCGTACCCACGGCTCCATCGCCTTGGACGTCGCGTCGATGATCTGCGCGCCGGGGAACTCGGCGGTCAGCGACGCCACGGTACGACGGCGGCTCGCGAGATGGATGGGCACGGAAGATCCCCTCATTGACGGCCTTCCCAGCATCGATGAAGGCTCTGACATTTCGGGAGCCGGCCTCCTCCCGCGAACAGGCCGAAGCAGCCACCGGAGACCCGGGCATCCATGTTGGTGGGCAGCACTCGCGCCCGGCCGGCGTCCTGCCCGGCCGTTGTCCCGCCGACGTTGAAGATCAATGACGCGCTACGTCGTGTTGAACATGAAGGCGGCGAACGCATCGCCTGGTCTGGAATCGGGTGGTGGCATTGCCGGGGTGCGCTGCGATTCTCGCCGCCTGCAGGCCCTGCTGTGCGGGCCGAAGGGCCGGGTGGTTCACCTTGTCAGCAGGATGCTGTCGACGAGGCCGCTGCTGCTGGCGACGTAACTGATGCCGGAGGTTGCTTTAGTAGCACCGTCGCCCAGGTAGCAGGGGGTGATGACCACGCAGGTGAACGCGACCATCTACCCCGGCTGCGGCGGAGTTGGACCACAGGACTGTGCCGGTGTCGCCGCTGCCGTCGAGCCAGGTGATGGTTCGAAGCCGGGTCCGGCTATCTGCCCGCGAAGGCCTTGCCTGCGCTGATGATTCCCGTCAGCGCCGAGCGCACATCGTTCAGTTCGGTGATTTGAGTGTCGATGCGCCGCCGTTCCCGCTCGAACTCGGCGATGAGGTCCTCGCATCCCGGCGCGAGGAATTCTCCGTCGTCAACCATGCAGGGCAGGATCTCTCTGACCATGTCGCTGTTGAGGCCCGCCGCGAGCAGGATCCGGATGCGGCGCACCGTTTCGGCGTGCTCATCGGTGTAGACGCGGTATCCGCCAGCCGTCCGCTTGGGAACCAGTAGCCCCTTCTCCTCGTAGTAGCGCAACGCGCGAGGGCTCACCCCTGCATGCCGTGCCAGAGCACCGATCTGCACTCCGTCGCTGCCTCTCAGCTTGACCTTCACGTCAACGTGAACCTTTAGCGTAACGGCCACGCCGAACCCCGGCGTTCTCGAACGAAGGGAGAGCACGACAGTGATTCAGCAGCTCTCGCCTGCGCCGGTGACCGTGCTGGGAATGGGGCCTATGGGACGCGCCATCGCCTCGGCGTTCCTCGCTGCCGGTCACCCGACCACGGTGTGGAACCGGACCGCCGACAAAACCAACGAGCTTCTCGCCCGCGGCGCCGTCTGGGCCGGCAGCCCACTGGCAGCGCTCGACGCCGGCGAGCTGGTCATCGTATGCGTCATCGACGCCAATGCGGTAGATGCCATCTTCGACCGGGCGCTGGCGGAGCCGGGTCGGTCACGGCTGCCCGTTACCACGCTGGTAAACCTCACCTCCGATGGGCCGGGGCGCACGCGCGAGCTGGCCGCCAGGGCGGACGAGTTGGGCGTGCTCTACCTCGATGGCTCGATCATGACTCCGGCGGCGGCCATCGGTACCGAGGCGACCCGCATTCTCTACAGCGGACCCGTCGTCCTCTTCGACCGCCACCGCCACACGCTGGCGGCGCTGGGCGGCGCGGCGGTCCATCTCGGGGACGACCCCGGCCGGGCAGCGAGCTTCGACATCGCCTTGCTGAACTTGTTCTGGACCTCGATCACCGGCCTGATGCACTCCTTCGCGCTTGCGGCGCGACAGAACGTGCCGGCCACCGCACTGGCACCGCACGCCCAGCAGATGGCGGGACTGGTCGCCGACCTGCTGCCCGGACTCGCGGCCGATATCGACGCCGGGCGTTTCTCAGGGACCGAATCGGCCTCGCTGACATCGGTCACCGCAAGCCTCGGCCACATCGTTCACGCGCTGGAGGAGGCCGGTGTCTCCCCGGCCGTTACCCAGGAGGCCAAGAACGCCGTCGACGCCGCGGTGTCGGCAGGCCACGAAGG
Source organism: Actinomadura sp. NPDC048955 (assembly GCF_040649435.1). Lineage (NCBI taxonomy): Bacteria > Bacillati > Actinomycetota > Actinomycetes > Streptosporangiales > Thermomonosporaceae > Actinomadura > Actinomadura sp. NPDC048955. The sequence goes on from NZ_JBEZJI010000031.1 coordinate 77,844, forward strand.
AGACTCCGCCGCCCGCCTCGCCGAGTTCCTCGGCCGCGGCCACACGGACAGAGATCCGCAAGCGGCGGGCTGACCGCCCGGCGCTGCGGCACAGCCCGGTGGCGAGAAGCGGGTCGACGGCCGAACCCTCGGGCTCACGTCATCACCACGCCGGGTGCGGGGGTGATCGCGTTGATTACCTCGAACCGTGACGCTGGTGCGGCGTTCGCTGCGGGAGGGCGCCGTCGGTGGGGACGGCGCGCGCTCACCGGTGCGGCGGCAGCCGTATCGAGGTTTCTCTGGGATGCTGCGGGCGGCTCGGCCCGGTCGGGTTACCCAGACGGGACATGTGGGGTGAGGATCACCAGGGGCAGTTCGCGTGCTGATTCCTCTTGGTACCTGGCGTATTGAGAGAACAGCTCGGTCACGATCTGCCACAGCCGGGGCTTCTCCTCAGCGGTGGCAGTGCGGGCGGTCGCGGTGAAGTGGTCCGATCCGACCTGCAGCGACGCCGTCGGAGTGTCGGTGAGGTTGAGGTACCAGGCCGGGTGGCGGTCCGCGCCGCCGTTGGAGGCGACCAGCAAGTAACGATCCTGGTCGCGGCCGTAGATCAGCGCGGTGCGGCGGAGTTTGCCGGTCCTGCGGCCGCGGGTGGTGAGCAGCAGCGTTGGCCAGCCCTGGTAGAGGTGGCCCTGGACGCCGTCGGTGTCCAGGTAGGCGCGAATGTGATCGGCGACCCAGGGGGTGGGGTTGTCGAAAATCTCGTTCTCGGGCGCTGTCATCTTCCGCTCCCGCTGTCAGCGGCCCGGGGCGTGGCCGTCCGCCAGAAGACGGGGATGAGGACGGCTGCGACGGCGAGATGGGTGAGGGAGAGCACCGCTTTGCTCGCGCCGGAGGCTTGCACGCCGATGATGGGCAGGAACGACACCGCGAGCAGGGTCAGGGCGGCGGCCGTCCAGATCCGGGCCGCCAGTCGCGTCACCCGCTCCAGCCCGGCCAGCAGTGCCCAGCCGAGCAGCGAGGGGACCAGCGCGAACACGCCGATCGCGGCCGCCCCCAGGTCCTGCGGCTGTTGTCCTTTCTGCTGGACGACCAGGTCATGGCCCAGCAGCGGTTCCCCGACCGCCCAGATCGCCAGCGCGGCCGCGACCGCACCCGCCACGCCGAGTGCCCGTGCACGTCCTGGACTCCTGGGGCCGGGGCGCCGGCCCGTGCTCGCTCGTGTCATCGCGACATCTCCTTTAGCTGCTTTATAGTTCAGCTTCTTAAGTTTCTGGGCCCGGAGTGTAGCACTTACTTCATGAGCTAAACAGTCCACCTACTTAAGCGGCGGCTATGCTGGTCGCATGGACACCGACCCCGTCCCCGCCGCCGACATCGATGCCGGTACCGAAACGGATGCGGTCGTAGCCGAGCTGAGCGGCCTGGTCTTCGAGGTCACCGGGCGGCTGCGCGCGCAGTTCAACGCCACCGCAGCGGAGCTCGGCCTGCCCCCGGCCCAAGCGCTCGTCCTGACCAACCTGTCCGGCCCCGCCCCGATGCGTGAGTTGGCCGACTGGCTGTCATGCGAGCCGTCGAACGTCACCGGCATCGTCGACGGCCTGGAACGCCGCGGCATGGTGACCCGCCGTCCCGCTCCGGGCGACCGCCGCGTCAAGCACGTGGTGCTCACCGAAGCCGGCGAGCGCAAACGCCGCCAGTTGCGCTCCAGCGCCCACGCGTTGGCTCGGACCTTCTTCGAACTCCCAGGCCCCGACCAGCAGCACCTTCGTGACCTGCTGGCACGCGTCCTGGCCGGCCCATCGGCAAGCACAGATGCCGAATCCAGCTGAGACGCCGAAGCGCCGCTCCCTGCCGGTCGCCGTCGCTGGTCCCGGAATGCTCTCTGCAGGGGAACAGATGGCGCGGCCGGTCCCAATCGGGACAGGGCACGTCGGCACACGCCACGGACTCGGTGAGGACGGATCCCCCCGCTGATGGCGGGGGAGTGGCGGTGCGCGGGGCTGCAGTACTCGGCGTCGCGGCGTACGCCGCGGGGGATCGGTCGGCCGCAGTGCTTGCAGGGGCGGCGCTCGGCGGCCGCGTCGGCGGACAGGTCGTCGTCGGGCACCGGGCCGTCCGCCGGCAGCCATCGGTGTCGCGGCGTCGGCAGGCGAGGACCTGAGCGCGGCGATGAGCGCACCGGGCGCTAGCGAACAGCCAACGAGTCGCCGGACGGGGGTTGCCTGGATTGATCGCGCGGTCGCCGCTGCCGAGATCAGTCCGGCCGCGGCGAGCCCGTGGACCTCCTCGACGAGCCGCCCGCCGTGCGCGGGACTTGAATCTTGGACGATTCGAGTCCAGGAGCGGTCCTTTGCGTACGGACTCGCGACTTGCCCCTGCGGAGGAGCCCTCGTCGCGAAAGGGTGCCAGGTTCCGCTGGTCAGAACTCCCGGCAGATCTCGGGGTGCAGATGCCTGTCCCTGACTGAGCCGCACATCGAGAAATGAGCTCCGACGCTCGTTGCAAGCAACGAACGCCGGAGCCGACTTAAAGGTAATAGTAATACGGGATGCCCAGGTGTGCCGCTACGTCAGCCGATTCGGGTGCCGCAGGTTTGGCAGACCTTGGCGTTCTCGCTGTTGTACGTGCCGCAGGAGGGGCACGGGTACTGGTCGGCGCTCATCGCCCGGCGGACGATCATCGCGATCTTGTGCATCGCTTCTCTCCTTTGTTGATTCGCAGACGGCTCTTGCCGCCAGCAATCTGAACTGTACGCATCTGCGACTGCACCAGTGACGAGAAAGCGCTTCCACGGTCCATTTCAGTGCAGAATGTGCACTCATCTGAAAGAGTCGTGCACGCATACATAAGAGTGGCAATGGAATCGCTCTGCGGCGGGGGGTGCAAGCCTGGCTCGTTGATGGCCGAGATGGCGATGAGCGGGGCGAGGGGCTGGAACCAGTTCACCGCCGGGCCGGTGTGCCAGGGCGGCGCCTCGATGCGCAGCGATCAGAGCTTCTGGCGAGCGACGTGGAGGAGGCGGTCCCGGACGTGTCAGGGGACCTCGCCCCGGCCCACGCCGGTGGTCATCTGGCAGGGCATAGGGGTGTTCGGTGTCGCCGCTGATCGCGGCGTTCTTGCGCAAAGCGACGGCGAGGGCATCCGCTGGAGCCGCGTGGGGGGCCGTCGCCAGCTCCGCGAGGTTTCCCCCTTGTTCCCGCCCGGATTCGGCTTGGAGTATCAGTCGGGAATGCCGGAGGTGTACCGGAGCATCTGCCGTACCGTGACCTCGTCGGCCCCGTTCCACCAGGTCCTTCTCCACCACCGGCAGCAGGTCGCCGAGCTTGTCGTCCACGCCCAAGCGGCCCTCTTCGACCAGTTGCAGCACGACGGTGGCCACCATCTGCTTGGTCTGGGACGCGATACGGAAGCGGGCGTTCGCGGGTGTCCTCCCGTCCTTTCCCTCGGCAGCTTGTGATCGCGATCGGCCGACCACTCCGGCCGCGCAGGCGTCTCGCCTTTGAACATCGCGCTGCCAGCGCCCGGGGCAGGGCCCTCGTATCCGCACTGTGTCGTTTCGCGCCCGGGCTCGATCCCGCCGATCGGCGGGGTCCTCGGTCCGCTGTTCTGGTTCTCGCGCTCGCCTTCGCCGGCAAGAAGTTCGTGGTGTGTCAGACGAGGGCGGCTAGGGGCGGGCCTCTTGCTCCGCGCCGCCCTCCAGGGTCCGGCGCAGCCGGGCGCGCATCGCCTCGATGACGAGTTCGATGGTGAAGTCGAAGGCGTCGTCGGCGCGGGACGCCCCCGCGGGGAGGCTGCTCATGACGCGCGCCAGCGTCGTCGACTGGGCGAGGACCTCGGGCGGGTAGATCACCTCGGGCGAGACGAGGTCCAGGCCCGCGCCGATCGTGACGATGTCGATCATCGCGATCACGTGCGCGACGTCCCGGTCGGCGAATCCGGCGCGGGACAGAATGGTGGCGAGGTTCTCGACCGTGGTGATCGCCGAGTCCAGGCCCGCGGGGGACGTCGCCAGCAGCATGATGACCCACGGATGCCTGGCCAGCACCGCGCGCTGGGCGGCGGCGACGTTGCGGACGACGTCCGCCCAGTCGCCGGACACGTCCACCCGGACCGCCATCTCCTCGTGCAGCCGGCGACGGATCAGCTCGATGATCTCGGCGCGCCCGCGGACGTGGTTGTAGAGCGAGGACGGGCGGACGCCGAGCCGCCTCGCCAGCTCCGGGACGGTGAACCCGCCGGTCTCGCTCGCGAGTGCCAGTGCCGCGTCGACGATGCCGTCCCGCGAGAGCAGGGGCTTGCGTGGGCGGGCCATCCGCACCCCTCTCCGGATTCGTCGTCCCAGTGGCTGCACGCGTGCTAAACGAACGCCGTTCGTTTAGCACGTTGACACCTTACGTCCCCGCTGGTCACCATACCGGCGAAACGAAATACGAATCGCTCGCTCGAGGTGGTCGAGTCCATCGCGGGCCGCTGACGCATCCGCTTCGGAGAGGACAATCGGTGAATCATTCCCCTTGGTGGCACGGCGCCACGCTCTACCACGTCTATGTGCGTTCCTTTCAGGACGCCGACGGGGACGGCCACGGCGATCTGCGGGGGTTGATCAGTCGGCTCGATTATCTGCGGTGGCTCGGAATCGACGGCCTCTGGCTTTCCCCGACGATGCCGTCGCCCAATCACGACTGGGGCTACGACGTCTCCGACTACCGCGGGGTCCATCCGGACCTCGGCAACCTGGACGACCTGGACGATCTCGTCTCCCAGGCGCGCGAGCGCGGCATCCGCGTCCTGCTCGACCTGGTGCCGAACCACACCAGCAGCGAGCACCGCTGGTTCGTGGAGGCGCGCTCCGGGACGGACTCGCCCTACCGCGACTACTACGTCTGGGCGCCGCCCAAGAGCGACGGATCCGCGCCGAACAACTGGCTCGACGACACCGGCGAACCGGCGTGGACATGGGACGAGAAAAGCGGCGAATACTACCTCCACAATTTCCTGCCGGAGCAGCCGGACCTGAACTGGTGGAATCCGGCCGTGCACGCGGAGTTCGACGCCGTCATGGATTTCTGGTTCGACCGCGGAATCGCCGGATTCCGGATCGACGTGGCGAACGGGCTCTACAAGGACGCGCGGCTCCGCGACAATCCGAAGCACGACGGGGCCTACATCTACGGCCGCGAGGTCCAGGGGCGGTACGGGCTCCAGCACCTCTACAACTTCAACCAGCCCGAGGTGCACGAGGTGTACCGGCACTGGCGCCGCCGTGCCGAGAGCCGGCCGGAGGCGCCGCTGCTCCTCGGCGAGACATGGGTGGCGCGCGTCGACGAACTCGCCCCCTACTACGGCGACGGCGACCAGTTGCAGCTCGGGTTCAACTTCCCGTTCATCTTCGCCCCGTTCGAGGCGCCCGCTCTGGCCCGGATGACGGCCGAGTCGCTGGCCGCCTTCCCGACGGGCGCGTGCCCGATCTGGGCCGGCTCCAACCACGACCTGCCGCGCATGGCGACGCGCTGGGCGCAGGGCGACGAGCGCAGGACCCGGTTGGCGCACACCGTCCTGGCGATGCTCCCCGGCACCTACGCGCTGTACTACGGCGACGAGCTCGGGATGACCGACAGCGACATCCCGCCCCATCTGCATCGCGATCCCCTCACCGCCGGGGAGAGGAACGGGCAGTGGCCGCGGGACAACGCGCGCGCCCCCATGCGCTGGGACCGTACGCCCGGGGCGGGCTTCACCACCGGGGAGCCCTGGTTGCCGCTGCCGGACGACGAGAGCGTCAACGTGGCCGACCAGCGGGCCTCCGCCACGTCCACGCTCGCGCTGGTCCGCGCGCTGATAGGCCTGCGCGACGAGAACTTCGCGGGCGAGGTCGCGCGGTACCGCGAGGTGGAGGTGTCCGAGACGCGATGGGTCTTCACCAGCGGGCCGCTGACGGTGGTCGCCGGCTTCTCCGCCGAACCGCAGCGGTTGGACGTCGCCGGGGTGCCGGTGCTGTCGAGCGCCACGGTCCGCGAGGACCTGCCCGCGGCCGGCTCCCGGCCGCTGCTTCGCCCCTGGGAGGCGCTGGTCCTGTGTTCGGAGTGACCGCACCGACGGCCCCGGCGAGGGGGATCCGGTGAGCACGCGGGCGCGGCGCGCGGCGTGCGCCACCGTAGCCGCGGTGGCGCTGGCGGCCGCGGGCTGCGCGACGCCGGACAGCGGTCTCGAGGCGGCCCGGCGGCACCTGTCCGACCGGGGGCCGATCACCTTCGTCCAGGCGTCCGACGAGGCCGGAACGGCGAACAAGCAGGTCGTCGAGGAGTGGAACCGGCGCCATCCGGACGAGGCGGTGACGCTGAAGCAGTTCGGCGACGTCGACGACCTGCACGACAACCTGGTCCAGCACTTCAAGGCGCAGGACCCGGGGTACGACGTGCTCGGCGCGGACGTCGTCACGATCGCCGAGTACGCGGCGCACCGGTGGCTCCAGCCGTTCGAGGGCGCCTACTCGCTCGACACGTCCCCGCTGCTGAAGCAGACCGTGGCGACCGCGACGTACCGCGGCACGCTCTACGCCGCGCCGTTCATGACGGACGCGGGCCTGCTCTACTACCGCAAGGACCTGGTCCCCGAGCCGCCGCGCACCTGGCGGGAACTGCTGGCGGCCTGCGAGATCGCCCGGAAGCGGCGCATCGGCTGCTATGCGGGCCAGTTCGCCAAGTACGAGGGCCTCACGGTCAACGTGACGGAGGCCGTCGCCGCGGCAGGCGGCCGGCTCGTCGAGCCGGACGGCACCACGCCCTCCGCCCGCACGTCGGCCGCGCGGGAGGGACTGTCCCTCCTCGTCGACGCCTACCGCGCGGGCGCCATCCCGAAGGAAGGGATCACCTACCAGGAGGAGGAGGGCCGGCAGGCGTTCGAGGACGGGAAGCTGCTGTTCCACCGCAACTGGTCGTACGTGTACCCGCTCGCCAACAGCGACGGCGGCTCCGCCGTCAAGGGCAAGTTCGGGGTCGCTCCGCTTCCCGGGGTCGACGGGCCCGGACGGACGGCGCTCGGCGGCCAGGACAACGCGGTGAACGTCTACTCCAGGCACAAGGCGACCGCGCGGGACTTCCTGATCTATCTACAGAGCCCCGCGGTGCAGCGAAAGCTGCTGATCGAGCAGGGCCAGTCGCCCGTGGTCGAGAGCCTGTACCACGACGAATCGCTGCTCGGCCATCCGGAACTCGGCTACCTCGGCACGCTCGCCCAGAGCATCGCCACCGCGACCGAACGGCCGGTGACGCCCTTCTACACGGCGGTCACCAAGGCCATCAGCGAGAACGCCTACGCGGCGATCAAGGGCGAGAAGCCGGTCGACACGGCCCTGAGCGACATCCAGACGGCGATCCTCGCCGCGACGAGCGAGCAGTGACGCACGGGAGAGGGAACGACGCATGACCTCAGAGGCATCCGGATCGGCCGGGCCGCGCCGCGGCCGGCTCGGCATCGTGCTGGTCTCCCCGACACTCGTCCTGCTCGCCGCCGTCATCGGCTTCCCGATCGTCGCCGCGCTGGTGACGTCCTTCCGCGGCGATCCGGCCCTGCGGGACGGGTTCTTCACCGGGGGCGGCGGGTTCGCGGGGTTCTCGAACTACCTGCACTGGGTGGCGCAGCGCTGCGGGGACACCGCCTGCCCGCCCGGCACGCTCGGCGGGCAGTTCTGGACGTCGGTGCTCGTCACGCTGTTCCTCACCGTGGTCAGCGTGTCGTTGGAGGTCGTCCTCGGCCTCCTGATGGCGATCGTCATGAACCAGTCGTTCCTCGGCCGCGGGTTCCTGCGCGCCGTCGTGCTGGTGCCGTGGGCGATCCCGACGGCCGTCACCGCGAAGCTCTGGTTCTTCATGTTCTCCTACGACGGCGTCATCAACCGCGCCCTCGGCCTCCACGTCCTGTGGACGGACGACGCGTGGGCCGCGCGCTTCGCCGTGATCATCAGCGACGTGTGGAAGACCACGCCGTTCGTCGCGCTGCTGATCCTCGCGGGAATGGCCGGCATACCGGGTGACCTGTACGAAGCGGCCCGGATCGACGGCGCCGGCGCCCTGCGCGCCTTCTCCCGGATCACGCTGCCGCTCGTCCGGCCGGCGCTGCTGGTCGCCGTCGTGTTCCGCGTCCTGGACGTCCTGCGGATCTACGATCTCCCGGCCATCCTCACCCACGGTGGCGGAGGCGACGGGCACGCGACGACGACGCTGTCGATTCTGACCGTCCAGCAGCTCCGGCAGGGCTATGGCGGAGCCTCCGCGCTCTCCACGCTGACGTTCCTGCTCATCTTCGGCGTCGCCATGGCGCTCGTCCGGGTCTTCCGGGTGAACCTCGTCCAGTCCGAACAGCATGGAGTGTCGTAGTGATGCCGGCCGTTCACACGAAGGATCCCTCCGCACGCCGGACGCCGCGCCGGGGGCCGCGGCGACGCCTGTGGCTGTACGCGGGCGCGGCCGTCATCGTGGTGTGGTGCCTGGGCCCGTTCTACTGGATGATCGTCACCGCGTTCCGCGACGCGGGCCACACCTTCGACCCCGCCCCGTGGCCGACGCACGTGACCCTGGACAACTTCCGCGCGGCGTTCGACACGAGCGGCGGCGACCATTTCGGGCGGGCGCTGCTCAACAGCGCGATCATCGCGAGCGCCACCACCGCGCTCGCGCTGCTCATCGGAGGGCCCGCGGCGTACGCGCTGGTGCGGCTGCCGATGGGGGGCAAGACCAAGGTGCTGGCGGTCGTCCTGTGCGCCTCGATGTTCCCCGGCGTCGCCATCGTGACCCCGATGTTCCAGCTGTTCACCGAGATCCATTGGCTGGGGACCTTCCCCGCGCTGATCCTTCCCGACCTGTCCTTCGCCCTGCCGCTGACGATCTGGATCCTCACCGGCTTCTTCGCCGCGATGCCCTGGGATCTGGAGAAGGCGGCGCAGGCGGACGGTGCGTCCCCGGGGCAGGCGTTCCGGCTCGTCCTGGTCCCGCTGGCGGCGCCGGGCCTGTTCACCACCGCGATCATGGTCTTCCTGTCCGCGTGGGACGAGTACCTGCTGGCCAGCCTGCTCTCCAACGGGAACCCGGAGGTCGCCCCGGTCACGGTGGCGATCGCCAACTTCGCCGGCTCCCAGCCGCACCAGGTCCCCTACACGGCGATCATGGCGGCCGGGGCGATCGTGACCGTTCCCCTGATGCTCACCGTGCTGGTGTTCCAGCGGCGCATCGTCGCCGGGCTCACCGCGGGCGCCTTCAAGTGACCGCGACGGCCGCAAAGGCCGCGACAACCCCGCCGACTGGTACGCCACCGGACGTACCGCTCGGCGAGCCACTCCCGGATCGGGCGCCGAACAGGTCGTGGGAACCGGACGCGGCGATGGCCCCGGGCAGTGTCCTGCGCGGCGGTGGCCGGCGAGAGGAAGGAATCTTCTCTCAACCGGTTTCGGTGACCTTGCCGGCGGCTTCCGGTGCGTTCTCCGGATCGGAGGACGCCAGCACGGGGTGTTTGCGCAGGGCGATCCGGTCGATCTTGTTGGCGGGCGTCCGCGGCAGTTCGGGAAGGATGAGGATCCGGGACGGCCGCTTGTACGCGGTGAGACGCTCGGCGCAGTGGCGTTCGAGTTCCTGGAGGTCGGGCGGCGTGTCCGGTGCGGCGGACACGAACGTGACGGGCCGCTCGCCCTTGCGCTCGTCCGGTACGCCGATGGTCGCGGACTCGACCACCGCGGGATGCGCGAGCAGCGTGTCGTCGATCTCGCGGGGGTAGACGTTGAAGCCGCCCACAATGATCATGTCTTTCGCGCGGTCGACGATGCGCAGGTAGCCGTCATCGTCGAAGCGTCCGACGTCACCGGTGTGGAACCAGCCGTCCCGGTGCGCGGGGATGATCCCTCCGTCCAGGCCGCGGTAGTGGCGCAGCATGTGAGCCGCCTTGACCCTGATCTCGCCCACCTCCCCGGGGGCGACGGGCGAGCCGGTTCGGAGGTCGGCGACCTCCACCCCGACGAGGGGGGAGGGGATCCCGACCGAGCCCGGGCGCGGTGGTCGCCCGACCGGGTTGTAGGTGATCGGTGCCAGTTCCGTCATCCCGTACGCCTCGTAGATCGGTAGCCCGGTGACCGCCTGCCAGCGTTCCTGCAGGTCGGCGGGGATGGCCGAGCCGCCGCCCTGGCAGAGGCGCAGCTCCGCCAGATCGGCGCCGGCGAGTTCGGGGGCCGCGAGGACGCCGCCGTAGATGGCCGCCGGTCCGCCGCTGAAGACCGTCACGCGATGCCGCTCCAGTTCCGCGGCGACCGTCGCGGGGACGAAGCGCGGCACCATCACGAGCCCGCCGCGGCGGTAGACGGCGTGCAGGAAGCCGATCGCCAGGCCCCAGATGTGGAACATCGGCGCCACGTTGAGCCAGATCTCCTCGTCCGGACGGGTCGGCCAGCACAGTTCGGCGCCCTCGACCGTCGTCAGCAGCGTTTCGTGGGTGTACTCAACGCCCTTCGGCAGACCGGTGGTGCCGCCGGTGAACAGAAGAGCGGCCATGTCGTCGGGGGCCGGGTCCTCCGCGGGGGCCGCCGCGTCCGCGGGTCCGGTCGGCCGGAGATCGGCGTCGGCGACCGGGAGGACGTCCAGGCCCAGTTCGGCGGCGGCCGCGAGCGGACCGGCCGCGGCCGTGTCCGCGTCGGTGAGGACGAACACGGGTGAGGCCCCCTTCAGCAGCGGGACCAGTTCCCCCGGGGTGTAGCCGGGGTTGAGGCAGGCGATGCTCCCGCCCGCCGTCCACACCGCGAAGATCGCCACCGCCATCCGGGGGCTGTTGGGCATGGCGATCGCGATCGTCGCACCCCGCGCACCCGCCTCGGCGAGACGCGCGGCCAGACCATCGACCGCCCTGCCGTACTCGGCGTAGGTCAGCGTCTCGGCACCGCACATCACGGCCACGCGGGCGGGGGCCAGGGCGACCGCTTCGCGCAGCGCCGCGACCATCGTGGCCGGCCGGCGCCCGCGCGTGCTCGAGGGGACGGTTCCATCCAGGGCAGGCATGGCTGCACTCCTCTCACCAGAGTGCGTTTTTTCTATCGGTCTATCGATAGAACGTCAATAGTGCAGCTCGGACCGGCCGGGCGCGGGGGAGAGGAGGAGTCGCCGCTCAGCCCTCGGCCGGCAGGCCGATCAGGTCGCAGAACGCGGCGGAGACCTGTTCGGCGTCGAACTCGTCCGGCTTGTACCACCAGTGCATCCAGCTCATCATTCCGAGGATCCCCTCGCTGACGACGCGGGTCGGGTGCTCGGCCGGCAGGACGCCCTGCTCCTGTGCGCGGGAGACGACCTCCTCGACCCGGACGACGAAGTCCCGCTCGTGTCCGCTGACCTCGCGGCCGACGTCCGCCGGCAGCGAGCGGAACTCCTTCCAGTACACGGCGAACGTTCGCTGGTTGAGGGCGAGGGAGCGGACGAAGGCGTCGATGACGCGACGCAGTTGCGTCGCCGGGTCGGCGGGGGCGGCGAGGGCCTCGTCCAGCGCTCTCGTGAAGTCGCGGTCGACCTGGCGGGCGATCTCCGACATGAGGACTTCCTTGGAGCCGACGTAGTGGTAGATCGTCGGCTGGCTCATCCCCGCGCGTTCGGCGATCTCCTTCGTGGTGCCCCGGTCGTAGCCGCGGACGAAGAAGACGTCGGCGGCGACGTCCAGGATCCGGCGCCGCTTGTCCTCCCAGTCGTCGTTCCGGCTGCCGGGCTTGCGCCCCGGACGCCTGCGCGTCGGGGTCTCGTCTCGTCGTGCGGTGTCCTCTGGAATCACGCTCCGATGCTATCCGAATGATCGATCGGCCGATCGATCGCCTTTGCGTTCTGGTGGGCCGGCTGCTACGGTCCCCAATGAATCGATTGACCGATCGAATGAATGGGAGGTGTCGTGGTGGGAGACCGACTCTTCGACCAGGGCGCCCAGGTGCGCCGGGTCCTCGCGGCCGGCCACGAGACCGCGTACCACGAGGCCGGGAACGGGCGGCCCATCGTGCTGCTGCACGGATCCGGCCCGGGCGTTTCGGCCTGGTCGAACTGGTCCGGTGTGCTGCCCGCGCTCGCTGCCGAGCACCGGGTGCTCGCGCCCGACATCGCCGGATTCGGCAGGACCTCTTTCCAGGAGGGGACCGAGTACGGGATCAAGCTCTGGACGCGGCAGCTCTTCGAGTTCCTCGACGCCCTGGACATCCCGTCCGCCCTGCTGGTGGGGAACAGCTTCGGCGGCGGCCTGGCGCTGGCCGCCACGCTGCGGGACCCGTCCCGCGTGGACGGCCTCGTACTGCTCGGCACGCCCGCCGGGACGTTCACGATGACCGAGGGGCTCCGGGCGGGCTGGCACTACGAACCCGATCCGGACGAGATGCGGCGCATCCTGCGGCTCTTCCCGTATGACAAGGGCCTCGTCACCGAGGAGATGGTGCGGGCGAGGTACGAGGCCAGCGCCGCCCCGGGCGCCCAGGCGGCCTTCCGGAAGCTGATCCCGGAACCCGGCCCCGGGGACACGCCGGTCAGAGGCGTCCCCGAGGACAGGCTCCGCACGATCGGCAAGCCCTCGCTCATCGTCCACGGGCGCGAGGACGAGGTCATCCCCGTGGAGCTCGGCTGGCGCCTGGCCCGCTCGATCCCGGACTCCGAGCTTCACGTGTTCGGGCAATGCGGCCACTGGGTGCAACTCGAACGGCCCGCCGCGTTCACCGCCCTCGTCCGCGACTTCGCCGGGAGGCAGGCATGAGCCTGCACGGCGTCGAGAAGGCGCTCTACGACCTCAACGTCGACCGGCGCGCCCGGGAGACCTTCAAGGAATCTCCCGCCCGTTTCGCCGATCGTTACCGGCTGACCGGGGAGGAGGCGGCGATGCTGACCGGCCGGGACGTTCGCGGCCTCGCCTCGCTGGCCGCCAACCCGATGCTCGTGTGGGGGTTCTGGCTGATGCTCGCGCCCGACGGGGAGCGCGGTGCGCCTGGCTACCTGGCCAGGCTGCGCGGCGAAACACCCGCTCGGCGACCCGTCCCCGCGTCCGGCGATTCAGAGGGAGACTGACCATGGGCGGCATCGTCGGCGGCTTCCTGCTGCCCCACGACCCGATGATGTTCACGCATCCGGACGCACCGGACGTGCCGGTGCGCGACCGTGTGCACGAGGCGTACCGGGAGATCTCCCGGCGTCTCGCCGCGCTGGACCCGACCACAGTAGTGATCATCGGCACCGACCACTACATCCTGTTCGGCCCCGGCTGTCTGCCCCAGTTGCTCATCGCGACCGGGGACCTGGACGGTCCGGTCGAGCGGCTGCCCGGCCTGGCGCGCGGCCCGCTGCCGGACAACGCGCCGCTGGCCCGGCACATCGCCGGACACGGGCACCGGCACGGCGTCGACTGGGCGGTCGCACCGACGTTCACCGCGGACCACTCCGTGGTCATCCCCTACCATCTGGTCGCCGAGCCACTCGGGCTGCCGGTGATCCCCGTCTACCTCGCCTGCGGCGTCGAGCCACTGCTGCCGCTCGCCCGCGCCGTCCGCGCCGGAGAGGCGATCCGGGAGGCGGTCGAGGCCGCCGGAGACGACGAGCGCGTCGCCGTCATCGGCAGCGGCGGTATCAGCCACTGGGTCGGAACCGCCGAGATGGGCCGGATCGACTCCGGTTTCGACCGGATGGTGCTCGACCGCGTCGCCGCCGGCGACACCGCCGCACTGGCCGGCCTGGATGACGCCGAGATGCTCGCGGAAGCCGGCAACGGCGCACTCGAAGTGCGCACGTTCGTCGCGGCGATGTCGGCCGTGGGGCCCTGCCGGGGGGACGTCATCGCCTACGAGGCCGTCCCGGAGTGGATCACCGGCCTCGGCTTCGCCGAGCTGGTCCCGATGGAGGCCGCCGATGTCCGCTGACCTCAAGAGCACCGGAGGCCGTACGGTCCTGTGCGCGGCAGATGACGTGCCTCCCGGGCGGATGCTGCGCGTCGTCACCGGCGACGCGGGGCCGCTGCTGGTCTCGAATGTGAACGGGACCATCCATGTCACCGACGACACCTGCACCCATGCCGAGGCGTCGCTGAGCGAAGGCGATCTGGAGGGAGGCAGGGTCGTCTGCCCGGTGCACTGGGCGGAGTTCGACCTGGCGACGGGCGAGGCCCTGTGCTTCCCCGCGTCCAGACCCCTCGGCGTGTACAGGGCGGTCGTCGAGGACGGCATGGTCGTCGCGTTCCTCGCGCGGAGGTCGGCATGAGCGGCATGAACGACGAACTGCTCGCACTGTCCGGGCTGGACGACGGCTGGCTCGATCGCCGCGTCTTCTGGGACCGGGACGTCTACGAACTGGAGCTGGAGCGGATCTTCGCCCGGTGCTGGCTGTTCGTCGCCCACGAGTCCCAGCTGCCGAAGCCCGGGGCGTTCATCACCACCTGGATGGGCGAGGACAACGTGCTCGTCGTCCGGCGGCGGGACGGCTCCATCGGCGCCTACCTCAACAGCTGTCCCCACAGGGGCAATCGCGTGTGCACCGCCGAAGTGGGGACGGCCCGCGGGTTCGTGTGCAACTACCACGGCTGGTCGTTCGGCCTCGACGGAGGGCTCACCGGCGTGCACGAGTCCGCGGCCTTCGGCCGGGAACCGGGCTTCGACCGCTCCCGGCTCGGGCTCACCCCCGTGGCCCAGCTCGACACCTACAAGGGATTGGTGTTCGCCACGTTCGACCCCGGCGCGCCGCCCCTGTCGGACTACCTCGGCGACTTCGCCTTCTATCTCGATGTGATCCTTGACAACGACGAGGGCGGCACGGAGTTCGCGGGCGGCTCGATCAAGTCCGTCCTCGGCTGCAACTGGAAGATCGCGGCGGAGAATTTCGCCGGTGACGCGCTGCACGCCGGCTGGACGCACGCCTCCGGCGCGCAGGCCATGCTCGGCCGCGGCGTCCCCGACCTGGGCGCGGAGGATGCCGAGAGCTACCACGTCAACGCGAACGGCCACTGCTGGGAGTTCAACCTGGACGGCGTCGGGAACGCCGCCACCCTCGGCGACCCACGGGTCGTGGCCTACCTGCGCGACCACGAGAGGCGCTTCGCCGAGCGACTCGGCGACCTGCGGGCGCGGATGGTCGGCTCGATCAGCTCGGTGAACGTCTTCCCGAACTTCTCGTTCCTGCCCGGCCAGAACACCTTCCGGACTTGGCAGCCGAAGGGGCCGCATCGCACCGAGCTGCACACCTGGGTCCTGGTGAACCGGAACGCCCCCCAGGAGGTGAAGGACGCCTGGCGCAAGGGAGCGATGATGACCTTCTCTCCCTCCGGCGTCTTCGAGATGGACGACGGCGAGAACTGGGAGCTGGCCACCCGGTCCAACGCGGGCGTGGTGACGCGGAAGCAGCGGCTCTACTACGGCCTCGGGTCCGGTACGGCGATCGAGCATCCCGAACTGCCCGGCAACGTGCACCGCGGACAGATCAACGACGCCAACCAGCGGGCGTTCTACCGGCGCTGGTCGCAACTCCTTCGCGCCCGCGCATGGGACGAGGCGGCGTCATGACCACGATGGAGACGTACTGGGAGGTCCAGACCTTCCTCGCCTACGAGGCGCGGTTGCTCGACGAGGAGCGGTACACCGCATGGCTCGGGCTCTTCACCGAGGACGCGCACTACTGGGTCCCCGGCGTGGAGAACCGCGGCCGGTCCGATCCGGACGGCACCTACGCGCCGTCCCGTATGGCCTACTTCGACGACACCCTCGAGGACCTGGGCCGTCGTGTCGTCCGCTTCACCGCGCCCACCGCGTGGGCGGAGGACCCGGCGACCCGGCACCTGCACGTCGTGTCCAACATCGAGGTGGAGCAGGCGGAGGCGCCCGGCGAGCTGCTCGTCCGCTCGGTGATCGTCAACTACCGGGGCCAGGGCGACATCGACGCCGCGACCCTGTACGGGCGGCGTGAGGACATCCTGCGCCGGGTCTCGGGCGAGCTGCGGATCGCCCGCCGGCTCGTCCTCCTGCGGCACGCGGTTCTCCCTGCCAAGAACATCAACACCTTCTTCTAGGAACCGGCACGACATGACGGCAACAGGTACAGGACGGCTCGACGGCCTGGTCGCGCTGGTCACCGGCGGCGGAAGCGGCATCGGCCGGGCCATCGTCGACCGCTACGTCGCCGAGGGGGCGCGTGTGGGCGTCCTCGAGCGCGACTCCGGCCGGGCCGCGGCGCTCGCCCGCGATCACGGTGACCGGGTCACGGTCGAGATCGGGGACGTCAGGGCGCCCGAAGCCCACGCCGCGTCGGTGACCCGCACACTCGACGTCCACGGACGCTTGGACGCCTACGTCGCCAACGCGGGCGTGTACGACTACTCGACCCGCTTCGAAGACCTCGGCGAGAACCGCGTCGCGGAGGGTTTCGCCGAGCTGTTCGAGACGAACGTTCTCGGCTACATGCTCGGCGCAAGTGCGGCACTTCCGGCATTGCGCGACAGCGGCGGATGCCTCATCTTCACTGTCTCCTCCAGCGGCTTGTACGCGGGCGGCGGTGGGGCACTGTACGTCGCGTCCAAGCACGCGGTGGTCGGGCTGGTCCGGCAGCTCGCCCACGAACTGGCCCCGGACGTCCGGGTGAACGGTGTCGCCCCAGGCGCGACGCTGACGGCACTCGGCGGGCTGGCCGCCCTCGGCAGCGCCGACCGGCGCCTGGACGCGGAACTGAACGGGATCGACCGGCACATCCCGCTCGGCTTCGTCAGCGACCCCGCCGACCACGCCGGCCTGTACGTCCTGCTCGCCGACCCACGTGACTCCCGCTTCATGACGGGAGCCGTCCTGCCGAGCGACGGCGGGCTCGAAGTCCGCGGCGCGGCACGTCGACCGAAAGGCGCCCGATGAACGCGAAGCTGACGGTATCGCTCGGGCTGTGGCAGGACAGGCCCGCACGCGAAGCCCTGGAAACGGCCGCCCTCGCCGACGAGCTCCGCTTTCCTGAACTGTGGATCGGCGAGATGGCCACGTACGACGCGTTCGCCCTCGCGGTCGCGGTGGCCGCCCGGACGTCCTCGATCATGCTGACGCCCGGGCCGCTGCCGGTCGCCGTCCGCGACCCGATGATGATCGCGATGGCGGTGGCGTCACTCGCCGATCTGACCGGTCGCGTCGCCGGCGTCGCGATCGGCACCTCCAGCCCGCACGTCGTGGAGCGCTGGCACGGCCGCGAACGGCGGGATCCTCCCACCGCGCTCGCCGAGTCCGCCGAGGCCCTGCGGCACCTGCTCGCCGGAGAGCGGGCCGGCTTCGAAGGCAGGACCGTTCGCGTCCAGGACTACCGGCTGCGGCTGCCGGCACCCCGCACTCCCATCACGATCGCGGCGTTCGGGGCGGCGGCGGTCCGCGCGGCCGCCCGGCACGCCGACCGCATGGTGGTCAGCCTGGTCACGGCGGACTCGGCGGGACGGCTCGCGGCACGGCTCCGATCCGAGTCCGATGCGGCCGGCGCCAGCGCACCACCGGTGGCGGCGTGGGTGCCGGTGGCCGTGGACGGTGGCGCGCAGGCACGTGAGCAGGTCCGCCGGGCCGTCGTCGGCTACCTCGCCGCGCCCGGATACGCGCAGATGTTCGAGGAGGCCGGCTTCGGCGACGTGGTCGCCCTGGCGCGCAGCCGCCCCCATCCGTCCGCGTTGCTCGCCGCCGTCCCGGACGAACTGGTCCACGCGGTGGCGGCGCTCGGCGGGCCGGAGGAGGTCGCGGCACGGCTCGCGTCCTACGCCGTCGACGAGATCGCCGTCCTTCCGTGCTGCACTGATGAGGACCCGGCAGGCGAGCACACCCTGCGCACTCTGGCCGCCCGGACCGGACAGTGAACCGGCACGTCCCCCGCCGGATCGTCATCGTGGGCGGCGGCCTCGCCGGGCACACCGCCGCGACCACTCTTCGAGCCGAGGGCTACGACGGTGAGCTGATCCTGCTCTCCGACGAGCCGTGCCCGCCCTACGACCGGCCACCGCTGTCGAAGGAACTGCTCGCTGGGACGGTCGACGACACCACGCTGCCCACACCTCACGACATTGAGGTGCGCACCGGTTCCCGTGCCCTTCGGCTCTTCCCTGATGCCGTTGAAAGCACGACCGGCACCTACCCCTTCGACGGGCTCGTCATCGCGACGGGCAGTTCCCCCATCAGGCTCGCCGATCCGTCACCCCGCGTTCACGAACTGCGCACCGGCTTCGACGCGCTGCGTCTTCGCGAAGCTCTGCGCACCGCCTCCTCGGTGGCGGTCGTCGGCGCGGGCTGGATCGGCAACGAGGTCGCCACCCGCGCCGCCGCGCTGAACCTCAAGGTCACCGTGATCGACGCCGCGTCCGTCCCGCTCGCGCGGGCGATGCCCGCCCCGCTCGCGGAACACTTCGTGCCCTGGTACGCCGACCGGGGGATCGACCTGCGCCTGGACACCCCGGTCGACGGGGTGGACGAGCGCGGCGTGCGTCTGGCGGACGGGGGGCGCGTCGACGCCGATCTCGTCGTCGTGGGCATCGGCGCACGCCCGGCCACCGGCTGGCTGCATGGCAGCGGCGTTCCGGTGGCTCCTGACGGCGCCGTCGAGGCCGACGCGACACTGCGCGCCGGCCCGGGCTCCGTCTTCGCCGCGGGGGACGCCGTCCGCTGGCCCTCCACCTTGTTCGGTGACCGGCTCCGCGTCGAGCACTGGGACCACGCCGCAGCATCCGGCCGGACCGCCGCCCGCAATCTCCTCGGTCTCGGCGAGCCCTACGACCCGGTGCCCTACTTCTGGTCGGAGCAGCTTGGGCACCGGATCCAGTATGTGGGCCATCACCGTCCGGCGGACACGTTCGTCCTGCGTGGAAACCCCGCCGGTCGGGGCCCTTGGGCGGCCCTGTGGTTCCAGGGGCCGCGGCTGCGTGCCGCGCTCTCCATCGACGACCCGCGCACCGCGAGGGAAGCGCGGCGCCTTATCGCCGGCCGAGTTCCACTGTTCGCCGACCGGGCCGCCGACCCGGACGTCCGGCTGAACGAAACCGCCTTGTAATCACCAATTCTTTCCGCACTGGTCTCAACTGGGACGGAGGGAGTCCAGCGGCCTGGTCCGCAAGGGCGAGAGGGCTCCGATGGTTCAGCTGAGCTCATGGTCGCCCGGCGCCTGTGCCCTCAACGGCGACCGGCCCGCCATGCGGTTCTACCTCATCGAGCGATGACCACGGCGCCGGGCCCGCTTCGACTTCGAACGCTTGAAGTATCCGAGAGTGGACGCATGGCAGCGACACACGACGGCGAGGACGCCGTTCCGCTGACGATCCAGGAGGTCTCCAGGCTCAATCGAGGCGCTGGGCCGCCTGCGGGCGACAGGCATGAGCGTCCAGGTCATACGGTCCTGACTCCAGCATCTCGCCGACCATGGCGTCAACGACGGCCGTCAGCTTCAGACGCATCCGGGGCGTCGAGCCGGCCCCTTACCCGAAAGACGATCACACCTCGGGCTTCGGTCGGGACCGCAGGCGGCGCATCTGGGCGTGGCTGAGGTCGTGTGCCCGGCGCATATGGCGGGTGATGGTCTCCAACTCCTCTTCAGACTGGTCGTCGAGGATCTCCTGCCATGCCTTGCCGAGGTCGTCCCAAACCGCGGTGACGCGGGCGACGCGATCGGGCACCGCGGTGACCAGGACCCGGCGGCGGTCCTGCCGGTCGGGTGTGCGGGCCACATAGCCCGCGCGTTCGAGCCGGTCCACCAGGCGGGTGGCCGAGCCGGTCGTCAGACCCGTCATATCGGCGATCTGCTTGACCGTCACAGGCCGGGGGGCGGCCGTCAGCAGACTCAATGCCTGCACGTCGGTCGGGTGCAGGTCGAGGTGATCGGCCAGGGCCTGGTTGAACAGCACATACGCCGCCAGGTAGCGGCGGGAGGCCATCGACAGGTCCTCGTACAGCTGCTCGCGGGATGTATCCGTCACCTTGCCCACCCTTCGATTGCTGCGCGACGCAGCGATCTCCTGCTACTCTGCTGCGTGACGCACTTAATGCGCCATGCAGCAACCTTACCCGTCTGGAGTACGACCATGCTCACCGTCGCTGTCACCGGAGCCACCGGAGCCCAGGGCGGCGCCACCGCACGCGCCCTGCTGAAGGCCGGCCACCGGGTGCGCGCGCTCACTCGCCGCTCCGACTCGCCCGCAGCCGCAGCCCTGCGCGCCCTCGGCGCCGAGGTGCGCCATGCCCACTTCGACGACCGCGCCTCCCTGGACGCCGCGCTCATCGGAGCCGACTGCCTGTTCGCCGTCACCACACCCTTCGGCACCAACACCGCCACCGAGACCCGCCAGGGCGCGGCCCTCGTCGACGCCGCGGCGGCCGCCCGCCTCGGGCACGTGGTGTTCACCTCCGCCGCCCACGCCGACCGCGACACCGGCGTCCCCCACTACGAGAGCAAGCGCCTGATCGAACGGCGCCTGCGCGGCTCCGGCGTGCCGTGGACGGTCATCGCGCCGGCGGCGTTCATGGAGAACTACGCCAGCGGCTGGACACTCGACGGCCTGCGGGACGGCGTGTTCGCCTGGCCCATGCCCGCAGACCGGCCGCTCACCCTCATCCCCGCCGCCGACATCGGCGCGTTCGCCGCGCTGGTCCTGCAGCGCCGCGACGAGTTCACCGGCCAGCGCATCGACATCGCCTCCGACGAACGCACCCCCGACCAGATGGCCCAGATCCTCACCACCGCCACCGGCCGCCCGATCACCCACCAGCAGATGCCCCTGGAGTACGTCCGGACCCGATCCAAGGACCTGGCGGCCATGTTCGACTACTTCACCACCGTGGGCCTCGACGTCGACCTCACCGCGCTGCGCCGCGACCACCCCGAGGTCGGCTGGCACACCTTCGCCGACTGGTCCGCCGCCCAGGACTGGCCCGCACTGCTGTCCCCCCCCGCGCACCACTGAAAGGACGGCCATGAAGCCGATCGGCTACTGGCTCAACCGCACCGACCAGGCCCTCACCGACCACATGGACCGCATGCTCGCAGAGTTCGGTCTCACCCGGCTCGCCTGGCAGGTCCTCAACGCCGTCCAGGACGCCACGGAGACCACCGACGACGAAGTCCTGCAGATCCTGGCCGCCAATGCCGAGGTTCCCATGCTGACCGCCGCGATCGACACCACGCTCACCGGCGGCTGGGCATCCCGGCCCGCGCCGGGCCGGCTCGCCCTCACCCCTCAGGGAACTCGCCGCCTGGCCAGGGTCGCCGAGCGCGTCGAGGTGTTCCGCGCACTCTCCATGACCGGCATCTCTCTCGACGAGTACCGCACGGCCGTCAGCGTTCTCGAACGCATGACCCGCAACCTCGAAACCACCACGGCGCCCCGGCCCGCCTAACAAGCGCGAGCCGGGCGACCGATTCGGCACATAAAGCATCCCGCTGATCGGCTCGGCCGCGGCTCCTTCGGGTCACCCACAACGTCCGGACCAGCGTCACTGTGGCTCCCGAACACGGCGCTGAGCTCTGGCAGCCCCGAACGGCAGAAGCTCTACGGCACGACAAGGACATCACCGTCGCCTGGCGCGGGCTCGCCCCGTTCGCCGCCGCGGTCGAGGTGCCGGTGGTGCTGGACGGGGAGATCGTGGCGTTCGGACCGGACGGCAGGAGGTCGTTCAAGGCGCTCGGCCCACGCATGCACCTTCGTCGACCACACCGCATCCAGGCCTTGGCCCAGTCCAACCCCGTCTCCTATATCCGCTTCGATGTGCCGCACTGCGGCGACAAGTCGCAGATCGCCCTGCCCCATGCCGAGAGGCGCCGGGGTTCTCCACGGGCTCGGACTGGAGGGGCCGCGCTGGAAGACCGACCACTTCCCACGACGACGTCGCGAACGTTTTCGCCGAGTCGTCCCTTTCGTCGGCTGGAAGCCGGGAGAGCCGCAAGGCGACCCGGTCGGCCCGCTGAACTGCATAAACTCGGTCGGGCCGGCGGTATTTGAACCCAAGACCCCTGACCCCGGATGCAGAAGATCAGTCGATCAGAGTCGATCGTTCGGGCTAGCTTCGTGGGTCGCCGGCCTGCATGCGACGTATGTTCGGCGGCCCCGAGCTCGGCAGGGTCATCGAGATGTATAGAGAGCATCGGGTGTCGGCACGCTCGTCGGCGCGAGTCTGGGAACCGCCTTCGCGGCGGTGCTGCCAGTGGGGCTATCGCCACCGCTCGTCCGATACCCGCGCGTTGGGCACCACGGCCGTGACCATCAGCACGCCGAACAGCGCGAGACCGACGCCGACC
>NZ_JBEZJI010000032.1:0-99752 GCF_040649435.1 Actinomadura sp. NPDC048955
GGGCGTCGCGATGGCGCGGTAGAAAGGACCGTTAAACGTGCCGTTAAGGCGCGTCATCAATACCGCGGGAAGTTGCCGACGGGCTCGTCGGCTTTCGGGGGGTCAGGCTCGCGCCTTCTCCCATGCCTCGCTGCTGAGGAAGTAGGTGTCGTAGATCTCCTGGACGTCCAGGAGGCTTTCGGGCGGGACCTTCCCGTAGGCGATGCGCTCCAGGTGGCGGAAGTACTCGAACCGCTCGACGCCGGGGGTGATGACGATGAGGATGTCGGCGTCCTCCCCGGGGGCGGCGGCGAAGGCGTGCGGCAGGCCGGGCGGGACGACGACGAGGTCGCCGCGTTCGGCGGTCACCACCTGCTCGCCCGAGAGGAGCTGGGCGGTGCCGTCCAGCATGTAGAACATCTCGGCGGAACCGTCGTGGCGGTGCGGTCTGGCGCCGTCCGCACCGGCGCCCAGGGTGACGCGCTGGGTGGACAGGGCGCCGCCGGTCGCTCCGCTGTCGGCCAGCAGCCGGATGGTGACGGGGGAGCGGCCGATCACCTCGGCCTCGGCGGAACGGACGATCACGGACTCGTCGAAGTCCGGTGAGATCAGCGACATGCGGTGGGCTCCTTCTCCGGGTCGGAGTGGTCAGATGGCGAACAGCAGGGCCGCGCTGACGAGCACGGCCACGGCGGTGGCGAAGTGGATGCCGAACGCGACGGCCTTGGTGCCGCCGTGGCGCAGCACGATCAGGGTGTCGCCGAGCGGCGCGATGGCCACGACCAGCATGTACCAGGCCGCGGCGTCGGCGTCGGCGAAAGCGATCAGGGCGAGGCCGAGGACGCCGAACGTCAGGTCGCGCAGCCCCTTGATCGTCAGGTAGGCGCCGTCGCCGTCGGCCTTGGCGGGGACGCCGTAGCCGGTGGCCGCGGCCTGGGGCGCCGTGAGGAACCGGACGCCGATGAGGACGCAGAACAGGGCGAGAACGACGGCCAGTCCGTAGGCGATAGGGGTGAGCATCAGCGTCTCCAGAAGTGCTAGCGGTGCTAGGAACGAGAACGACGCTAGCATAGCGTCGACAGAATGGCTAGCAATGCTAGGATCACTGCCATGTCGATCCAGGGACGCCGGGAGCGCGAGCGGGCCGAACGCGAGAAGCTGATCATCACGGCGGCGCGGGAGCTGGCCGAGAGCGAGGGGTGGGACGCGGTGACGACGCGGCGGCTCGCCGCGGAGATCGAGTACAGCCAGCCCGTCCTCTACAGCCATTTCAAGGGCAAGGGCGCCATCATGGCGGCGGTCGCGGTCGAGGGGTGCGCCGAGCTCGCGGCCGAGTTGCGGGCGGCGCGCACCGCGGCGCCCGGGCCCGGCGAAGCGCTGGCGGACGTCGCGGCGGCCTACACCGACTTCGCGGAGCGCAGGCCCGCCCTCTACGACGTGATGTTCGTCAGGGACGTCGACCTGCCGTTCGCGACCCCCGAGGCGCCGCCCGCGCTCCAGGAGGCCTTCGGCGAGCTGCGCGAGACCGTCCGGCCGTTCGCGGGCGGGGACGATGTGGACGTGCTCACCGAGACGTTCTGGAGCGGCATGCACGGGCTCCTCACCCTGATGCGCGACGGGCGCATGCACCGCGAGCACCACGAGCTGCGCGTGGCCGTCCTGCTCCGCCGCTTCGCCGCCTGATCCCGCCCGCCGCGGGCCGGGCCGGTCAGCCGGCGGTGGCGCGGCCCGCGCTGGTGGCCTTGATGAAGCCGTCGGGGGTGAAGGCGACCGTCACCTGCCCGCCCTGCGGGGAGATGCCCTCGACGATCTCCTCGGACTCCCTGATCCGGCACCCGTGGTGGGCGAGGTATCCGCTCACGACGCGGCGCTGCTCGGTGGGGAAGACCTCGGCGGCGGTCATCATCAAGCGCGTCGCCGAGAGCGGGTCGAACTCGGGCTTGGGGAGCGCGGGGTCGTCGACGTGGAAGTAGAACGAGCCCTTGCCGTCGTTCACGCGGCAGCTCTGCACGCCGCCGCCGCCGAGCAGCGCGGCGGCGGCGATGGCCATGGTGGTCGCGGCCTGGTGCGGTTCGGGGAAGCCGGACAAGTCCAGGCGTCCCGCCGCCAGCTCCGGGACGGCGTGGCGCTCGCCGTGCTCGCGGACGGCCGCCAGCGGTGCGACGGCGGGCACGCTCTCGCCGAAGTGCGGGTTGGCCCACGCCCACAGCCACGTGTCGCTCAGGTGCGAGAAGCTGCCGAGGAACGTCATGCCGTGGAAGGTGCGGCCGCCCGCGGTGAGGGTGCGCGCGTCGACGTCGAAGGCGATGTGAACCTCCCCGACGGCCTCGTTGAGGAGGTTCTGCCGCTGGATCGCCGCGGCCGACCCGGCGCTGGCGAACATGGTGAACTCCGGGCTGTAGCCGCTGAGCCCGTTCGGGAACTCCGTCCAGAACCGGGCGCGGGGCTCGTCGCCACGGCGGCGGTAGAGGTCGCCGAGCCTGCGGGCGGCCTGCTCGGCGCCGGCCTCCTGCACGGACCTGCGGAACCAGCCGATGGCGGTGTCCTGGTCCCCCGCCTGCTCGAAGTGCGCGCCGAGGCAGTAGGCGGCCTTGGGGTGCCCGAGGTCGGCGGCCTGCCGCCACGCCTGGAGCTGCCCCGCGGGGTCGCCCTTGTCCTGCCGCACGAACCCGAGGTTGAACGCGGCGCCGCCGTTGCCGCGTTCGGCGGCGCGGGTGTACCAGGTCTCCGCTGCGTCGAGGTCGCCCTTCCCGTCGTCGTCGTACAGCCGGCCGAGGTTGAAGGCCGCCTTGTCCGAGCCGAGATCCCATGCCCGGCGGAAGAAGCCCATGGCCTCCTCGACGTCGCCCCGGTTCTCCAGGAGGATGCCGAGGTTCAGGGTGCCGCCCGAGAACCCGCCCTCGGCGGACCGCCGGTACCAGCGTTCGGCGGCCTCCAGGTCGCCCGCCCGCTCCGCGCCGTAGCCGACCTCGAAGGCGCTCTCGGGGAGCCCCGCCTCGGCGGCGCGGCGCCACCACGCCAACGCCTCCCCGTCGTCGCCGCGTTCCGCCGCGATATGGCCGAGCTCGTGCGCGCCGCCCGGATGCCCCGCTTCGAACGCCTGCCGCAGCAACCGCTCGGCCTCCGCAAGGTCGCCGCCGCGTTTGGCCTCCATGCCGCGCTCGTACGGTTCGACTCCGGCCGGGTGTTCGGTCATCGCACGCCCCCTCTGGGTGATCACGGATTCACGGGATCGACGCCGCGCGCGCGATCCGGGTTCCATCGGCGCGTGAACAACCGAAACCGCTACGCACGCATGGACGGGCGGACCCTCTCGGTGGTAAGCCCGGGGGAGGAGCGGGCCGTGCCGCGGCCCGTGGAGAGCGGGAGCCCCCCATGGAACACGACTATGTCATCGTCGGCGCCGGGTCCGCGGGGTGCGCCCTGGCCGCCCGGCTCTCCGAGGACGCCTCCGTCACCGTCGCCCTCCTGGAGGCGGGCGGGCCGGACGACAAGAGCGAGATCCACATCCCGGCCGCGTTCCCGAAGCTCTTCAAGACCGAGTACGACTGGGACTACAGCACCGCCGCGCAGCCGGAGATGGACGGGCGCGAGCTGTACTGGCCGCGGGGGAGGATGCTCGGCGGGTCGTCCTCGCTGAACGCGATGATGTGGGTGCGCGGCCACTACGACGACTACGACGACTGGGACGTCCCCGGCTGGTCGTACGAGGACGTCGTCCCGTACTTCAAGCGGGTGGAGGGGCGCGTCGGCAGCAACAAGGGCGACGTGTACGGGACGTCCGGCCCGGTCACGATCTCCGAGCAGCGCAGCCCGAACGTGACGACGCGGGCGTTCCTGGAGGCGTGCGCCGCGTCCGGCCTCAACCGGCTGCCCGAGCTGAACGGCCCGTCCAACGAGGGGTACGCGCTGACGCCGGTCAGCCAGCGGCGCGGCAGGCGCTGCAGCGCGGCCGACGCGTACCTGCGCCCCGCGCGCAAGCGGCCCAACCTGACCGTCGTGACGGGCGCGCAGGTGTCGCGGGTTTTGATCGAGGACGGCCGCGCGACCGGCGTGGAGTACGGCGGGGAGCGCGTCACGGCGCGCCGCGAGGTCGTCCTGGCGGCGGGCGCCGTCGGGTCGCCGCACCTGCTGATGCTGTCCGGCGTCGGCGACCCCGAGCATCTGCGGAGCGCCGGTGTGGAGCCGCTCGTGGAGTCCCCTGAGGTGGGACGTCACCTCCAGGACCACCTGTCGGCCGGCGTCGTGCGGCACTGCCCGAGGAAGGTCACGCTCGCGGGCGCGGAGTCGCTGCCGAACATCGCCCGCTACCTGCTCGCGCGGCGCGGGCCGTTCACCTCCAACGTGGGCGAGGCGGTCGTCTTCACCAAGAGCGACTCCGCGCTGCACGCCCCCGACCTCGAACTGATCTTCGCGCCGGCGCCCTACGTCGCGCACGGGCTCACGCCGCCGACCGAGCACGGCGTGACGCTCGGCGTCGTGCTGCTGCGTCCCGAGTCGTCCGGGCGCGTCGCGCTCGCCTCCGCCGACCCGGCCGCGCCGCCGGTGATCGACCCCGGCTACCTGACGGAGGAGAGCGACCTGCGGCGGCTGATGCACGGCGTCCGCCGCGCGGAGGAGCTGCTGGCCTCCGACGCGCTCAGGCCCTTCGTCGGCGACGTCATGGAGCCGTACGTGGGGGCGGGTGACGAGGAGGCGCTGGCCGCGTACGTCCGGGGGCACGCCGAGACGCTCTACCACCCGACCGGCACGTGCCGGATGGGCACCGGCGCCGACTCCGTCGTCGACCCGGACCTGCGCGTCCGCGGCGTCGACGGGCTCCGGGTCGCGGACGTGTCGGTCCTGCCGCAGATCACCCGGGGCCACACCAACGCCCCCGCGATCATGATCGGCGAGAAGGCCGCCGACCTGATCAGGGCGCGAGCCAGCTGAGCACGCGCTCGTTCACCTCGGCGGGGCGGTCCAGCTGGAGGAAGTGGCCGGCGCCGCCGATCCGCTCGGCCCGCGACCCCGGCGGGAGGGCGGCCCGGACGGCGTCGAGGTCCACCGCGTCCGCGGCGAGACAGCCGTCCTCGGCGCCGTGCAGGTAGAGCACGGGGCGCTCGCCCACGACGGTGGTCGCTTGCTGCTCGGCCGCGTACCGGTCGACGAGCCGGGACGGGTCGAGCATCGCGCGGTAGTACCCGATCGCCGCCGCCGCGTTGGCGGGCGCGGAGAGGCACTCCATGACGCGGTCGACGTCCCCGGACCGGTCGCGGCCGTCCGCCGGGGACCAGTCGCGCCACAGCCCCTCGACGAACGCGCGGTTCAGGGCGAGCTCGGCGAGCGGCGTCTGGAAGACGAAGATGTAGAACGAGCGCTTGAGCTGCTCGTAGTCGAAGAACGCGGTCGTCATCACCGATATGGGCGGGACGGACAGGGCGACGGCCGTGCGCCAGCGGTCGGGGGCGGCGTTGGCGGCGCCGTAGGTGGCGAAGGCGCCCCAGTCGTGGCCGACGAGCACGGCGTCGGGGCCGCCGCCGAGGGCCTCGTGCAGGGCGACGGCGTCGGCGGCGAGCGCGCCGCTCTGGTACGCGCCGTCCTCGGGGACGGACGTGGGGGCGTAGCCGCGCATGAAGGGGGCCACGGCGCGGTATCCGGCGGCGGCCAGTTCCGGCATGAGGTGCCGCCAGGTGTGCGGGGAGTCGGGGAAGCCGTGCAGCAGCAGCGCCAGGGGCCCGTCCTGGGGGCCGGCGGCGAGGTATCCGAAGTCGAGCCCGTTGGCGTTGACCGATCCGGTCGTGATGTCGCCCATGTACGCCTCCTCGGTTCGCGGCGAACGGTACCCGCGGCTTGGCGGCGCGGGATCAGCGGGGCCCTTGCTCTTCGGATATCGGCGTATCGCCATGTGTTTACAGCGGATTCCGCAGTCACATAGCATCGATGCAACTGGATCGATCGCAGCGAGGGAAACGTGATGACGGAGTCGGACGTGACCAGCCAGCAGCACGACGCGATGCAGAGGGCGGCGCGCGACCATCTGTGGATGCACTTCGCGCGGCACGCGGCGTCCGGGGACGGCGGCGAGATCCCGGTGATCGTCCGGGGCGAGGGCCCCTACGTGTACGACTCGGCGGGCCGCCGCTACCTGGACGGGCTCGCCGGGCTGTTCACCGTCCAGGCCGGGCACGGGCGCGAGGAACTGGCGCAGGCCGCCGCCAAGCAGGCCGCCGAGCTGGCCTACTTCCCGATCTGGTCGTACGCGCATCCGAAGGCCGTCGAGCTGGCCGAGCGGCTCGCCGCCCTCGCGCCCGGCGACCTGAACCGCGTCTTCTTCACCACCGGGGGCGGCGACGCGGTCGAGAGCGCGTGGAAGCTCGCCAAGCACTACTTCAAGCTCACCGGGAAGCCGGGCAAGCACAAGGTGATCAGCCGCGCGGTCGCCTATCACGGCACCCCGCACGGCGCGCTGTCGATCACGGGCCTGCCGGGCCTGAAGGCGCCCTACGAGCCGCTGGTGCCGAGCGGCTTCCGGGTGCCGAACACCAACATCTACCGGGCCGCCCAGCACCGCGACGACCCCGAGGCGTTCGGCCGGTGGGCCGCCGACCGCATCGAGGAGGCCATCGAGTTCGAGGGCGCCGACACCGTCGCCGCCGTGTTCCTGGAGCCGGTGCAGAACGCCGGCGGCTGCTTCCCGCCGCCGCCCGGCTACTTCGAGCGCGTCCGCGAGATCTGCGACAGGCACGACGTCCTGCTGGTGTCGGACGAGGTGATCTGCGCGTTCGGCCGCCTCGGGACGATGTTCGGCGCGCAGCGCTTCGGCTACACGCCCGACATCATCACCTTCGCCAAGGGCGTGACGTCCGGGTACGCGCCGCTCGGCGGGATGCTCGTCGCCGACCGCCTGTTCGAGCCGTTCAGGGGCGGGACGGAGATGTTCGCGCACGGCTACACCTTCGGCGGGCACCCGGTGTCGGCCGCGGTGGCGCTGGCCAACCTCGACCTGTTCGAGCGCGAGGACCTGACCGGGCACGTCACGCGCAACCGGGACGCGTTCCGGGGCACGCTGGAGCGGCTGCGCGACCTGCCGATCGTCGGGGACGTGCGCGGCGACGGCTACTTCTACGGGATCGAGCTGGTGAAGGACCAGGACACGCGCGAGACGTTCGACGACGAGGAGTCCGAGCGCCTGCTGCGCGGGTTCCTCGACAAGGCCCTCTACGAGGCGGGCCTGTACTGCCGGGCCGACGACCGCGGCGACCCCGTCGTCCAGCTGGCGCCGCCGCTGATCTGCGACCAGGGGCACTTCGACGAGATCGAGCAGATCCTGCGCTCGGTCCTCCAGGAGGCGTGGACGCGGTTGTGAGGGCCGTCGGGCCCGGGCGCGCGCTCCGGGCCCGGCGGACTAATGTGAGGCGCGTCACCCGGCCGTCAGTGTGCGCTTGCATCTTTACTTTGAGAGGGTGCATGTAAACCGAATCGGGTTCGGACGTGACGAGGTGGTGGGCGCGTGCTCAAGGTCGACGACATCAACCTGACGGACTGGGAGTTCTGGCGGCGGCCGCACGACTACCGGCACGAGGCCTTCAAGGCGCTGCGCTGGCACGCCGGCCTCATCCGCTACGAGGAGCCGGACATCGTCATCGCCCCCCAGGGCCCCGGCTACTACGCGCTGACCCGGCACGCCGACGTCGTCGAGGCGTCCCGCCGCCCGCAGGACTTCTGCTCCGGCCGGGGCGCCATCAGCATTCCGGACATGCCGGGCGACATGCACGAGTACTTCGGCTCGATGATCAGCATGGACGACCCCCGGCACGCCAAGATCAGGCGGATCGTGTCCCGGGCGTTCTCGCCCCGCATGATCCAGCGGTTCGAGGACCGGGTCGAGGCGGTCGCGGGCCAGATCGTCGAGAACGTCGCGGCGGGCGGCGGCACGGGCGACTTCGTCGCGGACGTGGCCGCCCGGCTCCCCCTGAAGATCATCTGCGACATGATGGGGATCGCGGAGGAGCAGTACGGGACCGTCCTGGACGCCACGAACGTCATCCTGGCGGGCAACGACCCCGAGTTCATCCCGTCCGCGGAGCCGGAGCAGATGGCGATGGCGCTGCTCGGCGCCGGCGAGACGCTGCGCGGCCTGGTCGAGGAGCTCGGGCGGCGGCGCCGCGCGAACCCCACCGACGACCTCACCTCCGCCCTGGTGAACGCCAACCTCGACGGCGAGTCGCTGACCGACCAGGAGCTCGGCTCGTTCTTCATCCTGCTGGTCGTCGCCGGAAACGAGACCACCCGCAACGCGATCGCCCACGGCCTCGACCTGTTCACCCGCAACCCCGACCAGCGGGCCCTGCTCGTCGAGGACTTCGACGCCCGGATGCCCGGCGCGGTCGAGGAGATCGTCCGGTACGTCTCGCCGGTCATCTGGATGCGCAGGACCGCGACCCGCGACACCGTGCTGAACGAGCACGAGATCAAGGAGGGCGACAAGCTCGTCCTCTACTACTGGTCGGCCAACCGGGACGAGTCGGTCTTCACCGACCCGGAGCGGTTCGACATCCTGCGCGACCCGAACCCGCACGTCGGGTTCGGCGGGCCCGGGCCGCACTTCTGCCTCGGCGCGCACCTGGCCAGGCGCGAGATCACCGTGATGTTCCGCGAGCTGCTGCGCCGCACCCCCGCCCTGCGCGCCGCGGGCGACCCCGACCGCCTGGAGTCCAACTTCATCAACGGGATCAAGCGCCTGCCCTACACGATCTGAGCCCGGACTACCAGGGCAGGGGGCCGTCCTCGGCGAGGAACGCGCCCGTCGGGCCGCCGTCGCCGAGGAGGGCCACCCCGGCGATCACGGACGCCCCCTGCTCCGGCGTCCGGTGCCCGGCGTGCTCGTTGAGATCCGTCGCGCAGTACCCGGGCGTGGTGGCGTTCACCGTGATCGAGGTTCCGGCCAGCTCCTTGGCGTAGGCGACGGTGACGGCGTTCAGCGCCGACTTGGACGCGTTGTACGGCAGCAGGTTGACGCCGTGCACCGGGCTGGACGGGTCGCCGTGCAGCGTCAGCGAGCCGAGCTCGCTGGAGACGTTGACGATCCGCCCGGCGGGGGAGCGGCGCAGCAGCGGAAGCATCGCGTTGGTGACCGCGACGACGCCGAACACGTTGGTCTCGAACGCGGTCCGGACCAGGTCCGGCGCCGTCCGGCTCGGCGGGAAGCCGGTCGCCCCCGTCGTGGTGATCCCGGCGTTGTTGACCAGGATGTCGAGCCGGCCGAACTCGGCGTCGATCCACCGGGCGGCGGCCTCGACGGTGTCGGCGTCGGTGACGTCCAGCCGGACGAACCGGGCGTCGATCCCCTCGGCGGCGAGCGCGGCGGCGGCCGGCCCGCCACGCTCGGCCGAACGCGCCCCGAGCAGGACGACGGCGCCGCCGCGGCCGAGGGCGCGGGCCGTCTCGAAGCCGATGCCCTTGTTGGCTCCGGTGATGAGTGCGATCTGTGTCGTCATGCCGTCCAGGTTTCCCGGCGGCGTCCGGGCTGAGGAGAGACCGCCCGAAGCTGGGATCGGCCGTACCACCCTCGAACCGGCGGCCGCCCCACCGGATCGGACATGCTGGAGGACATGGACAGACAGGAGATGGCGGTGTTCCTGCGGTCCCGGCGGGCCCGCATCCGGCCCGCGGACGTCGGGCTCCCGGGAGGGACGCGCCGCCGGACCCCCGGTCTGCGCCGGGAAGAGGTCGCGCGACTGGCCGGGATGTCGGTGGACTACTACATCCGGCTGGAGCAGGGGCGCGGGCCCCGCCCGTCGAGGCAGATCCTCGGTGCGCTGGCGCGCGCGCTGAGGCTGACCGACGACGAGCGCGCCTACCTCCACGGCCTCGCCGGCGAGGCGCCGGAACCGCCGAGCGGCCCTTCGCAGGACGTCCCGCCGGGCATCGTCCACCTGCTCGAACGGCTGGACGACACGCCCGCCTACGTGCTGAGCGCCCGGCAGGACATCATCGCCTGGAACCCGCTCGCGGCGGCGCTCATGACCGACTTCGCCGCGATGGCGTCCCAGGACCGCAACGTCGTCCGCTGGCTGTTCACCGGCCCCGACATCGAGCGGTACGGCGCCGACGAGCACGTCACGCGGTTCGCCCGCGGACTGGTGGCCGACCTGCGGGCGGCGTTCGGCCGGTATCCCGCCGACGCCGGCATCGCCGCGCTGGTCGCCGAGGTCGCCGGCCACAGCGCGCTGTTCGCCCGGCTCTGGGACGAGGGCGAGGTCGGCGTCAGGCGCGGCAGCCGCAAGCGCATGAGGCATCCCGTCGTCGGCGAGCTGGACATGCACTGCGACGTCCTGTACGTCCCGGAGCGCGACCAGCGGGTCGTCCTCTACACGACCACGCCGGGCACGCCGTCGCACGAGGCGATGAAACTGCTGCGCGTCGTCGGGACCCAGGACCTCGGCATCCGCTGAGGCCCCGGGTCCCGCGCGCGGTCAGCGCAGCTCGCGCTTGAGGATCTTGCCGGTGGCCGTCATCGGCAGCTCGTCCCGGAACTCGACGATCCGCGGGTACTTGTAGTTCGCGAACTGCTCCTTGCCCCACGCGACCAGCTCGTCCTCGGTCACGGAGGCGCCGGGCGTGCGGATCACGTAGGCCTTGACCTCCTCGCCGTGCGAGGGGTGCGCGACGCCCACGACCGCGGCCAGCGAGACCTCCGGGTGGCTCATCAGGACCTCTTCCAGCTCCCGCGGGTACACGTTGTACCCGCCCCGGATGATCATGTCCTTGGAGCGGTCGATGATGTAGTAGTAGCCGTCCTCGTCGCGACGGGCCACGTCACCGGTGCGGAACCAGCCGTCCCTGATGGAGCTTTCGGTCGCCTCGGGCCGCCCGTGGTAGCCCTTCATGATGTTGTGGCCCCGGATGGCGATCTCGCCGGGCCCCTCGCCCTCGATCTCCTTCCAGTCGTCGTCGATCAGCTTCATCTCCACGCCCCACACCGGCAGGCCGATCGAGCCGGGCCTGGTCGGACGGTCCGGCCGGTTGAACGAGGCCACCGGCGACGTCTCCGACAGCCCGTAGCCCTCCAGGACGTCCACGCCGAACTTGGTCTTGATCCCCTTGAGGACCTCCATCGGCAGCGCCGACCCGCCCGACACCGCGACCCGCAGGTTCTCCCGGATCGCCTCGATGTCCTCGTCGGAGGTCTCGTCGGTCAGCAGGCCCCAGTACATCGTCGGGACGCCCGCGAAGATGTTCACCTTCTCCTTGACCATCAGCTCGACGGCCTGCCGGGCGTCGAACCTCGCCTGCATCACGAGCGTCGCCCGCCGGTAGAGGCCGACGTTCATCACGCAGGTCTGCCCGAAGATGTGGAACAGCGGCAGCGTGACCAGCGAGGTGTCGTGCAGCGTCCGGTAGAAGAGGGTGTCGTCCACCATCGCGTTCATCAGCAGGTTGCTGTGCGTGAGCTCGGCGCCCTTCGGCTGCCCGGTCGTCCCGCTGGTGTAGATGATCACGGCGGTGTCGCCCGGGCCGGTGCGGGCCGTCTCGAAGGTGCCCGGCTTCCCCGCGAGCGCCGCCCAGAACAGCTCGGCCCCCTCGACCGGGGACTCGGCGGCGGACGGGTCGGCGGGCAGCAGGAAGAGGTGCTCGCACCCCTCGGCCTGCTCGAACCCGGCGCGCCCCATCTCGCCGAGCGGAAGCTCCGGCGTCCCCTCGAAACAGAAGAACGCCTTGGCCCCGGAGTCGCCGAGGTGGTAGGCGATCTCCCGCGGCTTCAGCAGCACGTTCAGCGGGACGACCACCGCCCCCGCCTTGAGCACCCCGAAGTACACCATCGGGAAGTACGGGAGGTTCGGGCTGGAGAGCGCCACCTTGTCGCCCGGCCCGATGCCGCGCTCGCGCAGCAGGTTCGCGACCTGGTTCGCGACCTGGTCGAGGAAGGAGTAGGACAGCCGGAGGTCGCCGAACACGACGGCGTCGCGGTCGGGCGTCTCCCGGGCGGCGTCCTCCAGCAGCACGGACAGGTTGAGCATGGCACTCCTCGCGCGGAAAGGTGACCGGCCGGTTAGTTACCGACGAGTGTATGAATTGTTCCGCACATCCTGCTGCACGGGGCTCGTCCGGCGCCATCATTCGCAGGCTTTGACGTGGCGTTTCCGTCATCGCGACGGCGCCGCGGTGGGGCGGGGGCCGTCCCCGGCGCCATGACCGGATCCGGCCCGTCCGCGCGGGCGCCGGGCCCGCGCCGGATGCCGGCCGCCCGGCGGCGCTAGCATGTGCCGCTGCAGCGAGAAAGGGTGCGCGATCTTGATCATCTTCGGCTGGCGGGTGGTGTTCTTCACCCTGACCAGGGGAACCTTCCACTGCCCCGGGTGCGGCGGCGACCGCGAGTACCGCCGCCGGC
Source organism: Actinomadura sp. NPDC048955 (assembly GCF_040649435.1). NCBI lineage: Bacteria > Bacillati > Actinomycetota > Actinomycetes > Streptosporangiales > Thermomonosporaceae > Actinomadura > Actinomadura sp. NPDC048955. Next base: position 12,353 of record NZ_JBEZJI010000032.1, read on the forward strand.
AGGGGCGCAACTTCTTCACGCTGTTCTTCATCCCGGTCATACCGCTGACGAAGGCCGGCGGCGAGTTCGTCGAGTGCGACACCTGCAAGGGCCGCTGGAACCCCGCCGTGCTCGACGTGCCGACGACCGCGCAGCTCGCGCAGATGCCCGCGATGCTGCTGCGCATGGCCATCGCCCAGGTCCTGCGCTCCGGCGACTACACCAACGCGGCCGCCCGCTCCCGCGCCGTCTCCGTCGTCCGGCAGGCCGGCGAGCCCGGGTACGACGAGCCCGCCCTGGACGCCGACCTCGGCCGTCCCTTCGACGAGGTCCGCGTCGAGATGGCGCGCGCCGCCTCGGCCCTCGCCCCCGAGGCGCGGGAGAGCATCCTGCGTGCCGCCGCCGAGATCGCGCTGGTCGACGGCCCGCTGACCGTCTCCGAGGAGGAGACGCTGTCCGCCGTCGGCGCCGACCTGGAGCTGACCCGCGTGCAGGTGACCGGCGTCGTGTCCATGGCCCGCCAGGAGTCGGGGCACTAAGTCGCGGCAAGCGGGGTTGCGGTTGCGCTACCCTTTGAGGTATGCCAGCCAGGCTGCTCCTCGAAGGACCGCGTTGACGCACTGACGTCAGCGTGGTGGCCCCTCCTGTGCGAGGGGCCGTTTCATGTCGGCGGACGGCCACGACCCAGCAGCAGGAACCGGAGTCAGAAGCGTGAGCAGCGACGTTCCCCACCGCGCAACGCCGGAGGGTGCAGGGGGGGCGTCCCCCCTGCACGACGGGTACGACCCACGGGCGGTTCAGGACAAGTGGCAGGCCCGCTGGGAGGAGCTCGACCCGTTCAAGGCGGACGAGAAGGGCACCGCCGAGGAGCGCCGCTACGCCCTGGACATGTTCCCCTACCCCAGCGGCGACCTGCACATGGGCCACGCGGAGGCGTTCGCCATCGGCGACGTCGTTGCGCGCTACTGGTTCCAGCGCGGCTTCAACGTCCTGCACCCGATCGGCTGGGACTCCTTCGGCCTGCCCGCCGAGAACGCCGCCATCAAGCGCGACTCGCACCCGGCCGAGTGGACGTACGCCAACATCGAGACGCAGGCGGCCTCCTTCCACCGCTACGCGCCGTCCTTCGACTGGACCCGGCGCCTGCACACCTCCGACCCCGAGTACTACAAGTGGACGCAGTGGCTGTTCCTGCGCTTCTACGAGCGGGGCCTGGCCTACCGCAAGGGCGGCCACGTCAACTGGTGCCCGAAGGACCAGACCGTCCTCGCCAACGAGCAGGTCGTCGGCGGGCACTGCGAGCGCTGCGGCGCGCTGGTCGAGAAGCGCGTGCTGACCCAGTGGTACTTCAAGATCACCGAGTACGCGGACCGGCTGCTGGACGACATGGCGCAGCTGGAGGGCAAGTGGCCCGAGCGCGTCCTGCTGATGCAGCGCAACTGGATCGGCCGCTCCACCGGCGCCGACGTCGACTTCGTGATCGAGGGGCGCGACGAGCCCGTCACCGTCTACACCACTCGCCCCGACACCCTGTACGGCGCGACGTTCATGGTCGTGGCCGCCGACGCCGCGCTGGCCGAGGAGATCTGCCACCCCGACCACCGCGCCGCGTTCGAGGCCTACCGCGACGAGGTCTCCCGCGAGAGCGAGATCGAGCGGCTGTCCACCGAGCGTGAGAAGACCGGCGTCTTCCTGGGCCGCTACGCGGTCAACCCGGTCAACGGCGAGCGGCTGCCCGTCTGGACGTCCGACTACGTCCTGGCCGAGTACGGACATGGCGCGATCATGGCCGTCCCGGCGCACGACCAGCGCGACCTGGACTTCGCGCTGAAGTTCGGGCTGCCCGTCCGCGTCGTCGTCGAGACCGGCCTGGCCGACCCCGCCGAGACCGGCGTCGCCACCCCCGGCGACGGCGCGATCGTCAACTCCGGCCCCATCGACGGGCTGACCAAGGCCGACGGCATCGCCCGCATCACCGGGCTCCTGGAGGAGCGCGGCGCCGGCCGCGCGTCGGTGAACTTCCGGCTGCGCGACTGGCTGGTGTCCCGGCAGCGGTTCTGGGGCTGCCCGATCCCGATCGTGCACTGCGAGGCGTGCGGCGAGGTCCCCGTCCCCGACGACCAGCTGCCCGTGACCCTGCCCGAGGGCCTGCGCGGCGCCGACCTGGCCCCCAAGGGCACCTCGCCCCTGGCCGCCGCGTCCGACTGGGTCAACACCGAGTGCCCCAAGTGCGGCGGCGCCGCCACCCGCGACACCGACACCATGGACACGTTCGTCGACTCGTCCTGGTACTACTTCCGCTACTGCTCGCCCGGCTACGAGGGCGGCCCGTTCGATGTCGAGCAGGTCCGCAAGTGGATGCCGGTCGACCAGTACACGGGCGGCGTCGAGCACGCGATCCTGCACCTGCTGTACAGCCGGTTCTTCACCAAGGTCCTGTACGACATGGGCATGGTCGACTTCACCGAGCCCTTCACCCGGCTGCTGAACCAGGGCCAGGTGATCAACCAGGGCAAGGCGATGTCGAAGTCGCTGGGCAACGGCGTCGACCTGGGCGAGCAGATCGGCGAGTTCGGGGTGGACGTCGTCCGGCTGGCGATCCTGTTCTCCGGCCCGCCCGAGGACGACATCGACTGGGCCGACGTGTCCCCGCACGGCATGTCGAAGTTCCTGTCCCGCGTGCACCGGATCGCCGCCGAGGTCGCCTCCCCGCCCGGAGCGGACGTCACCTCCGGCGACACGGCCCTGCGCCGTGCCACGGCCCGCACGGTCGACGAGGCCACCACGCTGGTCGAGACGCAGCGGTTCAACGTCGCCATCGCGCGGATCATGGAGCTGGTCACCGCGACCCGCAAGGCCATCGACTCCGGCCCCGGCGCCGCCGACCCGGCCGTCCGCGAGGCCGCCGAGGCGATCGCGGTCCTGCTGTCGCTGTTCGCCCCCTACACCGCCGACGAGGCGTGGGAGCTGCTGGGCCGCACCGCGCCGGTGGTCCGCGCGGGCTGGCCGTCCGCCGACCCGGCGCTGCTGGTCGAGGAGTCGGTCACCTGCGTCGTGCAGGTCGCCGGCAAGGTCCGCGACCGCCTGGACGTCCCGCCCGGCATCGCCGAGGAGGAACTGGAGCGCCGGGCCCTGGCCTCGGTCAAGGTCCAGGACGCCCTGGCCGGTGCCGACATCGCCAAGATCATCGTTCGCGCCCCCAAGATCGTCAACATCGTCCCCAAGCGCTGACCACGGCCGACGCCGTGCCGCTCCCACCCGAGCGGCGCGGCAACCCGCACACCCACCCGCCGCACAGCACCACGCCTCGCAGAAGCGTCCGCTCCACAAGGCTGTGCTCCGCAAGGCCCCGTTCCGGGGGAGCGTGCGCTGTGGGGAAGCACTCCGCAAGGGGGTGGGGCGCGCGGGAGCGGCCGCCGGAGGGGCTCCGGCGGCCGCTGAAAGCCTGCGTCACATCTTGCGGAGGACCGCCACGACCCGGCCGAGGACGGACGCCTCGTCGCCGGGGATCGGCTCGTAGGCGGGGTTCTGGGGCATCAGCCAGATGTGGCCGTCGTCGCGGCGCTTGAACGTCTTGACCGTGGCCTCGCCGTCGATCATGGCGGCCACGATGTCGCCCTGCTCGGCCACCGGCTGCTGCCGCACGACCACCCAGTCACCGTCCGCGATCGCGGCCTCGATCATCGAGTCGCCGGTGACCTTCAGCAGGAAGTGGGTGCCCTCGCCGACGAGCTGCTTCGGCAGCGTGAAGACGTCCTCGACGGCCTCCTCGGCGAGGATCGGGCCACCGGCGGCGATGCGGCCGACGAGCGGCACGTAGGCGGGCGCGGGCTGCCCCGAGGACGGCTCGTAGGCCTCCTCGTGCGTGCGCACCGGCGTCGTGCCCGGCACCCGGACCTCGACCGCGCGCGGCCGGTTGGGGTCGCGACGCAGGAAGCCCTTGCGCTGGAGCGCCCGGAGCTGGTGCGACACGCTGGACGTGCTGGTCAGCCCCACGGCCTCGCCGATCTCGCGCATCGAGGGCGGGTACCCGCGGCGCTGGACCGAGTCACGGATCACCTCCAGCACCATGCGCTGTCGCTGGGTCAGGCCCGTCTCGTCCATCGGCCCGTCGGGCAGCTCCCGGACCTTGCTCATCGCTCGTCGCCTCCCGGGCGCCTCGATCCGTCACTCCTTGTCATGGAACGCTATCGCGTCCAGGCCCGATGATCAAACAATTGTTCGAAGATGTGCTCGCTTTTTGCGGACGGCCCCTGGTAGAACATCGTACAGGTGTTCGATCGAAAATGCATTCGAAGTCGAGGAGGGGAGAGATGTCGGGTTCACCCCACAGTGACCGTCCCCCGATCCGCCTGACCCGCCGGGGCCGCGCCGTCCTGGTCGCCTTCGCCGCCACGGTGACCCTCATTCTGCTCTGGCTCAACGTGGGTCCGGGCGCTTTCGCCGGTTCCGGGGCAGGCCACGGGGGCCCGTCCCGCCCCGCCGCGACGGTCGTCGTCGAGCCCGGCGAGACCCTCTGGGACATCGCGTCCGCCGCCGATCCCGGCAGTGACCCGCGCATCGTGGTGCAACGCATCATCGATCTCAACGGCCTGGCCGGCGATCCCACCGTCCATCCCGGGCAAGAACTCAGGCTTCCCTCAAGCTGACCGGGCGCCTCCCGCCTCCGCCACGCTCGGTCACCACCGAGCGGCATCCGGGGCGCCCGTCGAACGATGCGACGTCCCCCTCTCGCCGACTGGCCGCGGGGGTGTCTTGCTGGGACTTCGGCCTGTCGGAGGTTACCGGGAGGGGCCTGTTGGCGGCGGTCGGTGACGACACGCCCGGAGGGAAAAACGAGGTGTCGAACATGACCTGCGCGGACGGGGCGGATGTGACGCAGGAGGCTCGCGACCAGGTTGCGAACGAGTCCGGTGAGCCCTACGGTTGACCACAACATCTAGTAGTCACATCGATGTAGTTCCCTATATATGGCGCTATCATCGGTGTAAGTCGTTTGCGTCAGGGGAGGGATTGAACGTGCACTGCCCGTTCTGTCGCAACCCCGACACCAAAGTGATCGACAGCCGTTCGACCGACGACGGGGGCGCCATTCGGCGTCGCCGGTCGTGCTCGGAATGCGGCAAGCGATTCACGACGCAGGAGAATGTGCTCGTGATGGTGGCCAAGCGCAGCGGGGTCACCGAGCCGTTCTCCCGGGAAAAGATCATCGCCGGTGTGCGCAGGGCCTGCCAGGGCCGTCCGGTCGACGAGGATGCGCTCGCGAAGCTGGGGCAGCGGGTCGAAGAGGCGATCAGGTCGTCCGGGTCCGCGGAAATCCCCTCGCACGAGATCGGCCTCGCGATCCTGGGGCCGCTCGGCGAACTCGACGAGGTCGCCTATCTGCGATTCGCCTCGGTCTACCGAAGCTTCGAGTCGCTGGACGACTTCGCCAAGGAGATCGAAGCACTGCGGAAGGCCGGTTCCTCGGGGGAGCCCGGCCCGTCCCGGTAGGGACGGTTCCGGAAACACATCAGCACAAGTAAAGGGCGTCTCCGCGCGGGCATGGCCCGTGCGGCGGCGTGGTTGTTCCTGGACAGGGCCCGGCGGGAGGGTCCGAGAGGGGGAAGGTCATGACGGAGACGGTGAGCGGCTCGGCGGCGCGGCGCGGCAAGGGGGTCCGCAAGGGGCTGAAGATGGAGCGCATCTTCACCACGCCCGGCGTGCACCCGTACGACGAGATGCGCTGGGAGCGTCGTGACGTCGTCATGACCAACTGGCGCGACGGCTCGGTGAACTTCGAGCAGCGCGGCGTCGAGTTCCCCGACTTCTGGTCGCTGAACGCCGTCAACATCGTCACGTCCAAGTACTTCCGCGGGGCGGTCGGCACGCCGCAGCGGGAGTGGAGCCTGAAGCAGCTCGTCGACCGTGTCGTCCGGATGTACGTGGACACGGGCCTCAAGGAGGGCTACTTCGCCTCCGAGGAGGACGCCGAGATCTTCGACCACGAGCTGAAGTACGCGCTGGTCCACCAGCTGTTCAGCTTCAACTCCCCCGTGTGGTTCAACGTCGGCACCAAGTCCCCGCAGCAGGTCTCGGCGTGCTTCATCCTGTCGGTGGACGACACGATGGAGTCGATCCTGGAGTGGTACAAGGAAGAGGGCGTGATCTTCAAGGGCGGCTCCGGCGCCGGCCTGAACCTCTCCCGCATCCGCTCCAGCCGGGAGCTGCTGTCCTCGGGCGGGACGGCCAGCGGCCCGGTGTCGTTCATGCGCGGCGCCGACGCGTCCGCCGGAACGATCAAGTCGGGCGGCGCGACCCGCCGTGCCGCCAAGATGGTCGTGCTGGACGTCGACCACCCCGACATCGGGGAGTTCATCGAGACCAAGGCGCGCGAGGAGGACAAGATCCGCGCGCTGCGGGACGCCGGGTTCGACATGGACCTCGGCGGCAAGGACATCGGCAGCGTCCAGTACCAGAACGCCAACAACTCCGTCCGGGTGTCGGACGAGTTCATGCACGCCGTGGAGTCGGACGGCGAGTTCGCGCTGCGCGCCCGGATGACCGGCGAGGTCGTCGAGACGATCAAGGCCAAGGAGCTGTTCCGGCTCATGGCCAAGGCGGCGTGGGAGTGCGCCGACCCCGGCATCCAGTACGACGACACGATCAACGACTGGCACACCAACCCCGAGACCGGGCGGATCACCGCGTCCAACCCCTGCTCGGAGTACATGAGCCTGGACAACTCGTCCTGCAACCTCGCGAGCATCAACCTGCTGAAGTTCCTCACCCCCGAGGACGCGTTCGACGTCGCGAGGTTCGTCAAGCTCACCGAGCTGATCATCACGGCGATGGACATCTCCATCACGTTCGCCGACTTCCCGACGGAGAAGATCGCGCAGACGACCCGCGACTACCGGCAGCTCGGTATCGGCTACGCCAACCTGGGCGCGCTGCTGATGGCGACCGGGCACGCCTACGACTCCGAGGGCGGACGGTCCCTCGCCGCGGCGATCACGTCGCTGATGACGGGCGTCGCCTACCGCCGCTCGGCCGAGATCGCGGGCGTGGTCGGCCCGTACGCGGGCTACGCCCGCAACGCCGAGGGCCACAAGCGCGTCATGCGCAAGCACGCCGCCGCCAACGACGACATCCGCACGCTGGACGCGACGGACAAGGCGATCCACGCCGCCGCGGCCAAGCAGTGGGCGGACTGCCTGAAGGCCGGCGAGAAGAACGGCTACCGCAACGCGCAGGCCAGCCTGCTCGCCCCCACCGGGACGATCGGCCTGATGATGGACTGCGACACCACCGGCATCGAGCCCGACCTCGCGCTGATGAAGTTCAAGAAGCTCGTCGGCGGCGGCTCCATGCAGATCGTCAACCACACGGTGCCGCGCGCCCTGAAGCAGCTCGGCTACCAGCAGGAGCAGATCGAGGCGATCGTCGAGTACATCTCCGAGCACGGCCACGTCGTGGACGCGCCCGGGCTGCGCCCCGAGCACTACGAGGTGTTCGACTGCGCGATGGGCGAGCGGACGATCAGCCCGATGGGGCACGTCCGGATGATGGCGGCCGTCCAGCCGTTCCTGTCCGGCGCGATCTCCAAGACCGTCAACATGCCGGAGCAGGCCACCATCGAGGACATCGAGAAGGTGTACTTCGAGGGCTGGCGGCTCGGCCTGAAGGCCCTGGCGATCTACCGCGACAACTGCAAGGTCGGCCAGCCGCTGTCGGCCGCGGGCAAGAAGGAGCAGCCGGTGGCGGCGGCGCCCGCGGAGACGACGCCGCGCCCCGTCCGCAGGCGGCTGCCGAAGCAGCGGCCCGCGACCGTGACCCGCTTCTCCGTGGCGGGCGCCGAGGGGTACATGACCGCCTCGTCCTACCCGGACGACGGCGTCGGCGAGGTCTTCCTCAAGCTCGGCAAGCAGGGCTCCACGCTCGCCGGCGTGATGGACGCCTTCTCCATGGCGATCTCCATCAGCCTCCAGTACGGCGTCCCGCTGGAGACGTGGGTGGAGAAGTTCACCAACATGCGCTTCGAGCCGGCGGGCATGACCGACGACCCGGACATCCGCATGGCGACCTCGGTGATGGACTACATCTTCCGCCGCCTGGCGCTGGACCACCTCCCGTACGAGGAGCGCGCCGAACTCGGCATCTTCACCGCCGAGGAGCGCTCGATGCAGGCCAACGGCGAGGACCCCGCCGCCCTGCACGCCGAGGAGGAGGTCGACCGCGAGTCGCTGGCGCAGTCCGCCGAGATCGCCCGGCCGTCGGCGCCCGCCCCGGCCGCCGGCGGTGAGGCCCGCTCGTCCATGGAGGTGATCGAGAGCCGCCAGGGCCGCACGGCCGACGCGCCGCTCTGCCTCACCTGCGGCACCAAGATGCGCCCGGCGGGCAGCTGCTACGTCTGCGAGGGCTGCGGCTCCACCAGCGGCTGCAGCTGATCCAGGGCCGGTGACGGCTGCGTAGCTCCCGGTCAGAGCGGGGTATCGGAGACAGTCCGGTACCCCGCTCTCGCTTTCGCTGGTCATACGGCCGTCATCAGAGGGGCGGTTCGGGCGCGGAATCCGGACGGGCCTTCATGGTCAGGGCCAGCAGAATGGTGCAGGCGGTGAACGCTGCTCCGACGGTGAAGGCCGTAGTCGCCCCCTTGGTGAAGACGTGGTGGCCTGCGCCGTGCGCCGTGCGGGTGGCGGCCCCGAACGCGGTGACGAGGATGGCCAGCCCCAGCGCGCCGCCGATCTGCTGCATGACGTTGAGCAGGCCGGAGGCGGCGCCGGCGTCCTCCGCGTGGACGCCGGAGGTCAGCACGGTGGTGATCCCGACCAGCAGGGTGCCCATGCCGAGGCCGGCGACGAGTGTCGGACCGAGCAGCGATCCCGCGTACCCGGCCGACGGTGTCAGCCGGGCCAGCCAGAGGAGGCCCACGGTGATGGCCGCGGCGCCGGAGGCGGTGAGCGTCTTCGCTCCGAGGCGGGGCAGCAGCCGAGCGGAGGCGTTCGAGGAGATGAGGATCAGGACGGTCAGCGGCACGAACGCGAGGCCGGCCTTCAGCGGGTCGTAGCCGCGGATCTGCTGCAGGAACTGGGTGAGGAAGAAGAACATGCCGTTGCCCGCGGCCATGACGAACAGCAGGCCGAGGTAGCCGGCGGCCCGGTCGCGGTCGGCGAACAGCCGCAGCGGAGTGATCGGCTGCCGGGCACGGGCCTCGGTGGCCACGAACAGCGCGAGCAGGATGGCGGCCGCGCTGAGCGCGCCGAGGGCGACCGGGTCGCCGAAGTCCTGCTCGGCGGCGCGGATGAAGCCGAAGACGAGCGCGGTCACGCCCAGGGTCGAGGCCAGCGAGCCGGCGAGGTCGAAGTGGCCGGGTCGGCGGTCGGTCTCAACGATGAACAGCGGGGCCGCGGCGAGCAGAACGGCGCCGATCGGCACGTTGATGAACAGGACCCAGCGCCAGGAGATCCAGTCGGTGAGCATTCCGCCGGCGATCAGGCCGAGGGCGGCGCCGGAGCCGGAGACGGCCGCGTAGGCGCCGAGTGCCCGGCCTCGCGCGGCCTGCCCGGGGAAGCCGGTGGTGATCAGGGCGAGCACGGTCGGTGCGGCGACGGCAGCGCCGATCCCCTGCCCGGCGCGGGCGGCGAGCAGCATCCCGGCCGAGGTCGACAGCCCGCCGGCCAGTGAGGCGGCGGTGAACACGGCGACTCCGCCGATGAGCGCCCGCCGCTGGCCGAAGATGTCGCCGACGCGTCCGCCGAGGAGGAGCAGCCCGCCGAAAGCCAGCATGTAGGCGTTCAGCACCCACGACAGATCGGCGGGGGAGAAGGCCATGTCGCGCTGGATGCGGGGCAGGGCGATGTTCACCACGCTGGTGTCGAGGACGAACATCGTCTGGCAGATCAGCACGATCGCCAGCACGAGGCCCGGACGGCGCTGCGATCCGGGCGGATCAGGCAGACGGGCGCCCTCCGTCGTCGGCGTGGGCAGAATCTCTTCGGTCATGACGCTCCTCGCGGCGGTGAGAGGTAAACGAGGAGGTTCCTCGTTACAAGCCCGGTACATTATGAGGAGGTTCCTCGTTTAGCAACCGGCGGAGGGTTCATGACGAACGGGCGGGCGAACGGGCGGGCGCCGCGCAAGGACGCGCGGCGCAACTACGACCGGCTGCTCACGGCGGCACGGGCGGCGTTCGGCGAGCAGGGCGTCGGCACGTCCCTGAACGACATCGCGCGTAGAGCCGGCGTCGGGAACGTGACCCTCTACCGGCACTTCCCGACCCGCCAGGCTCTCCTGGAGGCACTACTGGGGGAGAGCCTGCGCGGACTGCGCGTCCGCTCGGACGCCCTGCTCACCGCCGCCATGCCCGGCGACGCGCTGGCCAGGTGGTTCGAGGCCGCGGTGGAGCATGCGATGACCTACCGCGGCCTGGTCGACGCCCTCGTCGACAGCCTCGCCGATCCGGAATCGGACCTGCACGCCAGTTGCCAGGCCATGAAAGCAGGCGGGGCGCAGTTGCTGGCGCGCGCCCAGCAGGCCGGAGCCGTCCGGCCTGACGTCGACGACTCCGCGCTCTTCTCGCTTGTCGCGGCGGTCGCCTGGGCCGTGGAACGAGCACCTGGGGACCGCGAGCAGATCCTGGCCGTCCTGTTCGACGGACTCCGCCCCGCTGTGGGACCCGTACGCGGTGGTGGCGGCGCCTCAGGCCGAGATTAGGATCGGCTCATGCCTTTGACAGGGGAGGACGTCGACCGGTTCGAGGTGGCGCGGCCCCGTCTGGAGGCCATCGCCTACCGTCTCCTCGGCTCCGCGGACGAGGCACAGGACCTCGTTCAGGAGACGTTCCTGCGCTGGCAGGCCGCCGACGTCGCCCGCGTGGAGGTCCCGGAGGCCTGGCTGACGAAGGTGCTCACCAACCTGTGCCTCAACCAGCTCGCCTCCGCACGGGCACGGCGCGAGACCTACGTGGGCCAGTGGCTCCCCGAGCCGCTGCTCGCGGGGGACCCGATGCTCGGCCCGGCCGGCACCGCTGAGCAGCGCGAATCGGTGTCGTTCGCGGTTCTCACCCTCCTGGAGCGGCTGTCCCCCCGCGAACGGGCCGTCTACGTGCTGCGGGAGGCCTTCGACCACCCGCACCGGGAGATCGCCGAGATCCTCGACATCACCGAGGCCGCCAGCCAGCAGATCTTCCACCGCGCCAGGAAGCACGTCGCCGACGGCAGGGCCCGCCGGGAGATCGATCAGGCCGCCGCCCGCCGGATCGTCGAGGAGTTCCTCGCGGCCGCCGCCAGCGGCCAGACCGATGAGCTCGTACGGCTGCTCACCAAGGACGCCATCTCCATCGGCGACGGCGGAGGCAAGGTCCCGGCACGCGCCAAGGCGTTCGAGGGCGCCGCCGCGGTCGCGAAGTTCGTGCGGACCCTCCTCAGGCCCGCCGAGGCCAAACGCGCCATCGTCGGCGGCTCGTCCGAGATCTACGCCTGGGTCGCCAACGGAGAACCCGCCGTCGTGGCCGTCGTGGACGGCCGGGTCGTCGCCATCATGTGCCTGGAGGTCACAGCCGAGGGGATCACTGCCTGCCGTACCCAGGCGAACCCCGACAAGCTCGAACGCGCGACCGAGCAGTGGGCGGCGGCCGACCATGCGGAGCCTCTGCTCACGGTGTGACGCACGACACGTCCGGCCGCTGTCAGCAATCGGCGGGCCGTCCGGTTCAAGAGTCGAACCCGAACCGGACGGCAGAGGAGCCGACAATGAGAGTCCTGGTAGCAGGAGCGACCGGAGCGATCGGCAGGGAACTCCTGCCCCGTCTGATCGAGGCGGGCCACGAGGTGTTCGCCATGGTCCGCGGCGAATCCGGAATGTCCGAGGCGACGCGGATGGGCGCGGAGCCGGTCGTCGCCGACGCGCTCGACCGCGCCCAGGTCGAGGCGGCCGTGCGGCAGGCGGCCCCGGAGGTGATCGTCCACCAGTTGACCGCCATCGGGCACGTCGACACCCGCCACTTCGAGCGCACCTTCGCCGCCACCGACCGGCTGCGGACCGAGGGCACCGACAACCTTCTCGCGGCCGCGCGCGCCGTAGGAGTGCGGCGGTTCGTCGTCCAGAGCAACGGGGCGTTCACCTACGACCGGACCGGCGGGCCGGTCAAGAGCGAGGACGACCCCCTGGACCGCTCGCCGATCGCCCAGATGACCTCGATGATCGCAGCGATCGGGCATCTGGAGAAGGCCGTGCTGGACGCCGACTGGACCGAGGGGATCGTGCTGCGCTACGGCGCGTTCTACGGGCCCGGCACCTCCATGGCCCCGGGGTCCGAGCAGTTCGAGATGATCCGCAAGCGCAGGTTCCCGATCGTCGGCGACGGCGGCGGGGTGTGGTCGTTCGTCCACATCGCCGACGCCGCGGAGGCCACGCTCGCGGCGGTGGAGAACGGAGGCCGCGGTGTCTACAACATCGTCGATGACGACCCCGCCCCGGTCTCCCAATGGCTGCCGGAGCTGGCGGCGATGCTCGGCGCCAGGAAGCCGATGCGCGTGCCGCGGTTCGTCGGACGGCTCGCCGCCGGAGAGGCCGGCGTCGTGCTCATGACCGAGCTGCGCGGCGCGTCCAACGCCAAGGCCAAGCGCGAACTGGGCTGGCACCCGGCACACCCGAGCTGGCGTCAGGGACTCCAGGCCGGGACGTGACCCGCTGCTCGCCGTTCGGTGTTCGCAGAGAGAGAGGGACCGACTTCGGTCAGTCCCTTCTCGCCTGGTTCAGGACGGTGTGTCGGTGTCGTCGGCGGGACGCTTGGACGGCTGGGTGGTCGAGGCGCGGCGGCGCTGGGCCGGCTTGCGGCGGCCGGCCACCAGCACGTCGTCGGGGTCGTCGGCGGGCTTGTCCGGTTTCTCGGACGGGTCCGGGGCGGGGATCGCGGGCGGTTTGGGGGAGCGGCGCGGCTTCTTCGCGGGCTTCAGCTCGGCCTGGCGCAGCGACTCCACGAACTTCGCCGCGTCCTCCTCGTCCTCGTCGCCCGGGCTGCCGGGGCGGCGGAGGCGCTTCGCGACGACCCACTGGTCGAGGGTCAGGCGGCCGCCGCCGCCCGCCGCGAACAGCAGGCTGACCATGGCGAGCGCGAGGACCAGTTCGTAGCCGTTCTGGACGCTCTCGCCGTCCACCATGAACAGGCCCCGGTCCGCGTGGACGAAGACGAACGCGCCCGCCATGTCGATGAAGAGCAGGGCCCCGGTGAGCGGCAGGCCGAGCCCGACGATCAGCGCCGCCCCGCCGAGGAGTTCGACGAACGCGGAGTAGACGGCCGCGACGGTCGGCACCGGCACGCCGAGGGCGTCGAACGAGCGGCCCGTCGCGGTGACCCCCGCCTCGATCTTCTGCCAGCCGTGCGCCATGAAGACGATGCCCACGCCTAGCCGCGCCAGGACGGCGACGACGTCGTACAGCGGACGAGTGCGCATGCCAGCGGCTCCTTCGGCGGGAGGGACGGGCCCTGGTTCGACGGAGAGTATGACGGCCCCGGCGCGGATCTCGCGAACATCGCAGGTGAACGGGCCGCTCAGGTTTCGATGGAGGCGCGGGCGAGGGCCGCGGCGACGGTTTTGCAGGCGTGCTCGACGCTCTCGACGCCGTCCCGCATCGTGGCGTCGCGTTCGGAGAGGGCGGCGATCAGGAAGGTGCGGCCCGCGGCGCGGACGATGCCGATGCTGTTGACCGTCCAGGCCCCGCCGTGCCTTTCGCGGGGGAGCCAACCGTTCTTGACCTCGGCGCCGGTCCCCGCCGCGCTGACTCCCCATGCCTGCTCCGGCTCGACGTCCCCCATCAGGTGACGGACGAAGCGGCGGCTTGCGGAGCTGAGCGGACTGCCCGCGGACGTGAGAGCGGTCAGCAGCCGGATCTGGTCGGCGGCGCTCGTCGTGGTCGAACCCCAGGAGCCGCCGGGGCCGGGCTCGGTGTCGCGCAGGCCCAGCGTCCTGTTGGCGGAGGCGAGGCCGTGCGCGCCGCCGATGGACCGCCACAGTTCGCTGGCGGCGTCGTTGTCGCTGACCTTGATCGCACGCTCGGCCAGGGCCTCCTCCGTCGACGTCAGCGCGCGTCGCTCGTGCTGGGCCCGGAGGAGCAACGCCATGACGATGTCGACCTTGACGATGCTGGCCGTCGCCGTGCGCAGGCTCTCGCCGTAGGAGTAGGAGAGGCCGGTGGACGCCTCGCGCACCGAGATCGCCAGATCGCCGGACCTGCCGTCCAGGTACCGGCGGAGTGTGCGGGTGAGTTCCTCGCGCTGGGAACGGGTGAAGGTGGGCGTCGTCGGATGCCGCCTCGGGGCCGGGGTCGTCGCGGTCGTCTTGGTCATTTCAGGGACTCTGGGGGGCTCGTAGACGAACGCCGTGGAGCCGGCCACGAGTATCGCGGTCGCGGCGAGCACCGCGCAGGCGAGAAGCACGGCCCGTCTCATCGACGCCGTCCTGCGTCGGAATCCATGATCGGGAGTCTCGTGAGCCGGCTGTTACCCCTGCGTTAGCACCCGCGAGGGCGTAATAGTGGCCTCACATGGCTGGCTCCGTGGTGAGAACATGAGCGCATGATGGGTTCTCGCCAGCTGGAGTACTTCAGGGCGGTGGCGCGTGAGCTGCACTTCACGCGTGCGGCGGAGACGCTGCAGATCGCTCAGCCAGCGCTGTCCCAGCAGATCCGCAAGCTGGAGCGGCAGCTCGGCATCACCCTGTTCGAGCGCAACAACCACAGGGTCGAGTTGACTCCGGCCGGGGCGGCGCTCCTGGAGCACGCCGAGCGGATCCTGTCCGACATCGCGGCGGTCGAGGACGAGATGCGCGGCTGGGCGGAGGGGACGCGGGGCCGGATCCGCCTCGGCGGGGCCCGCGGCCTGACGGCCCGGCTCGCGCGCCTGCTGGCGGAGTTCTCCGAGGAGTTCCCTGCGGTCGACGTGGAACTGCGGGAGATGAACACCGAGGAGATGGTCGCGGGCCTCGGCGGAGGACGCCTCGACGCGGCGACCGTCGTCCGGATGCCGCCGCAGGAGGAAGGGCGGCGGCTGGAGTCCCTCCCGCTCGGCGAGGAGCCGCTCGTCCTGATCACGTCGGTGTCGGCGCCCCTCGCAGGCAGGTACAGGGTGCCCGTCGCCGCGCTGGACGGTATCGCCCTGGTCTGCTACTCGCCGGGCTCGGTGATCCGCGAGATCGTCCTGTCCGCCTTGGCGGCCGCCGGCGCGACGGCGCGCATCCGGTTCGAGACGCGGGAGTACAGCACGGCCAGGGCCATGGCGAGCGTGGGACTGGCCGCGGCGGTCGTCCCCCGCTCGGTGGCCGAGGAGCCGGGCCAGCCGGTGAGCGTCGTCCGGCTCGACCCCGAACCGACCTGGGCGCCGTCCCTCGCCTGGCCCGCCGGACGTCGCCCGAGCCCCGCGCTGGCCGCGTTCATCGACTTCGCCGCCCGCCGTCCGGACCTCGCCTCGATCGGACCGTGACCGCCCGGCTCGCCGCGCAGGCCGAGATATCCGTGATGCCGGTTCCTGCGGGACGTGGGGGAGCGGTCAGCGCGGCCGACGCCGACGGCGGAATGGGGACCGCGAAGGTCGAGGAGGTAATAAGCAAAAGATATGACTGTGAGCTTCACTAGGTCTTAGACATCTTGCAGCTATCGGCACGAGCATGGAGGCGTCCACAGAACGTGGACTCTTTACTGAGGAGCAGGACATGAACCGTGGCGAGCGCGGGCGGCGCGAATACGAGGGATTGATGGGGCGTAGGGCCGAAGAGGCGCTCGGTGAGGTGCTCCGGACGTCCCCGCATATGTTCGAGGCCGTGGTGGAGGGGGCGTTCGGCGGGGCGCTGGCCCGGCCCGAACTGAGCCGCCGAGCGCGCGAACTCGCCTCCGTCGCCATCATCGCAGCGCTGGGAGGCGCGGAACGCCGTCTCGCCAGCCATGTGCGAGGAGCGTTGCGTCAGGGCATCGAGCCGTCCGAACTGCTGGCCCTGTGCGAGCACCTATCGGTCTACGCGGGCTTTCCTCGCGCGCTGGACGCGCTCGCCGTCGTCAACGGCGTTCTCGAAGAGCAGGGCCTTCCGAAGCCGCCGCTCATGCACCGCGTGGCGCTGGCCGACCACGAGACCGTCGTCGCGCAGAAGGGCGACCACGGACCGGCCGTGATCCTTTCGCACTCCCTGGGCGTGGACTGGCGCATGTGGGAGCCCGTCATGGAACGGCTGGCGAACGGCCGGCGGGTCTTCGCCTACGACTTCCGCGGACACGGCGGCGCCGCCGGGGCGCCCCGCCCGTTCACGATGGACGACCTCGCCGCGGACCTGCTCGGCGTCCTCGACGCCTTCGACGTGGACCGGGCGCACGTCGTCGGCCTGTCGATGGGTGGCGGCATCGCGCAGACCGTCGCCGTCCGCGCACCCGAACGCGTCGCCTCGCTGGCGTTGCTCGCCACCACCGACCACGCCTTCGACGCCTTCGAGGGCCGCGCCCGATCCGGCGAGGACGACGGCATGGAGGCGCAGATCGTCCCCACCCTGACGCGCTGGTTCACACCCGCCGCACTCGCCACCGACCCCTGGGGCGTCCGGTACGCGCGGGAACGCATCCGGCGCCTCGACTCCGCCGACTGGGCCGCGGCCTGGCGGGCCTTCAAGGGCTTGGACGTCCAGGGCAGGATCGCCGGGAAGGACTTCCCGACCCTGGTGCTCGCGGGCGAGGCGGACGCCTCGACGACCCCGGAGATCATGTCCGGCATCGCCGAGCGGATCCCGGGCTCGACCTACCGGGAGCTTCCCGGCACGCCGCACATGCAGACCCTCGAACGTCCCGACCTGGTCGCCGCGGCCCTCGACGACTTCCTTCCCGCCGATCGCCAGAGCCGGCGCCCTCCCCCGCGCGGGTGAGGCGGACGCCCCGCGCGGGGGAGGGGCGCCCGCCCCGGCGGACGGCACGCTTCGATCATGACGGGAATGCCCGGAGTGATCGGGACGAGATGGGCGGCGGCGCGACGGTTCGGCGGCTACGGCGCCGCCGCGTCGCTGTCGCTGTATCTGGCGGTCAAGGTCGTATGGATAGCGGCCGCGGTGCTCGGCCACGTCCCGGCGGATTTCGGCGGCGCGGACTGGATCGTGCTCAACGTGGTGACGGTCGGCATGTCCGCGACCGGGATCGCGCTGGGCCTCGTCCTGGCACGGGGCATGCGGTGGCGGATTCCAGCCGCGCCCCTGGTCTTCTTCACGTGGGTGGGCAGCGGCTTCCTGATACCCCTCATGCCGTACAGCCTGGTCAGCGCCGTCCTGGGCGGCGGTGGGGAGGACACCGGCGGAGACGCGGCACCGTCCTGGGAGCTGACCCTCATCGGCATCGGATTCACCGGCATGGCCATCGGTCTCGCCATCGCGCTGCCCATCTACATGCGGGAACGATGGCCGTCCGCCTTCGTGGGACGCCTCGCCGACCGCGGGAGAACCGCCGTCCGGCGCGCCCGCACGGCCGCCGTCCTCGCCGCCGTGCCGGCCGCGTTCTGGGCGCTCTGGTCGGCAGGCGCGGAACTCGGCCTCGCCCACCGCGACATGATCGACCTGAACGCCCGGCTTCTCCTGGGCGACTCGGCGCTCTGGGCGCTCCTCGGCGCCTGGAGCGTCCTGGCCGCGAGTTCCGCGCGTCCGAACGTGCCCGCCTGGCTACCGACGGCTCTCGGGTTCACCGCATCCGGCTCACTTTTCGCCTGGGGCGGCTGGAGGCTCGCGGTCGCCCTCCTGCGCCCCGGCGGCTACACGCCCGCCGAGCATCCGATCGCCGCGGTCGCCCTCAACGGCCTCGCCGCCGCAAGCGGCGTCCTGATGCTGAGCGCCCTTCTGACCTCCGTCCGCCCCTCCGAAGGACCGCCCCTGCAGAACGCGGCGTGAGGCCGGTCAGCGAGTCCGGCCCCTTGGCTTCAGGGGTGTCGCGGGCATGGCGGGCGCGGGGATGGGGGCGCCGTCGTAGCCGCTCACGGTGCCGAAACGGTCGCCTCCCATCCAGTCCTCCCGGGCGCGGGCTATCTCTTCTCCCGTCCGGGCGACGAAGTTCCACCACATGACGAGCTTCTCCTCGAACGGTTCACCGCCCAGAAGCACGAGCTCGCTCGCGCCGTCGCCCCTCAGGGGAAGTTCGCGGCGGCCGGATCCCAGGTAGAGCATCGACCCGGGGTCCAGGCGCCTGCCGTCGACCTCCGTGACGCCGGACATCGTGAGCGCCGCGTACTCGAAGTCCGGCTCCAGTGGCAGGCGCACGTCGGCGCCGTCCGCCAAGGCGATGTCCGCCCCGACGATGGGCGTGAAGACCGTGCCGGGCGAGGCGGCCCCGTCGAGTTCCCCGACGATCACGGTGGCGCTGAATCCCGGCCCTTCGACGACGGGCAGGTCGGCGTGATGCTCGAACGCCGGGTCGGTGTCCCTGTCCGAATCGGGCAGCGCCACCCAGAGCTGGGCCCCATGCAGGACGGGACCGTGCCCGCGCGGCGATTCCTCCGAGTGGGAGATGGCCCGTCCGGACGTCATCAGCCCGAGTTCCTTCGGCCGGACGGTCTGCAGGCTGCCCAGGCTGTCGCGGTGGAGCACCTCGCCGCCGTGCAGCCAGCTCACCGTCTGCAGGCCGATGTGCGGATGCGGCGGCACCTGCATGCCGGGCTCGTCGGCGATGTCGTCCGGCCCGTAGTGGTCGACGAAGCACCAGGCCCCGACCATCCGCCGCCCCAGGCTGGGCAGCAGCCGCCGGACGACCGTGCTCTCACCGAGCGGCACCCGCCGGGGCGGCAGCAGCTCATGCACCGGCCCTCCCGGAACGTCCTCCCGCCCCCCGCACTCGACCGGCTTCGGCTTGACGTCGAGATTGCTCACCCAGACCGCCCTCCCTGCAACACCCCCCATTCAACAACGCCCCCGAACAACCCCACCACCAGAGCCCCTCCCAACAACCCCCACACCCGAACGAGCTCGTCACCTCCACACCGACACGTGCCCCCGCTCGCAGGGCTGGCGTTGCGGTGTTGGGGGTGGTGTGGGGCTGGCCTGTCGGTCTGCCGGGTCTTGTGTCGATGGGGCGGTGGTCAACCGTCCCCGCCCGCAGGGCTCGGCGGCAGGACGTGGAGGCGCGTTTGGGTGGAGGTGGGAGGGCGGATTCGGGAGCTCGGCTAGCTCGGGTGGGTTTTTGGCTGGCACCCGCGCGATCTCTGGGGGTGTGGTCGGGTGCGTAGGTGGAGGCTGGGGCCGGCGGGCAGGGGTCAGGGGGTGGTAGGGGTGGGGAAGGTGGGGGCCCAAGGTTCGTTGCCGAGGTCCAGGGTGTTGATCAGTTGGCTGATGGTGCGGTACCAGCCGGCGAGCACCAGGAGTTCGAGTAGTTGCTCCTCGTCGTAGTGCTCGGCGAGGGCGGTCCAGGTTCGGTGGGAGATGCGGGCCGAGTCGTGGAGTTCGTCGGCCGCGCTCAGCAGGAGGCGCTCCTTGGGCGACCAGGGGGCGGCGTCGCCGGACACGGTCGCCTGGAGTTGCTCCCGGCTGAGCCCCGCGGCCTCGCCGAACGTCGCGGCGTGGACGCCCCACTCGTACTCGCAGCCGGCGCGGGCGCAGGTCCGGTCGATGATGATCTCGCGGTCCCGGGCGGGCAGGCGGCCGTGGGCGAGAAGGCCGGCGCCGAGCACGCGCATGCGGGACGCCAGCTCGGGGTTCCGGTGCAGGGTGCGGAACAGCACCAGCGGGTCGTGCGCGACGTCCGGCGGCATCCATCTGGCCAGCGCGGCGGCGATCTCGGGGGTGTACGGGGGATCGAGCGGCGGGATGCGCGGCACGGCGACCTCCAGGGTATGCTTCGATTTTCGAAGCATTCTGATGCTTCGGAAACAGAAACGCAAGGGAGGTGCTGTGTCAGCCGTGGGCCTCGTCGAGCGCCGCGGCCCAGCGGTCGGACCATCGCGACAACGGCAGGAGGGCCTCGCGGGAGTTGTGGCCCAGATCGGTCAGGGCGTACAGGTTCTCGGGGTCTGGTGGACGAGGCCCGCGTCGATCAGTAGTGGCCGGTCGAGCGGTCCTGCTCGGGGCCGTCGGACGGGCGCTCCTGCCAGGGCAGGGCCTTGGCGACGGAGGAGCCGGTGCCGCAGGACGCTGGAGGACATGTCGTCGCAGCGCTGCTGGAGGGTGCGGAAGCCGAGGGGCGCGTCCTGCAACTTCCAGACGATGCGCAGCGTCCAGCGGCGGCCGAAGAGGTCCAGTGCCGCCATGAGCGGGCGGCCCCCGGACGAGCCGCGTACCGGTCTTCCCGGTTTCGGCATGCCCCCTCCTGTGGCTCGGTAGCCGCAGCGGACGGCGGCCGTCGGACCGCTGTCCCGCACGCGGTGGAATCCGCCGGGAGGCCGCGGGGTTCAGATCTACGTGATGCACGGTGAGTACAAGGTCCCCGGCGGCAAGCTGGTCGTCGCCGATGTCGACGTCGTGGACGGGCTGCTGCGCGGCCCGAGGATCAGCGGCGACTTCTTCCTGGAGCCGGACGGCGCCCTCGAAACGATCAACGCGGCCCTGGACGGGCTGCCGGCCGGGCTGGACGCCCGGGCGATCGGGGCCCGCGTCCAGGCGGGCCTGCCGCGGGACACGGTGATGCTCGGCATCACCGCGGAGGCCGTGGGGATCGCGGTGCGGCGGGCCGTCGCGCGCGCGTCCGACTGGCGCGAGCACGACTGGCGGCTCATTCATGAGCCGCCGCAGGACCCCGCGCTGCACATGGCCCTCGACCAGGTGCTCGCAGAGGAGGTCGGCGCGGGACGGCGCCCGCCGACGCTGCGCGTGTGGGAGTGGGCGTCGCCGGCGGTGGTCATCGGCAGCTTCCAGTCGCTGCGCAACGAGGTCGACGCCGCGCGGGCCGAGCGCCACGGCGTGGACGTGGTCCGCCGGATCAGCGGCGGCGGCGCGATGTTCATCGAGCCGGGCAACACCATCACCTACTCGCTCTACGCGCCGGAGAGCCTGGTGGCGGGGATGTCCTTCGCCGAGAGCTACGCCTTCCTCGACGACTGGGTGCTGGGCGCGCTGGGCGAACTCGGCATCAGGGCCTGGTACCAGCCGCTGAACGACATCACCTCCGACCACGGCAAGATCGCCGGGGCCGCGCAGAAGCGGCTGGCCGCCGGCGCCGTGCTGCACCACGTGACCATGGCCTACGACATCGACGCGGACAAGATGCTGCAGGTGCTCCGCATCGGCCGGGAGAAGATCTCCGACAAGGGCATCGCCAGCGCGGTCAAGCGCGTGGACCCGCTCCGCCGCCAGACCGGCCTGCCCCGCGAAGAGATCATCGACCGCATGATCGCCCATTTCCGCGGCCGCTACGGCCTCTCCGACGACCGCGTGACCGAGGACGAGCGGCGCCTCGCCGACAAGTACGTGACCGACAAGTTCGCCACGCCCGCCTGGACCGCCCGGATTCCCTGACCCCACGCCGCCTCCTCTCTCTCGCTCGCCGTGGCCCACGCGTGCTGGTGGTCAGGCGGTCTGGGTGTGAGAGCAAGGCGCGGGTTCTGGAATGGGGTGTGGTGCGGGTCTGCCGGTCCGTTCTGGACGGGCTATGAGGCGCCAGGCTGCCAGGGCCGCGGTGAGGTAGGCGGCTCCGACCAGTGAGAACGCGATGGTCGCGGCGGTCGTCCAGTCGGTGGACGCGCCCAGGACGGCGCCGATGAGCGCGATGCCGATGAGCGTGCCTATCTGGCGGCCCGTGTTGAGGACGGAGCCGGCGACGTTGCCGTTTCCGGGGCCTGAGGCGTCGACCATGACCGCCGTCATGGCGGGAGAGACGATGCCGCCCGCGATGCCGGTCGCCGCCAGGGCCGCGGCGGTCGTCCAGTAGGGGCTGGACGGGGTGATCGTGGTCAGTGCGAACGAGGCCGCGGCCGCCGCGAGGAGGGAGACGGTCAGCAGGAGCCCGGTGTTGACGCGCCCGGACAGGTGCGCGAAGGCCAGGTTGCTCAAGGGGAGGAAGACGGTCATCGGGAGGACCATCAGACCCGCCCGGAGAGGGCCGGCGCCCGTGCCGTGCTGGAAGTACAGGCCGACCAGGAAAAGCGTGCCGAAGAAGGCGGCGTTGAACAGGAAGCCCACGGCGTTGGCGCCGGTGAAGCGCGGCCCGCGGAACAGCGCCCACGGCATCACGGTGGTGCGGGCGCGGTGCTCTCGCAGGGGAAGGAGGGCGGCGACACCCAGCACCACGGCGATCGCGGCGAGGACCGGGAGGGAGGTCCAGCCGCGGTGCGGCCCCTCGATCAGCGCGAAGCTCAGGGCGCCGAGCCCGGCGGCCAGTGCGGCGTGGCCGGGGAGGGCGAGCGGGGCGGGACGGCCCGGGACGGGGGCGATGTGGCGGCGGGCCAGGGCCATGCCCGCGATCGCGAGCGGCACGTTGAGCAGGAAGATGGCGCGCCAGCCGAGCGTGCTCACCAGGACGCCGCCGACCGTCGGGCCGAGCGCGATGGAGGACGACACGATCGCCGACCACA
The DNA here is from genome assembly GCF_040649435.1 of Actinomadura sp. NPDC048955. Classification (NCBI taxonomy): domain Bacteria; kingdom Bacillati; phylum Actinomycetota; class Actinomycetes; order Streptosporangiales; family Thermomonosporaceae; genus Actinomadura; species Actinomadura sp. NPDC048955. Next base: position 34,821 of record NZ_JBEZJI010000032.1, read on the forward strand.
GGCCGAGCACGCGCGTGCGGCGCCGCGGGTCTGGGAACGCGTCGACCAGCAGCGCCAGCGAACTCGGCATGAACAGCGCCGCTCCCGCGCCCTGGACGAGCCGGGCCGCGATGAGGACCTCGATCGCGGGGGCGAGCGCGGCGGCCAGCGAGGCGGCGAGGAACACCGCCATGCCCGCCAGGTAGACCCGCCGGGCCCCGAGCCGCCCGGCGAGACCGCCCGCCAGCATCAGCAGGGCCGCGAAAGTCAGCACATAGCCGTCGACGGCCCAGGTGAGGCGGCTCAGCGGAGCGTGCAGGCGCTCCTGGACGGTCGCCCCGGCGATCTGCATGACCGTGGCGTCCACGCTCGCCATCACGAAGCCCGCGGCGAGCGCGGTGATCTTCATGGCGGGGGAGCCGCCGTGTCCGGATGCCATGTTCGGTCCCTTCGTCAAGCGGACGGGCCGCGTCCGCTTCGGGGACGCTAGCGCAACCGGACGCGAGCTGTCCACTTAAATCGGACCGAAGTCGTCCGGTTGTGGCTAGAATCCGGTTCATGAGCGGGACCAGGAGCGCCGTGGACCGGCTGCTGGACGACGGCACGGGCCGCCGCCCGCGGGCCGACGCCCGGCGCAACGTGGAGCGTCTCGTCGTGGCGGCGCGCGAGGCCGCCGTCGAGATCGGCGGCGAGGTCACGGCCCACGAGATCGCGCGCCGCGCCGGGGTGGGCGTCGGCACGTTCTACCGCCGCGTCAGCACGCTGGAGACGCTGCTCGAAGCCGTGCTCGCCGAGGTGCTCGGCGAGATCGTGGCCAAGGGCGACGAGGGGCTCGCCGCTCCCGACCCCTGGGAGGGCTTCTGCGACTTCGCGGCGTCCTACACCCGGCTTCGCAACGAACTGTGCGACATCAACTACGCGCTGGGCGGTGGCATCGACCACGCGCGCGCGGAACTGCGCGAGCGCATCCGCCTTCTCGTGGAGCGGGCTCAGGGCGCCGGTGCCATGCGCGTGGACATCACGTGGCAGGACGTCGCGTTCCTGCTGGTGTCGGTCTCCACAGGCGACCACACGGTGGGCCTTCAGGCGAGTGACCAGCAGTGGGACCGCAATCTGCGCATCGTCCTGGACGGCCTGCGCACGCCCGAGCCCGCGCCGCTGCCAGGTGCGCCGCCCACAGACTCGTCCGGCTGAGGACGCGCGAGCGAAACGGAACTCCCTGCGTCCTCCGTGCGTCCTCCCCTCATGGCATGTCGCGGGGCCGGGCGGCTGCCCGTAGGTTGGTGACAGTCGGTCGATGACGAGGAGCGTTCATGTCGATGCAGAAGGGCGCCAACACGGCGGTTCCGGTTCCTTCGGTGCGGGTCGAGCTCGGCTGGCAGGGCGGCCCCGGGGTACCCGACGCGGACGCCTCGGCGCTCCTGGTGGCGGAGACCGGCCGGGTCCGGTCGGACGACGACTTCGTCTTCTACAACCAGCCGGTGCACGGTTCGGGCGCGGTCAGGCACGAGGGCAAGCAGCAGGGGCCGACCGTCCTCGACGTCCTGGCGGTCGACCTGAACCGGGTCGAGCCCGCCATCGACAAGATTGTCATCGCGGCGTCCTCGGACGGTGGGAAGTTCTCCCAGTTCCGGGGGCTCTACGTGCGCGTGGTGGACGCCGCGGCCGGGACGGAGGTCGCCCGGTTCGAGAGCCAGGGCGCCACCACCGAGACGGCGTACGTGCTCGGCGAGCTCTACCGCAGGCAGGGCGCGTGGAAGTTCCGCGCGATCGGCCAGGGCTACGACTCCGGGCTCGCCGGGCTGGCCACCGACTTCGGTATCAGCGTCGACGACCCGGGCCAGGCGGCGCCGCCCGCGCCCCCGCAGCCTCAGGCCACGCCGCCCGCGCCTCCGCAGCCGCAGGCCCCGCCCCCGCCTCCCGCGCAGGAGCAGTACGCGCCTCCCGGCGGCCAGTACACGCCTCCGCCGCCGCCCCCTGGAGGGCAGTACGCGCCCCCGCCGCCGCCTCCCGGCGGCCAGTACGCGCCCCCTCCCGGGCAGTATCCGCCCCCGCCCGGGCAGTACACGCCTCCGCCGCCTCCTGGCCAGTACCAGCCTCCGGCGGACCAGTACGCCCCTCCGGCCGGCCAGTACCCGCCGCCTCCTGCCGGGCAGTACGCGCCCCCGCCTCCGGCCGGGGCCACCCCGCCTCAGCAGCAGGGCGGCAAGATCTCCCTGACGAAGAACGCGCCGTCGGTGTCGCTCACCAAGCACGGAGCGACCGGCGGCCACATGCGCGTCAACCTCAACTGGACGGCGCGCGAGGGCGCCGCCAAGGGGCTCCTCGGCAAGCGCCGCCGCGGCGTCGACCTCGACCTCGACCTGTGCTGCCTGTGGGAGCTCAAGGACGGCCGGAAGGGCATCATCCACGCTCTCGGCGACATGGGCGCGTTGGACCGCCCGCCCTTCATCAAGCTCGACAAGGACGACCGCACGGGCGCGATCGAGTCGGGGGAGAACCTCCACATCAACCTCGACCACACGGCGGACTTCAAGCGGATCCTGGTGTTCGCCGAGATCTATGACGGCGCGGACGACTTCCGGGGCATGAACGCGGTCGCCACGCTGTACCCGGTGGGCGCGCCGCCGATCGAGATGCACATGAACGACTGCATGGACGCCTCCCGCGACGCGGTCCTGGCGCTCATCGAGAACGTGAACGGGGAACTGGTCGTCCGCCGTGAGGGCCGGTACGTCATGCCGCCGCCCGGCCGTCCTCGCTGGGGCAAGATGACGGTCGACCAGGCGTACGGCTGGAATCTGGAGTGGGTCGCCTCGCGCGGTAAGGACTGAGCACCGGGCGACGCTCGGAGTGCCTGAACGGGCCCGGAACGTTGGCTGATCCTGCCGATTGTCCCGGGCCCGTGGCCGACGGTAGGAACGGTCACATGAGCACCCAGCCGCAGTACCCCGTCGTGCCGGCGCCTCGTTTCGACGTCCCGCCAGAGCAGTCGGTGGAGCGCGTCCAGGCTTTCGCGGACACGATGACGCTGCGCCGCACCGTTCGGGACTTCTCGGACCGTCCGGTGCCGCGCGAGGTCATCGAGCACGCGATCCGGGCCGCGGCGACGGCGCCCAGCGGCGCGAACCTTCAGCCGTGGCGTTTCGTGGTGGTGACCGACCCGGAGCGCAAGAGACTGCTCAGGGACGCGGCCGAGCGGGAGGAGCGGGATTTCTACGAACGGCGCGCCTCGCAGGAGTGGCTGGATGCGCTGGCTCCGCTGGGCACTGACTGGCGCAAACCCTTTCTTGAGGACGCCCCGGCGGTCATCATCGTCTTCGAGGTGCACAAGGGCCCTGAGACTCCGCGTCCGTACTACGTGAAGGAGTCGGTGGGTATCGCGGTGGGGTTTCTGTTGGCAGGACTCCATCAGGCGGGCTTGGCGACCCTTACGCACACCCCGAGCCCGATGCGCTTCTTGAACGAGGTGTGCGAACGTCCGCAGGAGGAACGCGCCTACGTCGTGATTCCCGTCGGCTACCCAGCGGACGACGCGATGGTGCCCGACATCACCCGCAAGAAGGTGGACGAGGTCGTCGTCTGGACGTGACGTGTGCGCGCCGCGCTCACGCGGCCTTCAGATGGTCGGCGAACTTCTTGTCCCGGGCGACTCTGACGAGCGCCGCGGTGAGCCGTGCCAGGTCCTTCTCCGGGACCTGCGAAGCGAGGTTCTCGGCATCGCTGGGCAGGCCGAGCCGCTCGGCTCCCTTCTTCACCTGGTCGTCGACGTAGGGGCGGAGCCACGGCCAGATGGCCTGCGCCTCGCGGCAGAAGATGTCCACTCCGGTGGGGCCGATGCCGGGGAACTCCCGCAGCAGCTTCGCCGCCTTCTGAGGGTCGCGTCCGGCTTCGATGGCGAGCCGCCTCAGGTCGCCCTTGTACCTGTCCTCGACGAGTTCCGCCACATCGCCCAGGCGGGACGCGGTGCTCTCGTCGTAGCGGACGTAGTGGCCCCGGCCGAGCGCGTCGACGCGTTCCTGCCAGGTGAGCCTGGCCATGCCGCGCGCCGTGCCGCCCCCTGCCTCGAACAGTTCGCGGGCGGCGGCGAGGGCGATGTCCGAGGAGATGCGGGCGCTCAGCAGGTTCGCCAGGACGAGCAGTTTGAACAGTGCGCCGGGCTGGTCTTTGAGGGTTATGCCGGCCTCCTCGGCGAACGTCCCGCCGGACTCCCGCAGCAGCTTCTTGACGACGGCATCCATGGCATTCACCTCCCGTGTCTGCCGCTCTACCCGAGCCATCGGGGATGACTCATGCACGCGCGCGAGGCAGGCTCACAGGGGGTTCACAGCAGGCTGAGCTGTCCTTCACCGGCGAGTGGGTCGCGGTGCTTCTTCATGTGCCGCCAGCGTGGGAGGTCGTCAAGGTATGACCACGACAGCCTGTGGTGCGGGGTGGGCCCCTGCTCCTCCAATGCCTTCTGATGGACGGGCGAGGGGTATCCGGCACTGGCGGCGAACCCGTAGCCGGGGAAATCGTCGCCCAGATCTGCCATGAGGCGGTCCCGATGGACCTTCGCCAAGACGGACGCGGCAGCGACGGTGACGGACCTCTGGTCCGCCTTGACCTCGCACCGGACGCGCCAGGGACGGCTGAGGAAATCGTGCTTGCCGTCGAGGATGACCACATCTGGCTGGACGGGCAGCGCCTCCAACGCGCGGACGGCGGCGCGCCTGAGCGCCGCGGTCATGCCCAGCTCGTCGATCTCTTCGGGGCTGGACGCGCCGATGCCGTGCCCGGCCAGCCAGCCGGGAAGGATTTCTGCGAACGCGTCACGATGCGCATGCGTGAGGAGCTTGGAGTCGGTCAACGCGATCGTCTTCTTGCCGCGGCCGGGCAGGACCGGCGGCGGGCTCAGGTCCGTCACGGCCGCGCACACCACGACGGGGCCGGCCCATGCACCGCGCCCGACCTCGTCCACTCCCGCGATCACGACCGGGTGGCCGCTCCCGGACGGCGCGGCCCGCAGCTCCTCCTCGATCTCGTAGCCCGCGGCACGCGCCACCCTCGGGGCGGCGGGAGAGGGCACCAGCCCGGGGAAGGCACCGGTGGAGTCGGTCAAGGGGTCTCCTTAGAGCGCGAACGGCCTGCGCGACCGATCGTAGGGGCGCGTCGTGCCGCGCGCTCGGAGGCGGCGGTTCCCAGCCGAGCCGAACATCCACTTCTGGACAGGACAAATGTCCAGGTCTTCGGTGGGGCCTGGGCTCTGCTTCGCACCAGGCAGGCTCGATGTAAGTCAACGAACAGGGCGCGGGTAGTCCCGTTCCGGGCGGTCCTGCGCTTTACTCGCTCTTGATGGCTTTGTTCGGCAGGTCTCGCTCCCGCCCGGCGAAGAACGCCGCGGCGCGGGATCTTTTCGAGCGCCTGAGATGGCGCTACTTCCAGGTCACCCCCGGGCTGAGGTTCTTGGGGGCGGTCCTGCTCGTCGCGCTCGTGCTGGTGGCGACGGTTCTTCTGGACGGGCCGATCCTCGGAGCGGCCGCGTTCACGGTGATTCTGCTGGTCGTCGTCCACCTGACATTGCGCTCGCCCACAGGCATGGCCGTCGTCGCGGTCATCCTGGCCTGGCTGGGCCTATCGGTGCCTCTGGGCGGGCTCTACCCGGACGAAGGAAACCCGCCCTATCTGAACCCGTCACTGCTTCTCGCACTGCTCGCCTTGCCCGTCGCATTCGTTGCCTTCCGTCTGCGTGGTTATGCGCCGTGGCGTACGACGCTCCTGGGATTGGCCGCCGCGGGTGTAGCGACGGCGGCGTGCTCTCATCCGCTGCCGGAGGCCAGTGTTATGCCGGGCTGGCTGGCGGCACTGGCGGTTCTCGCCTACCGCTGGGACCGGGCAAGGCGAGCCGTTCCTGCGGAGGCTTATGAAACGGGTTGGGTGCAGGAACAGGCGAGCCCGAAGGGGGACGCCATGGCAGGGACGCGTAAGAACTCGTCTGGCCCGGAAAAGCGTGAACGGACGGACAAGCCGAGCCGGCCAGACCGGCGCGGTTCTGGAGAGGACGGAGCCGTCGGCACTGCCGCGCAGGCGGCCCACGACCAGCGCGCCGCGGCGCAGGCCGCCGATCCCGGAGCCGCCCCGGAGCGCCAGGCGCCGCCCGAGCGCCGCACCGAGGCACCGGACATCTCCGTGGCGGACGCGCTCGCGGAACTGGAGCACATGATCGGGCTGGAGCCGGTCAAGCGGCAGGTCCGCTCCATCGCCGCGTCCATCGAGGCCGCGCACATGCGCGCCGCCGCCGGGGTGCCCACCGAGAAGCCCATGCGGCATTTCGTGTTCGTCGGGCCGTCCGGCACGGGCAAGACCACCGTCGCCCGCGTGCTGGCCAAGATTTTCTACGCGTTCGGGCTGCTGCCCGAACCCGCCCTGGTCGAGGCCCACCGCGCGGATCTCGTCGGTGAGTTTCTGGGGGCGACGGCCATCAAGACCAACCGGCTCGTCGACTCGGCCTTGGGCGGTGTCCTTTTCATCGACGAGGCGTACAGCCTGGTCAACTCGGCGGAGGGGCAACCCGACCGGTTCGGCGACGAGGCCGTCCAGACGTTGCTCAAACGGGCCGAGGACGACCGCGACAACCTCGTCATCATCCTGGCCGGGTACGAGACCCAGATGGCGGAGTTCCTCGACTCCAACCCTGGGCTCGCCTCCCGGTTCGGCACGCGCGTGCTCTTCCCGTCCTACCGCCCCTCAGAGCTGTTGCAGATCGCCGATTACCACACCGCCCTGCGCGATGACCGGCTCGACGTGGAGGCCCGCCAACGGCTCGCCGCGCGCTTCGAAGAGGTCGAGCGGCGCGGCATCGTCGACGACCTCGGCAACGGCCGGTTCGTCAGGTCGCTGGCCGAGGCGGCGGCTCGCGCGCGGGACGTGCGCGTGGTCGAAGCCGTCTCGTCGTCGGGCGCACCGGCCAGGCCCACCGCCGAAGACCTGGTCACCGTGCGCGCCGAGGACGTGGAGGCCGCCTTCGCCGAGGTCACCGAGCGGTTCCGCGGCTACGCCGAGACACCGACCCTGGACGAGGCGCTCGGCTCCCTCGACGCGATGATCGGGCTGGAGCCGGTGAAGCGGCAGGTCCGCGAGATCGCCGCCCAGTTGCAGGTGGCCCGGATGCGGCAGGAGCAGGGCCTGGTCACCCGCACTCCGACCCGCCATTTCGTGTTCACGGGACCGCCGGGCACCGGCAAGACCACCGTCGCGCGGGTCCTTGGCAGCATCTTCGCCGCGTTCGGGCTGCTCGCGCGCCCAGAGGTGGTCGAGGCCCAGCGCGCCGACCTCGTCGGCGAGCACCTGGGCGCGACGGCGTTGAAGACGAACAAGATCGTGGACTCCGCACTCGGGGGCGTCCTGTTCGTCGACGAGGCGTACGCGCTGAGCAACTCCGGTTACTCGGGCGGTGACGCGTTCGGGGCGGAGGCGGTGCAGACGCTGCTCAAGCGGGCCGAAGACGACCGCGACCGCCTTGTCGTCATCCTGGCCGGATACGACGCCGACATGACCCGGTTCCTGGCCTCCAACCCTGGGCTCGCCTCCCGGTTCGACGTGCGCGTGGACTTCCCGTCCTACGGCCCGGACGAACTGCTCCGCATCGCCCAGCTCATGGCCGAGCAAGGCGGCGACCAGTGGGAGGAGCGCGCCCTGGACGACCTGGCCCTCGTGTTCCAGCGCGCATGCGGAACGGGCCGGATCGACGAGTTGGGCAACGGCCGCTTCGCCCGCTCCATGTACGAGAAGGCGAGCGCGTGCCGGGCGCTTCGAGCGGCCCGGCTCGGATCCGCGGCGACCGCCGCCGACCTGACGCTCCTCACCACCGACGACGTCCGGGACGCCTTCGCCGAACTGTCCCACCGTCTCGCCTGACGGGGCGACCGCGGTCCGGAGTGTCGGTGAGCTGCGATGTAATCGGGCCATGGCCTCGGTGACGTGGAAGCAGGTCCTTGCCTGGCGGATGCGGCGGCAGTTCGTCGAGCAGGCGGGGGACGTGTCCGCCCTGGAGATCGCGCGGAGACTGGCAGGCGTGCAGGCGCAGGTGGCGTCCGCCGCCGAGTTCGCCATCGCGGTACGCCGGCGGGCGCCCGTCTCCGGCGAGGTGACACGGGCCCTGCTGGACGAACGGACGCTCGTCAAGACATGGGCCGCGCGCGGCACCCTGCACCTCCTGCCCGCCGACGAGGCTGCCGCCCACCTCATGCTGTGCTCGTCCATCCGCAACTGGGAGAAGGGGGCCTGGCAGAGGACCTTCGGTGCCACCCCCGCCGACCTCGAAGCGATCGCCGCCGCCGCCGACGGAGCGCTGTCGGAGGGCGCGGCGCTCACCCGCGAGGAGCTCACCCGGGCCGTCGTGGACGAGACGGGTTCGCGGCATCTGGCCGAGGTGCTCGGGTCCGGTTGGGGCACGCTGCTCAAGCCGCTGGCCTGGTGGGGAGTGCTCTGCTACGGGCCGCCCCAGGGCACCAAAGTCACTTTCACCTCACCGGCGCGATGGCTCCCGGGCTGGACGGGCCTGCCCTCCATGGAGGACGCCGCCCGCACCGTGATCCGCGCTTATCTGGGCGCCCACGGGCCCGCGACCCCTGACATGTTCGACAACTGGCTGATGCGTAAGCAGAGCAAGAAGAAAGACGTCAGGGCCTGGTTCGCGGCCGCCGAGGAAGGGTTGGCCACCGTTGAGGTCGAAGGCGTCCCCATGTACGTCCTGGAAGAGCACAGGGACGAACTCCTCGATACCGCGCCCACCACGTCCGTCCGGCTGCTCGGTGGGTTCGACCAGTACATCCTTGGTGCCGGGACGGGCTCGACTTACCTGGTGAACCCCGAGCACAAGAATCAGGTGAGCCGGGCAGCGGGATGGATTTCTCCAGTAGTCCTGTATGAAGGGCGGGTCGCAGGCGTCTGGGAAGCCGCAGACGACGACGTGACCGTGACTCCGTTCGTGGACATCCCCGCCGCGCCCCTCAAGGAGGAACTGGACCGTCTGGCCCCGTTGCTTGGCTGACCCACATCCCGCCAAGAGCGAGACGACCGAACCCCACTGATATCCAGTTCGGATCGGTCGTCTAGGGTGCCCAGCGTGGACGAGCGGGATGAGTCGACCGAGTATCGGCAGACGCCGTACAAGGCGCCGGACGGCGCCACCGAAGTCCTTCTCATCAGGCATGGCGCTTCCGCACCGGCACGGCCTGACCGGCCTTTCCCGCTGGTGGACGGCCACGGCGACCCCGAACTCGCGCCCGAAGGACGGGATCAGGCCGAGCGGGTCGGCGAGCGGCTCGCGGACGAGCCCTTGGACGCCATCTACGTGACGCCTCTACGCCGCACGTCGCAGACTGCGGCGCCGCTGGCCCGCCGCCTAGGTCTGGAGCCGCGGGTCGAGCCGGGCCTGCGCGAGGTCCACCTCGGTGAGTGGGAGGGCGGCCTCTTCCGCAAGATGGTCGCCGAGAACGATCCGGTGGCGCAGCGGATGTTCGCGGAGGAACGCTGGGACGTCATCCCGGGGGCGGAGAAGAACGAGACTTTCGCAGCGCGCGTCGAGGAGGGGCTCGTCCGGCTTGCGGCGGCCCACGCGGGTGGCCGGATCGCCGTGTTCACCCACGGCGGGGTGATCGCCCAGGCCCTCGCGGCCGCCACGGGCTCCAGGCCGTTCGCGTTCCTCGGCGCGGACAACGGCTCGATCTCACGGCTGGTGAGGCTCGGTGGCCTGTCGTCGCTTCGTGGCTTCAACGATGTCTCCCACCTGGGCTGGTCCGTTCCCGCGCCGCTTACCTGAACGCCGGGCTACACCCGGAAGCGGAGCTTCTGCCCGGGGCGCAACTGGGCGGCCTCGGCCACGGCGGCCGAGGCGAGCACGGCGACCACCGGATAGCCGCCGGTGGTCGGATGGTCGGCCAGGAAGATGATGGGCAGCCCGCTGGGCGGCACCTGGAGAGAACCGATGACCACGCCCTCGCTGCTGAGTTCGCCGTCGCGCGCACGCACGAGGGGCGGACCGTTCAGTCGCACGCCCACGCGGTTGCTGTCCGGCGTCACCTCGTAGGGCGTGGACGTGAGCGTGGCCAGCGCGTCGTGGGCGAACCAGTCGTCACGCGGTCCGGGCAGGATTTGCAGGATCGGGGTCTCCGGCATGGCCGCCACAGGCACCACGTCCACGTTGATGTGCCGGAGCCCCGCGGCAGAGCCGATCGGCAGACGGTCGCCCGGCGCGAGCGGCGCCGGCCCGAGGCCGGACAGTAGGTCGGTCGACCGGCTGCCCAGCACTTCGTCAACGGCGATACCGCCTCGCACGGCGACGTAGCTGCGAAGCCCAGACGTGGGCGTGTCCAGTTCGACGACGGCACCGGACGCCACGGAGCAGGGCGCGTTCATCCCGTGAGGGCGACCGTCGATGCGCATCATCACCGGAGCGCCGGTCACCGCGATCCAGGCGCGCACGTGGAAGCGCAGGGCAGCCCCACCGAAGGTGACCTCCACGCCCGCCGCGCCTTCCGGATTGCCCACGAGGCGGTTGGCCAGCCGGAACGCCCGCTGGTCCGCGGCACCGGACCGGGGGACGCCGAGATGAGCGCGACCGGGCCTGCCGAGATCCTGGACGGTCGCCAGCGGCCCGGGCCGCACGACCTCGATCAAGAACGCTCCTCGGGGACGAACCGGACCCGCGTCCCCGGCCGGAGCAGGGACGGCGGATCGCGCGACACGTCCCACAGCGGCAGGCGGCTGCGGCCGAGGAGCCGCCAGCCGCCCGGCGACCGGGACGGGTACACGGCCGCGTACGGGCCCGCCACCGCCACCGAACCGGCCGGGACGGCCTTCCTCGGTGATGCGCGCCGTGCCACGTGCAGTGCCGGGTCCAGCCCGGTCAGGTAGCCGAAGCCGGGGGAGAAACCGAGGTAGGCGACCGTGTACGAGCCCGCGGAGTGCCGCCGGACGACCTCCGCGCGCGTCAGCCCGGTCAGGGAGGCGACCTCGTCGAGATCCTCGCCGTCGTAGACGACGGGTATCTCCAACGGCTCGGCGTCGCTCACCGTGTCGTCGGCCAGGGGCAGACGCGGGAGGAGCGCGGCCAGGCGGTTCAGGTCGGCGGAGTGGTCCGCCACCACCAGGACGGTCCGCTCCCCAGGGACGACGTCCAAGACACCGGGTAGCGGGACGTTCCTGAGGGCGGCGTTCATCCGGTGGGCGGTCGCTAGATCCCCGGTCTCCACGAGCAAGGCGGTGTCACCGACCCGCCGCACCTTCACGCGAACGGTTCCAGGGTGACGCCCGCTTCGGACAGCGCGGACCGGACGGACCTGGCGAGTACCACCGCGCCCGGGGTATCGCCATGCACGCAGATGGAACGGGCCTTCAACGCGACCTCGGTGCCGTCCACGGCGACGACGGTGCCGTCCACCGCCATCCGCACCGCGCGCTGCACGACCGTATCGGGGTCGTGGACGACCGCCCCCTGCTCGCGGCGAGACACGAGCGCGCCGGACGGCGTGTAGGCGCGGTCGGCGAAGCACTCGGCGACGACGGTGAGCCCGTCGGCGACGTCGTGCACCGCGGAGGCCGGAAGCGTGAGCAAGGGAAGCGACGGGTCGTACGCCCGCACCGCGTCGGCCACGGCACGCGCCTGGACGGGGTCACGCGCGACCCTGTTGTACAGGGCGCCGTGCGGCTTCACGTACGCCACGCGTCCGCCTTCCGTGCGCGCGATGCCGTCCAGCGCCGCGAGTTGGTACAGGACCTCCGCGGTCAGTTCCGGGGCGGCCACTTCCATTTCCCGCCGGCCGAAACCGGCGAGGTCCCAGTAGGAGACCTGCGCGCCGATCGTCACGCCGCGTTCGACGGCCGCCGCGCACACCCTCCGCATGATGAGCGGATCGCCCGCGTGGAACCCGCACGCCACGTTCGCGCTCGTGATGACGTCGAGCAGCGCCGAGTCGTCGCCCAGCTTCCAGACCCCGAACCCCTCGCCGAGGTCGGCGTTGATGTCGATGACCGTCATGGCCCGACCCGTCATGCCCCGCCACCACCGTTCCCCGTGCTCAGACGGTCTCCTCGCGCAGATCCTCGACCTCGTGCCGGGACGCCCACGCCTGGTACACGCCCCGGTCGAACGGCTCCAGGCCGAGCTGTTCGGCCACCGGGGCCTTGCCGCCGCTGTACTCCACGCGCAGCCAGCCCTCGTGCTCGCCGAGGACCACGAACGGCTCGCCGCGCCACGTGCAGTGTGTGGTCACGTACTGGAGACGGTCGACGTCCGCCAGGGGCACCACCTGGACGTACCGGTCCGGGGAGACCTGCAGGAACCCGTCCGCGTGCCGTGAGGCGTAGAGGCGCACCTTGTCGCCGTCCGGGCTCGCCTCGTACTCGGCGTCCCGCCAGCCCGCGTAGTAGCCGTGCCGGATGCTCACCCCTGGCCTCCCGGCAGTTTCACGAGCCACCTGCGCAGATCGGCGTCGTAACCCGCCACGAGGGACTCCCTGCCCTGCGCGTCGAGCCGGTACATCTCGGCCCCGTGCGGCAGGCGCTGGCTCTCGATCTTGAACTCGGGGATCGCGGGCCCGTCGCCCGGCGCGTACCCCGATCCCGGGAACGGCGCCTTCTCGATCACCCATCCGTCCGGGATGATCCCCATGCTCCACTCGTCGATGCCGCCCAGCGGGCGGCGGAACAGGGCGGGCTTCACGGCCGGCCAGCGGATCACGAAGATCTGCTCGTCCGCCGGAGCGAACGGAGACCCCTCGTACACCAGCCCGAGCGTCCGGATCAGCGCGGCGGGACTTCTCAGCTCCTGGACGTCCTGGAGCCGGTGCACGTATCCGGCGACCAGGTCGTAGCCGCCTTCGAGATAGTGCTGTACATGCTCGGGCCGCACGGCCTTCTGCATCACCACGATCTGGGATGGGTCCGCGGGCCCCTGCGCCCGGGGCGGCATGCCCCGCGCCCCTGACGGGGCCCGGGCTCCGCGTTCGACGATGCTGGGCGTTCTCTCTGCCCGGGTCTGTGTCTCCGCAGGCGCGGGCTGCGCGGCTGCGGCCGGGACGCTCTGCCTCCGGGTGTCCGTGCTTGGACGCCTGGGGTCTGTTCGCGGTTGCCTGGTGTCGGCGCGTGCCCGCTCCCGCTGGCCGTAGAGCGGCGCTACGGGGAGCCCCTGCGGGTCGCTCGGCGTCTCCCGGGCCACCGACGGTTCCTTCGCGGCCGGTCTTTCCCGCGGGATCGGCGTCTCCCTGGTCACCGGGGCCTGCCCGGCGGCGGGGACCTCGGGACGGCGCGGCGGAGCCGGGGGCGCCTGGGCGGGAGCCGGGGGCGCCTGGGGCGGAGCCGGCCGCCGCGGGGCCGGCGTGCGGACCTCGGGCGCGGGCGGGCCGTCCGGCGGCGCTGTGCTCGCGTGTGAGGGCGCCGGCGGCGCGGAGGGTGCCTCGGCCCGGGGGCGCGCCGGTTCCGGGCGCTGAGGCGGCCTGGGGGCCTGGCGGCCGCCCGGGGTGGCGCGGCCCTCAGGGCGGGACGCGGAACCGCGCGCCGGGGGCCGGCGCGACGACGGGCCGGCCACGTGGACGTCGGTCGGCACCGGCGGCGTGGGCGTCCGGGGCTCCTCGGGTTCGAGCAGCGCGTTGGCGTCCAGATAGCACGCACTCGGCAGGCCTGGGTTCACGGCGAGCTGCCATTCCGGGTGAGGCCAGCGCCGCGACAGCTCCGCCAGCGAGGCCTGCCGGTGGTGGACCGCCTGCCCCTGGAGGGAGCGGTCCATGGCCTCGGGGGACGTGAACGCGAGCACGAACGTGCCGTCGCCGAACTGGGCCGTGGCGAACTGGTGGTCGCCGCCCTCCGGATCGCCGGGCGAGGGCAGGTACAGCGTCGCGCGCGCCAGGAGCTCCAGGTAGCCGTGCTGGTCACCGCGCTCGCGGGCCTCGGTGAGGGCCGCCTCCAGGGTCGATCCGGACGGGCGCGCCGGACGCGCTGACGCCTGTGCGGGACGCTCGTCCTCAGGGACGGCGAGCGCGATGCCGAGACCGGGCAGGGCCAAGGGCCCGCCGTCGGGCCCGGCCTTGCTCGCCTGGTAGACGAGTTCGAGCGGGGACTCGATGCCGTAGACGTCTCGGAACGCGCCCATCATCTGCCCGGCGAGCAGGGCGCACGCCTCCAGCAGCTCCGAGGAGGCGCGGCCGCCGCGTTCGCGGAAAGTGAGCCTGTCCCACCAGTTCTTGCGCTCCTCCTCGTCTGGCGGCTCCCAGCCGAGCGCTCTCAGCCGCCGCTCCTGCCGCGACGCGAGGGGGCGGGGCAGGAATGCGCTGCCGACGGCCTCCGCGTCGAGCGTCCCTTCGGAGCGCATCGCCTGGACGTAGGGCAGGCCGCTCGGACCTTGCAGGATGAGGAACGACGTGACCGGCAGCCGTGAAAGCTCCAGTGTCAGCCGTCTGGCGAAGTCGTTCCAGTCCACTGGGGATCCACTTTCACGTGCGGGGCGGGATTCCGTACTCGACGGTAGCCGAAGGCTGCGTCACTCGGTCCAGGGAGACGGAACAGCGTCGGCCCGCACCGGTGTCCAGATGCCGCCGATGGCGTCGTAGACGGCGACCGGTGCGTGCTCGCCCTCGCCCGCCGAGCGCCACAGGCGCGTGCCGTGCGGGGGGCGCAGCGGAACGCCGGCGGGGCGCGGCCCAGGAGCGGGCGCCTGACGCGCCGGCCGGTCAGGCGGACCGTCGGCCGGTCGGGTGTCGGCCCGTGGCGAGTCGGCGAGCGGTGAGCCGGCCCGTGGTGGGTCGGCCCGTGGTGGGTCAATCGGCGATGGGTCGGCCGGCGGGTCGTCGGTCGGTGCGCCGAGCGGCGCCGCCGCCGGCTCCGGGGCCTTGGGCGGGGCACCGGCTTCGAGGGCCGCCCTCAGGTCGGCCGCCGTGTACGGGTCGATCGCCGTGTGGGAGTCGTCGTAAGGGCCGTCAGCCGCCTCACCCGGCGGCATTCCGCCCGGAGCCGCCCCGCTTGGAGCCGCCCCGCCTGGGGCTGGCATGCCGTGGGCCGAACCGTTGACCGGGGGAGTCGAGCCGCCTGCGACGGGGTTCGGCCCAGCGAGCGCGTTCGGGTCGACCGTTCCGTACGGGTTGGGCTCGTTCGGCAGAGGGTCGTACTGGAGGGGATCGGGCACCCCGCCTCTGCCGCCCTGCAACCGGCCGATGACGGACGAGTCCAGTAGCACTTCGCTGGGCAGCCCCCAGTTGATGGCCAGGCGCCACGCGGGGTCGGGCCAGCCGGCGGCCAGCCGGGCGAACGAGGTGCGCCGATACAGGCCGGGGTGCCGGTCACCGGTGCGCGCCAGTGCCCCGGGCGAGGTGAACACCGTGACATAGGTGCCGCTGCCGATGGTGATGGTGGGGAACTCGGCCCGGTCAGGGTCTTCCACCGCGGAGGCGGTCGCCGGCAGGACCAGGTCGGCGTTCTCCAGAAGCTTGAAGTAGGTGGTGTTGTCGCCGTTCGCCTTGGCTTCGGCGAGACGCGGTTCGAGCAGTTCCGCGTCCATGCCGGGCAGCGCCTGCTCCGGCAGCGGCAGCCGCGTCCCCGCCGGGGGAGGGCCGGCAGGCAAAGGGTCTGCGCCGGACAGGGGGTCTGGGCCGGACAGAGGGTCGGCGACGGAACGGACGCCTCCGGACGACGCGCGGCGCTTGTTCACCCGTGACGGGTCGGCCACCTCGATCCCGAAGTCGAGCAGTTCGATGAGGCCGGACCCGTGACGGTGGAACGACTCGTACACGAGATCGGACGGGCGCCGGACGCCCTGGACGTCCCGGAGCGCCGTGACCATCACGTCGGCCAGGCGCGAGAAGTCTGCTTCGGTCACGCTCAGCATCCCGCCGGGCATGCCCGCCTCCGGCAGTTCCGTCCACCAGTTGCGCGGCGCGGGGTCGGCGGGCGGGCGCCAGCCCGACTCGCTCATGACCTCTTCGTCGGCCAGGGTGAGCAGCAGGGGCCCTTCGAGGAAGTTGTTGCTGACGGCCTCGGCGTAGAGCCGGTCGGGCTCGCGCATGGCCTGAACGTAGTGACGGCTCTCGTCGCGTTCGCGCACGATCAGGATCGTGTCCCGTTCGAGCCCCGCCAGCTCACGTCCCAGCCGCCGGGCGAACTCGGACCACTCCAACAAGATCACTCCCTACGACCAGGGGCCGGTGCCGACCCCCGCGAGACCGCGCCCGGGATCCGATGATTGTCGCCGGGAGCGCGACGCGCAAACCGGGAGTTCAGTCGGGCGGAGGTTCGTGACGAAGCACACGCAGCGCCTCCCGGAGGGCCCCCGGATCGTCCCCCCAGAGGTCGAGGACGTCGATGAGCCTGTGCAGGATCTCATGGCGTTCGTACCCGACGTCCAGCAGCGACTGGGCGGTGTCCCACAGGTGCGGCGGCTCACCGTCCCACAGCATGGCCGCGAGCCGCATGTGCGCGTCGAGGTGCTCCTCGTCGCCGCCGGGGTGCTCGAACTCCACCAGGACGCGGCGGTCGCCGGGGTCGGCCGGGTCGAGCTCCGACAGGTCGACGAGGCCGTGCCCGTCCGCGCGCCGGTGCGTGCCCGACAGGAACGGCAGGGCGAACGCGCGGCGGGGGAGGGCCTCCAGGTCGCCGTCGGGCAGCAGCCGGTCGACCAGAGCCCTGTCGAGGCCGAAGGCGGCCGGGTCGCGGTAGGCCGCGGAGAACTTCGCGGTGGCGTCCCAGAGGGCGTCCAGGGTCGCCCTGACGCCCTCCTCCGGCAGCCCCGTCCGCCGGCCGGCCCAGCGGACCCACGCGGCCAGCACGTGAGGGACGGCCTCCTGTTCCGACGGGGAGAGCAGGACCTTGCGCGGCAGCCAGTCGAGCAGGAACAACTCGCACTTGATCGGGCTGACCCGCAGCGGCCGCCCGAAGTCGTGCGCGCAGCCGTAGTCGATGATCCGGTCCACGCACCGGATCGCCGCGGAGATGTCCGACAGCTCGCCCGCCTCGTCCGAGGCGAGGAACCGCGTCGCGATCGTGGCGCGCCTGTCGCGCCCGTACACCGGAGGCTGGGGGAGGCGACCGCCCGGCGGGAGGATGTCCACACGTGCGCGAACGAACGCGTGGTAGGAGCCGAAGTTCTCGTTCACCGGCGGGCCGTCTGTCTCGTCGGTGAGATCCAGGGCGCTCTGCAGCAACGCTTTGGTGTCGCGCGGGTCGAGCTCTTCGAACCGCATCAGTGGGTTGTCACGGCCTTCGCGGCGGCAGTGGTCGAGGAGCCGGTCCACCCTGGAGGAGACCCATGCGTCCCGGACCATCCCGCTCGCCGGCGTCCGCACCGAAGGCGCGGCGGACGCGAACGGGCCGCTGTGGGTCTGGACGGCCCCGGCCCTGTTGCGGTCGACCAGGATGACCAGGGCATGCCTTTCGGTGCCCCCGTAGGTGTAGGTGCAGATGACGGAGTCTTGGTCGCCGTAGACGTCACGGGACGCGAAGCACGCCTCGGGCTCGACCATGCCGACGCGGTCGGCCCAGCCGGGCCTGGCGACGCCGTCGCTCATCAGCTGCAGTGCCGCGCGCTCCGCCTTGGCGGCCTGCCGCGGGGTGCCCATGTAGGCGATCCCGGTGAGCAGCGCCAGCGCCGCCGGCGTGGCGGCGGCCGTGGCGTAGCCGACCAGGGCCTCGCCTATGACCTCTTCCACGTCGCCGTCCGGAATGCGCTGCCCCCACCAGGAGCCGAGGATCTCGCTGACGATGAGCTCCGCGTCCAGGGGACTGCGCACCGCCAGCAGCTCGCGGGCGTGCTGGAGCATTCCGTCGAAAATCGCCGAGACCTCGTCCGGGGGGTTCGGTCCGTCCCGGGCCGGGTCCCCGGAGGAGCGGCTGCGGCTGCGGGGACTCACCCCACTAGCCTCTCAGATCCGGCGCGGACGGTGGCCCGGACGCCGCCGAAGGCCGGAATGGGTCGCCGTCGCGCCACACGGGCGGGCAACGGGTCCGCTCAGCCGTCCACGCCGCTCGCGGGCTCGCGCCCGGAGGGCGGCTGCGATTTCAGGATCCCGGTGAGCTGCTCTCGCGCCATCCGCTCGACTCTTGCCGGCGTGGCGTCCAGACCAAGATGGGCCATGCAGGCCTGGACGTCGGCCACACACCGGTGTACCGCGTCTGAGGGGAAGGACGCGAACTCGTCGCAAAGCCGTCGTGCGAGCTCGTCGCGTGTCTCGTTCCGGTGATCGGCCAGTGCAGGCATTAGCGCACACCTCCGCGCACGGGGTTCCGGCAGGCGGGGACGCCGCCGGTGAGACGGAGCACGCCTCGGACCGGCCCTGGCATGGGAGCTTCAACGAGAACCCCGCCTCGATGTCACATTCCAGGCCCCTGCCCGGGGAGAGTCAAGACGTGCCGGGAGGTCGTTTCGCAAATTCTGGACTCCGTTCACCGGAACTCTTCATGGCGTCGGCCCAACTCGCGTGATGCCGTGCGGCCCAGTCGCGGTCCACCCGTCCGGTCAACATCCCCCCGAGCGCCCCGCGGTCCCGCAGGGCCTCCCACAGGTGCCCGGCGGTCACCGCGAGGACGGCGAGGAAGAGCCAGTCGTGGACGAAGGTGGAGCCCGTCCGCCACCGATCGCCCCACGGCCCGGGGAACGTCAAGATCTCGCCGGTGCCGAGCATGACGAGGATCGCGCCCGCCGTGAACGCCGCGTTCAGCTTCTGGCCCGCGTTGAACTTGCCCACGGGCGGGACCCCGCGGCCGTCCCGCACGGCCCTGCGGTCACCGCGCCTCAGCCACTGCCAGTCGGCGGGCGCGAATCTGTTCAACCTGCGAAGGTCGGCCCTGAACGCACGGGACAGCAGACCGAGCACGATCGGCACGGGCAGGGCGAACCCGCACCAGACATGGACGGTCTTGACCATCTCCCTGCGGCCCACCAGCGTCGACAGCGACGGCAGGTAGAGCAGCGCCGCGGTCACCAGGCAGACCAGCATCAGCAGCGCGGTGACATGGTGGATCGAGCGTTCGGCCCGGGTGAACCGCACGAGCCACCCTGGCGACGACTCAGGTCGGCGCATCGCTACGTCCGTTCGACCGTCCCACCCAGGCGTCCACGTCGTACCCGAGTTCCTCCCAGTAGCCGGGCTTCACCCGGTCGGTCAGTTCGATGCCGCCGAGCCACTTCAGCGACTTGTAGCCGTACATGGGCGCGACGTACAGCCGCGTGGGGCCGCCGTGGTCGTGGGTGACGGGCTTGCCGTCCATCTGGGTCGCGACCAGGACGTCCCGGCGTCGCGCCTGCTCCAGCGTCAGCGACTCGGTGTAGACGCCGTCGAACGACGTGAAGCGCACGGCCCGGGCGTCGGAGGACACTCCGACCGCGTCCAGCAAGTCGGGCAGCGCGACCCCGGCCCACCGCACGTCCGGCACGCGCCAGCCCGTCACGCACTGGAAGTCCCTGTCGAGGACTGTCTGCGGAAAATGCGCCAGATCGGCCATCCCAAACGATTGCGGTTTGTCGATAAGGCCGGAAACGGTCACCCGGTGCGTCGCGACGCTGTGCCGCTTCACACCGGGCGTGACCGAGTAGTAGCGGAACCCGCCGGCCGCCGGCAGGACGTCCCCGATCGGCCCGACCGGCGCCAGGGTCCGGCTCACCTTGTCCTGGACCGATGCCCCCACGGCGACCCCCGCCACGCCGAGGCCGAGCATCCCCAGGACGACTCTCCGCCCTACCGGGCTGCCTTCCGCCCGTTCGTCCTCGCTCACCGGTCCATTCGAGCACCACCGCCCGCGGCCCGCCAGGGATCGGCCGACCTTGTAAGACTTCCGACAGATTCGGGCGCCGCCCCTGAGCGGATCCGGGTGCCGCCCTAAGCTGGGCCCATGGCCACGAAGGTTCATCTCGCACAGCGTCCCGAGGCCGACGAGCTGCTCGGACGCAGTCCGCTGGCCGCTCTCGTGGGCATGCTGCTCGACCAGCAGATCCCGATGGAATGGGCGTTCTCCGGCCCCTACACGATCACGCGGCGGCTCGGCTCGGACGACCTGGACGCCCACGAGATCGCCGCCTACGACCCCGAGCGGTTCGCGGCGCTCCTGGCGGAGAAGCCTGCCGTCCACCGCTACCCGGGTTCGATGGCCAAGCGCGTCCAGCAGCTTTGCCAGTACCTCGTGGACCACTACGACGGGGACGCCGAGAAGGTCTGGAAGGGCGCTGACAGCGGCAAGGAGCTGTACAAGCGGCTGAACGGCCTTCCTGGCTTCGGCAAGCAGAAGGCGCAGATCTTCCTTGCCCTGCTCGGCAAGCAGTACGGAATCCGGCCGGACGGCTGGCGCGAGGCGGCCGGCGCCTACGGCGAGGAGGGCTCGCACCGGTCCGTCGCCGACATCACCGGCCCTGACTCCCTCGCCAGGGTGCGGGCCTTCAAGCAGGAGATGAAGGCCGCCGCCAAGGCCGCCAAGTAGGAGCGGGACGGGGCGGAACTCGCCGAACGGGGCGAGTTGACACCCCGTGACGCACGCACGCCGTAACATCTCCTACTTGCCGTCCGAGCCGGGCCGCCCCGCGCGCCCTTCCAGGACGGTGTCCGAAACCGACGAGTTCGTCCGAGGCCGATGGGACAAGGATGTTCAGCAGGGCTTCCGTACGCGGCGAACCATCGGGATGATGAGTACCTGACTCCGACCGGTGTTGTGATGGAGGCGGGAGCGTTAACCTGCTCCCATTCACTCATAGTGATGAATAATTGCCGCGCGGTACGGGACCCTCTGGGGCGGAGGTGTTGTCGTTGAGCACCGAGACGTCCGTTCCGCATCCCCGCGTCTCAGGGGTGGAGGGGCAGCCCATGGATGCGTCCGACGCCGCGCTGTACGCGACCTTGCTGAAGGAAGCGCCCGAAGGGCTGGCGTTCTTCGACCGTGACCTGCGCTGCCGCCGGGCCAACGACGCGCTCGCCGAGCTGCTGGACGTGCGCGTGCGGGATCTCCAGCAGCGCCGGCCGTCGGAGGTGCTGCCCGAGACCCTGGCGGCCGCGTTCGAGGCTGCGCTCCGGAAGGTGATCGCCGAAGACCGCCCGCTGAGCGATCTGGAACTCGTCGTCCCGGCACGCGCGCCCGAGGCGTCCGGTGCGGTGCCCGGCGTGGCCACCGCCGTCGAGGAGCGCATCCTCGCGTGCACGTGGCTGCCCGCCAAGGGCGGCGGCGACGAGCGGGAGGGCGTCGTCCTGACCGCCCTGGACGTGACCGAGCGGCGCAGGGCCGAGGAGGTCATCCGCCGCAAGGAGCAGCGCTACCGCTCGCTCGTGGAGGCCAGCGCCCAGGTGGTGTGGGTCGCCGCGCCGGGCGGCGGCGTGATCGACGACGCGCCCGAGTGGCGCGCCATCACCGGCCAGACGCCGGACGACTACGCGGTCGGCGGCTGGCTGTCGGTCGTGCACCCCGAGGACCGGCCCCGCATCGAGGCGCACTGGCGCGACTGCGTCGAGGAGAACCGGGTCTTCGAGACCAACTACCGCATCCGCACCAAGAGCGGCACGTACCGGCACTTCGACGTCCGCGCCGTGCCGATCTGGCGGGGCGACGCGGTGATCGAGTGGGTCGGCGCCAACACCGACGTCACGGGGCAGCGCGAGGCCGAGGAGATGCGCGGCCGGCTGACCGAGCAGCTGTCGGCGGCGGCGCTGCGCACCGCGCGCCTCCAGCAGGCCACCTCCATGCTCGCCGAGGCCCTGACCGTCTCCCAGGTGGTCCAGGTCATCACCGAGGTCGGGCGGTCCGCCATCGGCGCCGACTACTCCGCGGTGGCGCTGCTGGACGACGACAAGCTGCGGCTCAGCATCGTGGCGCCGTCCCAGCCGGGGTCGGAGGGTGAGACGCCCTCGGCGTCCCGCGACGAGATCAAGGTCAGCGACCAGACCGTGATGTCGGTGGCGGTGCGCGAGAGCCGGCCGTTCCTGGCCGAGCACCCCGACAGCCTGCGCCTGCAACTGGGCCACGGCGAGCGGGACCTGTTCGCCCAGCACACGGAGGAGCGCGCCTGGGTGGGCCTGCCGCTGCTCGCGGCCGGCGCCCCGATCGGCGCGCTCCGCTTCTCGTTCACCCGGCCCCGGGAGATCACCGAGGAGGAGCGGGTCTTCCTGGAGGCGCTCGCGGGCCAGTGCGCGCTGGCCGTGGAGCGGGCCCTGCTGTTCGAGCGCGAGCACAAGACCGCCGAGGAGCTCCAGCGGAGCCTGCTGCCCAGCGACCTGCCGCAGCTGCCGGGCATGGCGCTGGCCGCCCGCTACAACCCCGCGACACGCCACGTGCAGGTGGGCGGCGACTGGTACGACGTCTTCCGGCTCGCCGACAACCGTCTCGCGGTGGCCGTCGGCGACGTGATGGGCAAGGGCGTGCTCGCCGCGGCCGGAATGGGCCGCGTCCGCAACGCCCTGCGCGCCCTCGCGCTGAACGATCCGCGCCCCGCCGCCGTCCTCGCCGGGCTCGACAGGCTGTTCAGCGCCACCGAGGACGAGGAGCAGTTCACCACCGTCGTCTACGCGGTCATCGATCCCGAGACCGGGCAGGGGGAGCTCAGCAACGCGGGCCATCCTCCGGCCCTGCTGATCTCGCCCGACACGCCCGCGCGCGTGAGCACGCGGGAGCCCGGAACCCCCCTCGGCTGGCCGAGCCAGCGGCAGCAGACAAGTTTTTCCATCGATACCGGCAACACTGTGGTCTTCTATTCCGATGGACTTGTGGAGAACCGTAGGCGTGGGGTGGACGCCGGGCTGGAGGAGCTTGTCGCCGTCGCGGCGGACGCCCCACCTGAAGTGGTAGGAGATCCCGAGAGACTCGTCGACTTCCTGGTCGATCGGATGCTTGCCGGGTATGAGCAGGTAGACGATGTGACCGTGCTTGCCCTGCACGTCCCGCCCAAGTCCGAGTGAACCCCGCCGAAGACGGCGCCGAGACGGTCCGAGACGTTCGAAGGACCGCCCCGCGCCCTCTAAGGTGGAGTGTTACCGGGTAGGACTCCAAGGCGGAATGCGCAGCAGTGCCAGAATGCTTGACCCAGAGAGAGCGGGTACGCTGCGGTCCCGCACCGGGAGGTCCGCTCCGTGTGTGGTCCCACCCAGTGTGAGGCCGAGCCCGTCAGGGCACTTGGGTCAACCAAGCCACACGTTCGTTCGAGAGGTATTTGTGTCGCCTGCTAGCTCGACCTCGAAAGCGTCAGATCTGCACGATCACGTCATCGCGCAACTGATCGAGCGTGGACGGTCCCAGGGTTACCTCGAAGCCGACGACGTACGACGTACGTTCGAGGAGGCCGACATCCCCGTGTCGAAGGCCTCCAGCATTCTGCGGAGCCTCAGCAAGGAGGGTGTGACCGTCATGGTGAGCGCTGCCGACTCCGCGGCGCCCAAGCGTCCGCGCAAGCGCGCGACGCCGCCGGCACGCAGGCCCAAGACCGCCGCCGCCGCCAAGGAGCAGCCCGACACGGTGACCGCCGTCGTCGGTGACGACGCGCCGGAGGAGGCCGTCGCCGCGCCGCGCCCGGCGGCTCCCAAGCCCGCGCCGCCGAAGAAGGCCGCGCCGGCGAAGGGCGCCAAGGCGAAGAAGGGCGCGCCGGCGAAGAAGGGCGCGGCCCAGCCGGTCAAGGCCGCCTCGTCCGACAAGGCCGACAAGGGCGAGGGCCCCGAGGGCGACGACGAGGTTGACGTCGATCTCGAGGACCTGACCGACCTCGAGGCCGAGCTCGAGGACGACACGGCCGAGGCCGAGGAGCCCGAGGCCGAGGAGGAGCCCGCCGCCGCGCCCGTCGCGAAGGCCGCCCCGACCGGCAAGGGCGACACCCCGTCCGAGGAGGAGGGGTTCACCCTCGGCGACGACGACGAGGACGCGCCCGCGCAGCAGATCGCGGCCGCCGGCGCCACCGCCGACCCGGTCAAGGACTACCTCAAGCAGATCGGCAAGGTCCCGCTGCTGAACGCCGAGCAGGAGGTCGAGCTCGCCAAGCGGATCGAGGCCGGCCTGTTCGCCGAGGAGCGTCTCGCCGTCGCCGGTCCGTCGATGTCCGAAGAGGACCTCGAGGACTTCGAGTGGATCGCCGAGGACGGCCGCCGCGCCAAGAACCACCTCCTGGAGGCTAACCTCCGCCTGGTGGTCTCGCTGGCCAAGCGCTACACCGGTCGCGGCATGCTGTTCCTGGACCTGATCCAGGAGGGCAACCTCGGCCTGATCCGCGCGGTCGAGAAGTTCGACTACACCAAGGGCTACAAGTTCTCCACGTACGCCACCTGGTGGATCCGGCAGGCCATCACCCGCGCGATGGCCGACCAGGCCCGCACCATCCGCATCCCGGTGCACATGGTGGAGGTCATCAACAAGCTGGCGCGCGTGCAGCGGCAGATGCTCCAGGACCTGGGCCGCGAGCCCACCCCGGAGGAGCTGGCCAAGGAACTCGACATGACCCCGGAGAAGGTCGTCGAGGTCCAGAAGTACGGCCGCGAGCCCATCTCGCTCCACACGCCGCTCGGTGAGGACGGCGACAGCGAGTTCGGCGACCTCATCGAGGACTCCGAGGCCATCGTCCCGGCCGACGCGGTCAGCTTCACGCTGCTGCAGGAGCAGCTCCACTCCGTCCTCGACACGCTCAGCGAGCGCGAGGCGGGCGTGGTGTCGATGCGGTTCGGCCTCACCGACGGCCAGCCGAAGACGCTGGACGAGATCGGCAAGGTGTACGGGGTGACCCGGGAGCGCATCCGGCAGATCGAGTCCAAGACCATGTCGAAGCTGCGCCACCCGTCCCGTTCCCAGGTCCTGCGCGACTACCTGGACTGACCGGCCGCGTCTCGAACCGACCGACGGCAGGACCCCGGCGATCTCGCCGGGGTCCTGCCGCGTCCAGGCCGGGGTGCCGTCGGGTTTTGCCGGGTGCGTCAGTCGTGCAGGACGACGTCGAGGTTCGCGCCGTTCAGCTCGGCGGTGTGGCCGAGGCCGGCGACGGCCTTCAGCAGGTCCTCCGGTGTGCGCGGCGCGGCACCCGCCTTGATCAGGTCGTGGGCGATGCGGCCGCGGGTCGCCTTGGCCATGTGGCTGACGACGGTCCGCTTGGCGACGCCGCCGTCGAGCCGTTCCCGGAACACCCGGACGGAGACCGCCGGGCCGGGCGCCTTCCACACCGACGCGTACGGTCCGGACCGCATGTCGACGATCAGATCGTCGTCCAGCCGGAGGGCCTTGCGCATCGCCGGACGCCACGACGCCCCCAGGCTTCCTCCAGGCGGCAGCGACGTCCCCATGGACAGCCGGTACGGCGGGACGCGGTCGGTGAGCCTCAGTGCGCCCCACAGGCCCGAGAACACGATGATCTGCCGGGCGGCCGCCTCGGCGTCGAGATCCGCCAGGTCGAGGTTGTCGTAGAGGACGCCGGTGTAGAGCCGCGCCGCAGGCAGGGTCGGCGCCTTGCGCACCGCCCTGTTGCGCGCGAGGGCCTCGGCGGCCTGGCCGGGCGGAAGGCCGAGCACCTCCGCGGCGCCGGCGCCCCGGCACGCCTTCGCCAGGGCGGCGAGGACGCGCCGCCGCACCGGCGTCAGGCCGGGAAAGCTGAGCGAGGCCAGGTCGAGGGGCGGACCGTCCCCCTCGGTAGCCTTCTTCTCCGACGGCGGCAGCAGGATGTGCACGATCCCCCCGAAAGCGGTGACAGATGGCGCGGCCCCTGGACAGGCGGTTGGACGAACTGGTCGCCGAAGCGTGGCCCGCGCCGTCCGCCCAGGATATTGGCGGCTGGGTGCTGCGCCACGCCGACGGCGTGACCAAGCGGGCCAACTCCGTCCTGCCCGTGGACGACCCGGGGGACGTGGACCTGGCCGTCGAGGAGGCCGAGCGCTTCTACACCGCGCTCGGCCTGCCGACCGTGTTCATGATGGACGCCCAGGCGCGGCCAGAGGGACTCGACGGAATTCTTGCGGGACGAGGTTACGAGCTGGTCGAACCCACGATCGCTATGACGGCCGACCTGAGCGGCCCCGGCGAGCGGGGGCGCGTGGACGTCATGGACGCCCCGTCCCGGGAGTGGCTCGATCTGTGGTGGTCGGTGGACGGTCGCTACGACCATCAGCTGCCGACGGCGGAGAAGATCCTCACGGGTGTGAGCGCCGGCTACGCCTGCGTGGACGGTCTGGCCGTGGGACGCGGCGTCCCCCAGGGGGAGTGGCTCGGCGTCTACGCCATGGCCGTCGCGCCTGACGCGCGGAGGCGGGGCCTGGGCCGGCGCGTCCTGCGGGGCCTCCTCGGCTGGGGAAGGGAGCGGGGATGCGAGCGGGCGTACCTGGTCGTCGTCGAGCGGAACGCCCCCGCCAGGGCGCTGTACGAATCGGAGGGGTTCGTCCAGGCGGGCGCATATCACTACCGCGTAAGGAATGTCACCGAGAGGTGAGAAGGCGAAGCGCGAGGGCATCTCGGCACTGTCCCAATATGGCTACGATATGCAACCACTCATATACTCTCCGCAGTTATCGCGGCTTGGCGCTGCGCGGAGCGCCAAAGGAATGAAAGCGAACGGCGGCCACCGTCTCCGGTGACCGCCGTCCTTGGCTCGCTCTATTTGGAGGTCTACCGCTCCTCGTCCGTAGCGGCGGCCGGGGTTTCGGTGAGCCGGTCGGTCTCGTCCTGTATGTCGGCCCCATTGGAGCGGAGGGCCTCTGCGTACTTGCGCCCGTGGTGGGCGCAGAACAGAAGGTCGCCGCCGCCTACCAGGACTGCACGGACGTAGGCCTGAGCGCCGCAGCGGTCGCATCGGTCGGCGACGGTCAGCGGCTTGGTTGGGGCAAGGGCTCCAGTCACGGCACCTTCCTCATGCTCGGGGTCGGTACTTAGGACAACATCTAACCCGACGCTGGCGTTCCCAACCTGGTTCTTCGTACGCCCACAGCAGAATGGCCCAATAAGTGACCGAGGTCACATTAGGCGGCGTCCCAGCGGAACAGGCGCACGGCGATCAAGGCGCCGACGACCGCGACCCCCAGCAGAACGGCGATCTGGGGCAGTGCGGAGGTCGGCCCGAGGCCCCGGCCCATCACATTGAGCATGCCCTCGTTGAGATAGCGCAGCGGGAAGATGTAGGACAGCGTCCGCATCCAGGCCGGCGAGGCGTCCAGCGGGAAGAACGAGCCGCCCAGGAACGCCATCGGCAGCACGATCAGCTGGGTCACCGCCTGGGCGGTCTCCTGCGTCTTGGCCCACGCTCCGATCAGCATGCCGATCGACAGGAAGGCCAGCACCCCCGCGACCACCATCGGGATCGCCATCCACCAGGCGCCGCTCAGCTTCAGGCCGAACATCGGGAGCTGCGCCACGATCACGAACAGCGCGAACTGGACGAGGGCCACCGCGAGGCTGACCGCCACGCGCGCGGCGAACACGGTGGGGATGGGCGCCGGGGAGAGCTGGAGGCGGCGCAGGATGCCCTTGGTCCGCCACGTGACGAGCGTCTGGGACGCACCGAAGACGCCCGCCGACGCCAGCGCCCAGCCCAGCAGGCTCGGCGTGAAGAACTGGATGGCCTTCAGCGAGTCGTCCTCCACCTGCTGGTCGGTCAGCCGGTAGGCGGGCGGCTTGCCGGAGACGGAGAGGTTCGCCGACTGGACGAGCGAGTTCATCAGCCCACGCACCGTCCCGGACTTGACCTGGTCGGCCGCCGAGTAGTGGACGACCAGCTCGCCCCCGCGCTGCTCCACGACGGCGTCCGCGTCGCCCTTCTCCACCGTGCGCAGGGCGGCGGCGCGGTCGGAGGCCTTCTCGACCCTCATGACCTTGGACAGATCGCCCGCCCCCTGCGCCACCGCCTGGTCGAGGACCGGTGCCTTGCCCACCTCCAGGACCTTCACCTTGGACGTCGACTGGTGGCCGAAGATCCCGCCGAAGACGACCAGGAACATCAGGGGGAACAGCACGGTGAAGAACAGCGCGGTGCGGTCGCGCCGGAAGCCCAGGAACATCGCCCTGGACAGGCTCTTGAAACTCTCGAACGTGCTCACGCCCTGTACTCCCGTCCGGTGAGCTCCAGAAAGACGTCCTCAAGGGTGGCGCCGCGGATCTGGACGCCGTCCAGCGCGTCCTTGGCGGCCATGGCGGCGACCACCGCGGAGGGGTCGCGGGTGGAGATGGCCAGCGAGACGCCGTCGTCCTCGGCCTCGTCCGCGCCCGGCAGGAGCCGCGCGTCGGCGACGTCCAGGACGCCGCTGGCGATGCTGATCCTGGCGGGGGCGTCGAGCCCGCGCACCAGGACCGCCGGCGGGCCGAGCCGCAGGATCCTGCCCGCGTCCATGATGGCGACGCGGTCGCAGAGGCTCTCGGCCTCGTCCATGTAGTGCGTGGTCAGGACGATGGTGCGGCCCTCGGTGTTGATCGACCGGAGCACGTCCCACAGGTTGCGGCGCGCCTGCGGGTCCAGCGCGGCGGTGGGCTCGTCCAGGAAGACGAGCTCGGGGTCGTGCACGAGCGCGCACGCGATGGACAGGCGCTGCGCCTGGCCGCCCGAGAGCTTCTCGACGCGGGTGTCGGCCTTGTCGTCCAGGCCGACCAGTTCGAGCATCGCGTCGGCCTTCTTCGCCGGGACGCCGTAGAGGGAGCCGAACGTCCGCAATTGCTCGCGCGCGGTCAGCCGCTCGAAGAACGACGACGCCTGCAACTGGACGCCGATCCTGGGGAGCAGCTTGGAGTTGCGCGGCCAGGGGGACAGGCCGAGGACGGTGAGCTCCCCCTCGTCCGGCTCCCGCAGTCCCTCGATGATCTCCAGCGTGGTGGTCTTGCCCGCGCCGTTCGGCCCGAGGATGCCGAAGAACTCGCCCTCCTCGACGGCGAACGTCACCCCGTCCACGGCCCGGACGTCCCCGTATCGCTTGCGGAGGCCCGTGACCTCGATCGTTTGCGCCATGCGAGGACAGTAGGGAGAAAACAGGCTTTCCACACCCATCCAAAGGTGGAGGTCCGGGTCTAGAAGTCGGAGTGCGGGTAGCCTGGCGAACCGTACGGGCCCTCCCGCGCCGGCGTGCGGAACGTCGGCGGCGGCGAGCCTTTCGGTGGATTGTCGGCGGCCGGGGGTACCCTGCTGCCGACCGTCCTACCCCCGAGGAGCACACGCACGTTGACCGCCGCGACCGCCGAAGCGACAACCGAAGACCCGCACGGCTACTCCGCCCGGCACCTCTCGGTGCTGGAGGGGCTGGAGGCCGTGCGCAAGCGACCCGGCATGTACGTCGGGTCGACCGACAGCCGTGGCCTCGCGCACTGCCTGTGGGAGATCGTCGACAACTGCGTCGACGAGGCCCTCGCCGGCTACTGCACCCACATCAGCGTGACGCTGCACGCCGACGGCTCCTTCGAGGTGGGCGACAACGGCCGCGGCATCCCCGTCGACCTGGAGCCGAAGACGGGCCTGCCCGGCGTCGAGCTGGTCATGACGCGGCTGCACGCCGGCGGCAAGTTCGGCGGCGTGTCCTACACGGCCTCCGGCGGCCTGCACGGCGTCGGCGCCTCCGTGGTCAACGCCCTGTCCGCGCGGGTGGACGTGGAGGTCGACCGCGACGGCCACACCCACGCGATCAGCTTCCGGCGCGGCCTGCCCGGCGAGTTCGCCGACGAAGGCCGCCCGAACGCCCGGTTCAAGAAGAAGTCGGGCCTGCGGCAGATCCGCAAGGTCGCCAAGAAGACCACCGGAACCCGCACCCGCTTCTGGCCCGATCTGCAGATCTTCCTGAAGGACGCCACGGTCGAGCAGTCCCTCGTCCTCGACCGGATGCGGCAGACCGCGTTCCTCATCCCGGGCCTGACCATCGACGTCCGCGACGAGCGCGGCGAGGAGGTCGTCGACGAGACGTTCCGGTTCGACGGCGGCATCAGCGAGTACTGCTCCTACCTCGCCAAGGACGCCCCGATCGTCGACGTGCTGCGGCTCCAGGGGCGCGGCCACTTCACCGAGACCGTTCCCGTCCTCGACGACCAGGGCCACCTGACGCCGACCGACGTCGAGCGCGACCTCGAGGTCGACGTCGCGCTGCGCTGGGGCAACGGCTACGACACCATCACCAGGTCGTTCGTCAACGTGATCGCCACCCCGAAGGGCGGCACGCACGTGCGCGGCTTCGACCGCGCCCTGCTCAAGGTGCTCAACGAGCAGCTCCGCGCCGTGAAGCTGCTGAAGAACGGCGACGAGGACGTCCTCAAGGAGGACATCCTGGAGGGCCTCACCGCCGTGGTGACGGTCCGGCTGCCCGAGCCGCAGTTCGAGGGGCAGACCAAGGAGGTCCTCGGCACGTCCGCGGCGACGCGCATCGTCTCCCAGGTCGTGCAGCGCGAGCTCCGCGCGATCTTCGAGAACCCCTCGCGCGGGCAGAAGCAGCCGCTGCGCGCCGTCCTGGAGAAGGTGGTCGGCGCGGCCAAGACCCGCATCGCCGCCCGCACCCAGCGCGACAACCAGCGCCGCAAGAACGCCCTGGAGAACTCCGCCCTCCCGGCCAAGCTCGTCGACTGCCGCTCCGCCGACGATCGCAGCGAGCTGTTCATCGTCGAGGGCGACTCGGCGCTCGGCACGGCCAAGCTGGCCCGCAACTCCGAGTTCCAGGCGCTGCTGCCGATCCGCGGCAAGATCCTGAACGTGCAGAAGGCGTCCGTCGCCGACATGCTGAAGAACGCCGAGTGCGCCGCGATCATCCAGGTGCTCGGCGCAGGCTCGGGGCGCACGTTCGACGTCGACGCCGCCCGCTACGGGCGCGTGGTGATCCTCGCCGACGCCGACGTCGACGGCGCGCACATCCGCACGCTGCTGCTCACCCTCTTCCACCGCTACATGCGGCCGATGCTGGAGGCCGGGCGCATCTACTCCGCCGTCCCGCCGCTGCACCGCATCGAGCTGGTCAAGCCGCGCAAGGGCCAGGAGAAGTACATCTACACCTACTCCGACGCCGAGCTGCGGCAGCGGCTCGTCGAGCTGGAGCGCAAGGGCCAGCGCTGGAAGGAGCCGATCCAGCGCTACAAGGGCCTCGGTGAGATGGACGCCGACCAGCTGGCGGAGACGACGCTCGACCCGCGGCACCGGGTGCTGCGCCGCGTCCGCATCGAGGACGCGGAGGAGGCGGGCAAGGTGTTCGACCTGCTGATGGGCAGCGAGGTCGCCCCGCGCCGCGCGTTCATCACCGCCGGAGCCACCGAGCTGGACGTGGAGCGCATCGACACCTGAGGGAGGGCCTCCACCCTGGGGTGGAGGCCGGGAAGTCCAGCCGGGCGCCGATTCTCGCAGGGGCCGTCCCTGCCTACCCTCAGGGGTATGACCACGCTGGACGACACTCTCGCCGCTGCCGTCACCGCTCCGGTCCGGCACCGGCGGACGCGAGCGCGCCCCGCCGAGGGGCACCTGGCGCACGGCGTCCCGCCCGTACTCGCGGCGGCGCTCGCCCAGGACGCGGCCGACGAGCGGGGGGCGACGAGCCCGCACGCCACCGTGCCGGGCGGTGCGGTGCCGGGCGGTGTCGTGCCGTGAGGAGTCCCGGGGAGCGGACCATCCGTCTCGTGCTCTTGGGCGTCCTGCTGACCTGGGCTCTCATCGCTTACCTTCGCGGGCTCCTCAAGGCCGATCCCGCTCCCGCGCTGCACGGTGCTGGCCTGGCCCTCGTGGTGCTCAACGCGGTCATGCTCGCCCTGCTGGGGAGCGGCATCTGGTTCGGAAGGGAGAGCGGGGCGCCGCACCGGCGCCTGGGCGTCGTCCTCCTGCTGGGGGCCCTCGGTACGGCGATGGCGCTGTACGCGCTCGCCCCTGACGTCGGCAGCGGGTTCTTCATCTCCATGGCCGGGCTCTGGATGCTGCTGATGTGGCTGCCGGTGCCGGGGGGCATCACGGTGAGCGCGCTGACGATCGCCGTGATCGGCGGGCTGGGGGAGGTGTTCGCCTCCGGCGGCGCCGACCTCGGCCAGATGGCGGCGGTCGCGGGCATCACCCTGGGCGCGCTCGCGAGCCGCCGGGGGAAGGCCGCGCAGGAGGCGACCCGGCGCGCGGAGGCGGCCAACGCGGTCCTGGCGGAGCGGTCGCACATCGCGCGGGAGATCCACGACATCCTGGCCCATTCGCTGTCGGCGCAGATCGTCCACCTCGAGGGGGCGCGGCTGCTGCTGGCGCGGGACGGCGACCGCGTCCAGGCCCTGGACCGGGTCGAGCGCGCACGGAACCTCGCCCGCTCCGGCCTGGAGGAGACCAGGCGGGCCCTGGCCACCCTCCGCGGGGAGATACCGCAGCCCAAAGAGGTCATCCAGGAGCTCGCCGAGGAGTTCTACGCCAGCACCGGGCGGCCCTGCGACGTGCGCGTGACCGGCGCACCGCGCGAGCTGCCCCCGCAGGCCGGGCTCGCGGTCGTCCGGACGGCGCAGGAGGCGCTCACCAACGTCCGCAAGCACGCCCCCGGCGCGCGCGCCCAGGTCGCCCTGCGCTACCTCACCGGCAAGGTGGAGCTCGAAGTGACCGACACGGGCGGCACTGAGCCCGTCGAGGAACTGGGCGGCGGCGGTTACGGCCTCGTGGGGATGCGGGAGCGTGCGGAGTTGATCGATGGCACGCTGGTCACCGGACCGGACGGCAAGGGATTCCGCGTGTCCCTCAGCGTGCCGGCCTGACGGGAGGGGCGAGCGGTGAGCGACTCGGCGAGGATCCTGGTCGTCGACGACCAGACCGTGGTGCGGGAGGGGCTGGTCCTCCTGCTGGAACTGCTGCCCGGCATCGAGGTCGCGGGCGCGTGCGGCGACGGCGAGCGGGCCGTGGCGATGGTCGGCGAGCTGCGTCCCGACGTCGTCCTGATGGATCTGCGCATGCCGCGGATGGACGGCGTGGAGGCGACCCGCCGCATCAGGGAGGCCTACCCGGACGTCGGGATCGTCGTCCTCACCACCTACGCCGACGATGAGTCGATCTTCGCCGCGCTGCGCGCCGGAGCCCGCGGCTACCTCACCAAGGACGCCGACGCCGACGAGATCGCCCGCGCCGTCGCCGCCGTCCGCGGGGGCGCCTCGCAGCTCGACCCGGCCGTCCAGCGCCGCCTGATTGAGGCCGTGGCCGCCGGCGACGCCCCTCGCCGGGCCGCGGGCGGCGGGCTGCCGGACGGCCTGACCCGGCGCGAGGCGGAGGTGCTCGCCCTCATCGCCCGGGGGCGCTCCAACGCCGAGATCGCGGGCGACCTGTTCATCTCCGAGGCGACCGTCAAGACGCACATCAACAACCTGTTCGCGAAGGCGAACCTCCGCGACCGGGCCCAGGCCGTCACCTACGCCTTCAGGCACGGCCTCGGCGGATGATCTTCGGTCAGCGTCCGGCAAGGCGCTGGTCAAAGCCCACTCCCGGGCGTCCGCGCCGCCCCAGCATGGGACCGTGCTCAGAACCTGCATGATCGCGGACTACCTGCGCCCCTACGCGCAATGGCGGATCAACCGCCCCGACCCGTGCGACGACGGCCGCAACGCCCGCGCCGCGATCGGCCTCATCGACGCGGCCGCCTACGTGAACGGGCTGGACGACAGCGAGCGCGTCATCGTGCGCATGGCCATCGCCGGCTGCTTCACCCTGGGCCGCTTCAACCCGGGGGCGGAGGGGGAGAAGGTCATCCGGTTCTGGCACTACGACGACGCCTCCGGCGGCCCGGCCGACCTCCTGCAGACCCTGGCGGACTGCGCCGAACGCGGCCTGCGGACACCGGTGCCGCGTCCGCGCGAAGCCCAGGGCACCCTGGCGCGCCCCTCCGCCTCAGGGTAACCAAGCGATCGCTTGCTAGGCTTCGGGCATGCCCTCCCAGGACCACATGAAGCAGGCGCTCCAGACCTACGTCGACGCCTTCAACGCCGCCGACGCGACCGCCGTCTGCGGCCTCTACGCCGACGACGCCGTCATCGAGGACCCGGTCGGCCACCCCCCGATCAGCGGCCGCGCCGCCATCGAGGAGTTCTACTCCAACGCCATCGCCGGCGGCGCCAAGCTCACGCTCGACGCGCCCATCCGCGGCTCCCACGGCGACCGCGCCGCGATGGCCTTCACCGTCGACGTCCCCGGCCTGCGCGTCCACGCCATCGACGTCATGACCTTCAACGAGGGAGGCAAGATCGTCCGCATGGAGGCCCACTGGGGTCCCGACGACATCGAGACCTGACCCCGGACTCCCCTCGCCGCGCCGCCACGGGAGACGGGCTCAGGGCGTGGCCGGATCTGGACGGCGACTTTCTGTGGTCGAGCGGCTACCGCAGGTGAGAGCGTCGCGACGCGAACAGGCCCTCGCTCTAATGCCGGTATGTGCACACTCCGTAATCAAGTGAGCCGTCGAGACGTCTGGCGGCCGAGTGTGACGTAGTGAACACTCCTTGTGTTCGGTCCCTGGCCCACCTGCCGTCGCTCACGCCTCAGACTCGCCCCGCGCCTGCGGGGTGCGTGGACTCCGGCGGCGGGGAGCCACCGTCGAAGGAGAACACATGCCGTCGATCAAGACCACTGCTCTGGCCCTGGCCGCGACCGCCGCGGTGACCGGCCTGGCCACCGCCGGAGTCGCCAGCGCCCAGACCCCCACCAAGCCCGCCGCGGCTCGCGCCGCCGCCGTTCCGCCGGGCTATCAGATCGTCACCCTGCCGAACGCCAACGTCCCCAACTTCCAGCGCCGGACCGTCTACTGCCCCGGCAGCAAGCACGTCCTCGGAGGCGGCGGGGAGGCGCAGGGCAACGGCGCCATCCTCGTCGGCTCGTTCCCCACCCCCGACGGGCGCGGCTGGATCGCGCTCGGCCGCCAGATCGGCTACAACGACGTCGGCATCAGCGTCTACGCGATCTGCGCCGACTGACGTCACCCCTTCCGCCGCCCGGCAGGCCTCTCCCGCGCCGGGCGACGAAGGGCAGAGGCCCCGGGCGGGTTCGCCCGGGGCCTCGCGCGTCATTCCTCTTCGGACGGGCCGTCGTCTTCGGGGACGGGGCCGATCGGGCCGCTGACGGCGGTCAGGGGCTTGTCCAGCGGCTCGCCGGAGCCGTCCCGGCGGCCCATCGTGACGTTGAGCGTCGCCGGCCTGCCGCTCGGGCCCGCGGCCCGCAGGGGCGTCAGGGCCGCCCACGCCTGGACCAGGACGTCCTCGCCCTTGAGGAAGCGGTGAGCGCGGACGCCGCCGGTGGCGCGGCCCTTCGGCGGGAAGTCGGCGAAGTCGGCGAGTTTGATCGCGCCGGCCTGGGTGCCGGGCAGCGCCGAGGACGAGCCGGAGACCGTGATGACGCGCGCCTCGCGGGACGGGTCGAGGGCGCCGAACCACAGCACGCTCGCGCCGGAGCCGAGCTTGATGCCCGCCATGCCTCCGGCGGCCCGGCCCTGGGGACGGACGAGGGACGCGGCGAAGTGCAGGAGCTGGGCGTCGGTGCTGATGAAGACGAGGTGCTGCTCTTCGGACATCAGCTGGACCGCGCCGATCACGCGGTCGCCGTCCTTGAGGCCGATGACCTCGAACTCGTCGCGGTTGGCGGGGAAGTCGGGGACGACCCGTTTCACCACGCCCTGGGCGGTGCCCAGCGCGAGGCCGCCGCCTTCCTCGCCGACGGAGGCGATGCCCACGACCGTCTCGTCCGGTTCCAGGTCGACGTACTCGGTGACCGGCGCTCCGCCCGCCAGGGACGGGGGCGTCGCGGACGGCGGCAGCGTCGGCAGGTCGAGGACGTCGATGCGGATCATCCGGCCCAGCGACGTCACCGCGCCGACCTGGCCGCGGGCCGTGGCGGGCACGACCGAGGTCAGCACGTCGTGCGCGGCGCGGGGGCCGCTGTCGGGCAGCGGCGAGGCGTCGTGCGTGCGGGCCATCAGGCCGGTGGCGGACAGCAGCACCGTGCACGGGTCGTCGGCCACCTCCAGCGGAACGGCCTCCGCGGCGGTGTGGCCCGAGGACTCCAGCAGGATGGTGCGGCGCGGGGTCGCGAACTCCTTGACGACCTCGCCCATCTCCCGGGAGACGACGCCGCGCAGCTTGCGCTCCGAGTCGAGGATCGCGGTCAGCTTGGCGATCTCCTTGGCGAGCTGCTCCTTCTCCTTCTCCAGCTCCAGGCGGTCGAAGCGGGTGAGGCGGCGCAGCGGGGTGTCGAGGATGTACTGCGCCTGGATCTCCGACAGCTCGAAGATCTGCATGAGGCGCTGCTTGGCCTGGGCGGCGTCGTCGCTCTGCCGGATGACCTGGATGACCTCGTCGATGTTCAGCAGGGCGACGAGCAGGCCCTCCACCAGGTGGAGGCGGTCCTCGCGCTTGCGGCGCCGGAAGAGGGAGCGCCGGCGGACGACGTCGATGCGGTGGTCGATGTAGACCTGGAGCAGGTCGCGCAGGCCGAGGGTGCGGGGCTGGCCGTCGACCAGGGCGACGTTGTTGATGCCGAACGTCTCCTCCATCGGCGTCAGCCGGTAGAGGTCGGCGAGGACGGCCTCGGGGTTGAAGCCGTTCTTGATCTCGATGACCAGGCGGAGGCCGACCGTGCGGTCGGTGAGGTCCTTCAGGTCGGCGATGCCCTGGATCTTCTTGGCGTTGACCAGTTCCTTGATCTTGGCCTTCACCCGCTCGGGGCCGACGGCGTAGGGCAGCTCGCTGACGATGATGCCCTTGCGTCGGGGCGTGACACTCTCGATGGAGACCGTGGCGCGGGTGCGGAACGTCCCCCGGCCGCGCTCGTAGGCGTCGCGGATGCCGTCCAGCCCGACGATCTTCCCGCCGGTGGGCAGGTCGGGGCCGGGCACGAAGCGCATCAGCTCCTCGAGCGTGGCGTCCGGGTGGTCGATCAGGTGCCGGGCCGCGGCGACGACCTCGCCGAGGTTGTGCGGCGCCATGTTCGTGGCCATCCCGACCGCGATACCGGACGCGCCGTTGACCAGCAGGTTCGGGAACGCGGCGGGCAGCACCTCCGGCTCCTGCTCCTGCCCGTCGTAGTTGGGCCGGAAGTCGACGGTGTCCTCGTCGATGGAGGTGACCATCAGCATCGCCTCGCGGGACAGCCGCGCCTCGGTGTACCGCATGGCGGCGGGCATGTCGTCGCCGCCGAGCGACCCGAAGTTGCCGTGCCCGTCCACGAGCGGCATCCGCATCGCCCAGGGCTGCGCCATCCGCACCATCGCGTCGTAGATGGCGCTGTCGCCGTGCGGGTGCAGCTTGCCCATGACCTCGCCGACGACGCGGGCGCACTTGACGTGCCCGCGGTCGGGGCGCAGCCCCATCTCGTTCATCGAGTAGAGGATCCGGCGCTGGACGGGCTTCATGCCGTCGCGCGCGTCGGGAAGCGCCCGCTGGTAGATGACCGAGTAGGCGTATTCGAGGAAGCTGCCGCGCATCTCGTCGGAGACGTCGACGTCGACGATGTTCTCCTCGAAGTCCGGCGGAGGTGGAGGGGCTTGGGATCCGCGTCGTGCCATGCCCCACATTGTGGCCGGTCCCGGGGACATCTTTGGCCCGCCTCACCGGGTGATCCGGCCAAGTCGGCGGATCGATCCCGTTTCGTCACCTCCGCGGACCTGGCAGATTGAGCGGGAACCGTTTCGGTTTTCCCAGGTGGGAGTTCGTCGAGCAGGTGGAGGTTTCGTTGAGCGGGCTGGCCGACTTCCAGAACTCGATCTATCTGCAGGGGCTCGGGGACGTCCTGCCGGCGCTGCCGACGGACCTGACGAGGCTGGAGGGCCTCGCGGAGCGGGCGCTGTCGGCGCGGGCGTTCGGCTACGTGGCGGGGTCGGCGGGCAGCGAGGCGACCGCGCGGGCCAACCGCGCCGCGTTCGACCGGTGGCGGATCGTCCCGCGGATGCTACGGGACGTCGCCGAGCGCGACCT
Source organism: Actinomadura sp. NPDC048955 (assembly GCF_040649435.1). Classification (NCBI taxonomy): domain Bacteria; kingdom Bacillati; phylum Actinomycetota; class Actinomycetes; order Streptosporangiales; family Thermomonosporaceae; genus Actinomadura; species Actinomadura sp. NPDC048955. The sequence continues at coordinate 72,597 of NZ_JBEZJI010000032.1, forward strand.
GTCGGTGACCGTCCTCGGAACCCCGATGCCGTCGCCGGTCCTGCTCGGCCCCATCGGCGTGCAGTCGATCTTCCATCCGGACGGTGAGCTGGCCGTCGCGCGGGCGGCCGCGGCCGAGGGGCTGACGATGGTGCTGAGCACCGCGTCCTCGTTCGGCATCGAGGAGGTCGCGGAGGCGAACGGGGACGGGCCGCGCTGGTACCAGCTGTACTGGCCCAAGGACAGGGAGCTCGCCGTCAGCTTCCTGGAGCGGGCGAAGGCGGCCGGGTACACCGCCCTCGTCGTCACGCTCGACACGTTCACGCTGGCGTGGCGTCCGCGCGACCTGGATCAGGCCTACCTGCCGTTCCTGCGCGGCATCGGGGTGGCGAACTATTTCAGCGACCCGGTGTTCCAGAAGGCCGTCGGCGGGCCCGTGACGGAAGCCAACCGCGACATGGCGCTCCTGCACTGGGTCGCCAACTTCGGCAATCCCAGCCTGACCTGGGACGACCTGCTCTTCCTGCGCGAGCACTGGGACGGGCCCATCGCGCTCAAGGGCATCCAGCATCCCGACGACGCCCGGCAGGCCGTGGACGCCGGGATGGACGCCGTCATCGTCTCCAACCACGGCGGGCGGCAGGTGGACGGCGCGGTCGCCTCGCTGGACGCGCTGCCGGGCGTGGTCGAAGCCGTCCGCGACCAGGCGACGGTCCTCTTCGACAGCGGGATCCGGACCGGGGCGGACATCGTCAAGGCGCTCGCCCTCGGCGCCAAGGCGGTCCTGGTCGCGCGCCCGTACGCGTACGGGCTGGCACTGGGCGGCCAGGCCGGTGTCCAGCACGTCCTGCGCTGCCTCCAGGCCGAACTGGAGCTGACCATGGCGCTCTCCGGCGTCAAGCGTCCGGACGAGCTGAAGCCGGAAATCCTCGTCCGCGCCTAGACGGCGCGTAGGAGCACGGTGGGCGCGGAGCAGAGCCCGCCCACCGGACTTTCGCGGGCGAATGCGGGTAGGGAGACGCGCATGCGCTGGCCCGATCACGCCATCTGGTGGCACGCCTATCCCCTCGGTTTCGTCGGCGCCGAACGCGAGGCCGCCGTCGCGCCGGAGCCGCGGCTCGGACGGATCGCCGGCTGGCTCGACCATCTCGTCGGCCTCGGCTGCAACGGCCTCGCGCTCGGCCCGGTGTTCGCCTCCGAGACGCACGGCTACGACACCGTCGACCACTACCGGGTCGATCCCCGCCTCGGCGGCGAGGACGACCTGCGGCGGCTGCTCGGCGAGGCGTCGGACAAGGGCGTCCGCGTGCTGCTCGACGGCGTCTTCAACCACGTCGGGCGCGGGTTCGCCCCGTTCGCCGATGTCGCTTCCAAGGGCGACGCCTCCGCCTACCGGAAGTGGTTCCATGCCGACCTGCGCACGTTCGAGGGCCACGACCGGCTCGTCACCCTGAACCACGCCGAACCCGAGGTCGCCGACTACGTCACCGACGTCATGACCCACTGGCTGGAGCGCGGCGTGGACGGATGGCGCCTCGACGCCGCCTACGCCGTCCCGCCGGACTTCTGGCGGACGGTCACAGACCGCGTCCGCGCGCGTTTTCCCGATGCCTGGCTCGTCGGCGAGGTCATCCACGGCGACTACGCGGGCCTTGTGAAACAGACCGGATTCGACTCCGTCACCCAGTACGAGCTGTGGAAGGCCATCTGGAGCTCGCTGAACGACCGGAACTTCTTCGAACTCGCCCACGCGCTCGACCGCCACAACGGGATGCTGGCCACGTTCGCCCCGCAGACCTTCCTCGGCAATCACGACGTGACCCGCATCGCCACCCGGGTGACCGAACGGCGCGATCTGGCCCACGCGCTCGTGATCCTGATGACCGTCGGCGGCGTCCCGTCCATCTACGCCGGTGACGAGTTCGCTTTCGAAGGCGTCAAGGAGGAGCGCGAAGGCGGGGACGACGCCATACGGCCGCCGTTCCCCGACCATCCCGGCGACGTTCCCGGGCACGGCGGCGCACACCACCGCCTTCACCAGGACCTGATCGGCGTGAGAAGGCGCCACCCCTGGCTCGTCCGGGCGCGGACCACGGCGGCCACCTTGACCAATACGGCCTTCTCCTACACCGTGGAGGACGGCCCGGAGCGGCTGGCGGTCGTCCTGAACGCGGGCGATGAGCCCGCCTGGGTGAATCTGCCCGCCGCCGCCTGGACGCGCGTGGCCGGTGAGGCGGCCTTCGCTGGGGACGGCGCGGAAGTCCCGCCCTCCGGATGGGCGATCGCCGAACCATGACATCCGTCATGGGTCACCCCTGAGAACTTCATGATCGTTTCCTGACGTCCGTGACTGCGCGCCCGCGCGGCCGCCGGACACCATGGAAACCATGAAGGCACCTGTGATCGAGGTACGCGACCTGGACCTGAACGAGGCCGTGCGCAACGTCTCGTTCACCGTCGGGCGGGGCGAGGTCTACGCGCTGCTGGGCCGCTACGGGTCCGGCAAGACGGCCCTCCTGGAGATCCTCGCGGGGCTGCGGCGCCCCACCGGCGGAACCGTCCGGCTTCGCGGCGCCGACCCCTACACCGACCGCGACGCCGCGCGCGCCGGCGCCGTGTGGCGCGACGGCGGCCTCTTCCCGGGGCTGACCGTCGCCGAGGTCGTCGACACCTGGCGGCGCTGGACCCTCGATCCGCTCACCCGCGACCAGGCGCTGCGCATGACCGGCCTCGCCCGCCACGCCGGCGTGCCGTTCGAGCGGCTGACGGCCGGGCGGCGGCGCCTGCTCGACCTGGCCCTGGCCCTGGTCGGACGGTCGGACGTGCTCGTCCTCGACGAGCCCACCGCCGGGCTCGACGGCGCCGCCGCGCGCGAGGTGTGGTCGGTGCTGGCGAGGCTCGCCGCGGACGGCGTCGCCGTGGTCGTCACCACCCGCGACCCGGCCGAGGCGTGCCGCGCCGACCGGGTCGGGATCCTGGACGAGGGCCGCCTGGTCACCGGCCGGGACGCCGCCCGCCTCCGCGCCGCCTGAGCCCCCCGCGCCCTCCCTTGACGGCCGCATACGCTGGGCGCGTGCAGCCGAGGATCCCCCGTCCCACCGTCATCGCCGCGATCATCGTGGGGATGACGATGCTGACGCTGGCCGGGTCCCTGCTGCAGGCGCTCTGGTACGAGATCGTCGACCGGCGGGACGCCGGGCGCCTGCTCCTGGCCCTCGCCGGGACCGGTGCGGCCTTCGGCCTCTACGCCCGCCTCCTGTGGCAGAACCTGATGCGCCGCACCGCCCCCGCGCACCGGCTCGGGCTAGCCGCGATCGCGGTGATCTGCTGGGCGCTGCCCCCGCTGCTCGGCACCGGTCAGGGCTGGGGCAACGCGCTCCTGGTCCCCGCCGGGCTGATCGCCGTCGTGCTCCCGGTGCGCGAGGCGATCGTCACGGCCGCCGCGGCGACCGTCCTGACCCCCGTCTACGGCCAGCTTCTCGGGCTCCCCGCGCTCACCGTCCTGTACGAGGTGGCGGGCGTGCCGCTCGGCGCCTTCTCCGGATACGTCACGGTCTGGCTGTTCCACGTCGTCCAGGAGCTCCGGGAGGCGCGCGCGGAGCTGGCCCGGTCCGCGGTGGGGGAGGAGCGCCTCCGGTTCGCCCGCGACCTGCACGACGTCCTCGGCCACAGCCTCCAGGCCGTCGCGCTGCGCGCCGAGGTGGCCGAACGGTACCTCGAACGCGACGACGGCCGCGTCCGCAAGGAGCTGACCGAGATCCAGACGATGTCGCGGGACGCGGTGCGGGACGTGCGCGAGGTCGTCCGCGGCTACCGCGCCACGTCCCTGCGCACCGAGCTGGACGGCATGTCCGCCGTACTGCGCGCCGCCGGGATCCGCTGCGAGCGCCCCGAGGTCTCGCCGGAGCTGCCCGCCCACGTCCACGAACCGCTCGGCTGGGTCGCCCGCGAGGCCGCCACCAACGTCCTGCGGCACTCCAGCGCCACCTGGTGCGAGATCACCGTCCGGGCCGGCCGCGACCGCGTCCAGCTGGAGATCGTCAACGACGGGGCCGCGCGCCGCGCCGCCGGGGACGCCGGCAGCGGCCTGGCAGGCCTCGCCGAACGGATCACGGCCGCCGGCGGCCGCTTCCGGGCGGGCCCCGGGGGCGACGGGACGTTCCGGGTGACGGCCGCCGTCCCCGCGAAGGGAGACGCATGATCCGCGTGCTGCTCGCCGACGACCACCTCCTGATCAGGGAGGCGCTCGTCCTGCTGCTGGAGACCGAGGACGGCATCGAGGTCGCCGCCGACGTCGGGCGCGGCGACGAGGCCGTGGAGCGCGCCCTCGCCCTCAAGCCCGACGTCGCCGTCCTCGACATCGACATGCCCGGCCTGGACGGCCTCGCCGCGGCCGAGCGGCTGTCCCGCGAGCTGCCCGCCTGCCGCCTGGTGATCGTCACCGCGCACGGCCGCCCCGGCAACCTGCGCCGTGCCATGGCCGCCGGCGTCCGCGGCTTCCTCGGCAAGGACGCGCCCGGCCGCCGCCTCGCCCAGGTCATCCGGCAGGTCGCCGGCGGCGCCCGCTACATCGACCCCCAGCTCGCCGCCGACGCCCTCGCCGCCGAGGAGTGCCCCCTCACCCCGCGCGAACTCGACACCCTCCGCGCCGCCGCCGACGGCGCCCCCGTCTCCCGCATCGCGCGCACCCTGGGCCTCTCCGAGGGCACCGTCCGCAACTACCTCTCCGCCGCCGTCACCAAACTGGGCACCGACAACCGCCACACCGCCGCCCGCACAGCAAGGGATCTGGGCTGGTTGTAGCGCTTCCAGCAGCGAACACAACGCCTGCACCGCCCTCGATGGCCGCGATCGCGTCCGAAGGCAGATTCGAGCGAAGCAAGAATCTGATCGCGAAGCGAGCCTTTGGGCGAGTCGGAGCGATGCCAGCGATCGCCGCTTTTCTCGACGATGGAGGGCCGCCAGGCCCGATGAGGAGAGAAGAGCAATTAATCAGCGCCTGGCCAGGACCAGGGAGCCTCGTTTGGTTATGGGGAGGGGGGTGCGTAGGCGGGTGGCGGCCTCGGTGGCCTGGGGGCGGGGGACCGCGCGGGCGATCAGGTAGTCGCGGACGGCGGCCTGGTCGGGGAGGGTGATCAGCGGGGCGTCCCAGCGCTCCACCTCGACCTCGCCGAAGAGTTCGCCGACGCGGGCCGGGGCCTCCTCGGCGTCGAACGTGGTCGGCTCGGGGCGCCACACCGGCGACAGTTCGGGGCTGTCGGTCCGGCAGATCGCGGTGACCAGCAGGAGGCCGCCAGGGGCGAGGACGCGGCGGGCCTCGCGCAGCGCCCGTTCGGGGTCGTCCAGTTGGGGGAGCAGGTTCACGGCCACGGCGGCGTCGAACGTCCCGTCCCGGAAAGGCAGGCGCAGCGCGTCGGCCCGCAGGCGCGGCGCCGGGTGGGCGGACACGAGATCGGCGGAGACGTCCAGCCCGACGAGCCGGAACGGCGGCGGGTGGGGGAGGGCGTCGCTGAGGGCGCCCTCCCCGCAGCCGATGTCCAGGACGCGGGAAGCGCCCGAGCCCAGCAGCTTGGAGGCGATGTGGTCGTGCAGGCTCCGCGCCCCGATCAGGTACTTCCTGACGACTCTGGCGGCGAGGCGGAAGCGTTCGGAGCCGGAGTCGTGGTCGGGTGTGAGGGCCATGCGGACAGTCTTCCCGGTGTCCCGCCCGGAAAGCGTCGTCAGGCGGTGACGCCTCCGTCGACGACCAGGTCGTGGCCGACGACGTGGGACGAGGCGCCGGAGGCCAGCCACAGGATGGTCTCGGCCACTTCCCCGGTTTCGGACACCCGGCCGGACGGCGCGGAGGCGCGCATCCGCTCGGCGCGCTCGGCGTGCGACTCGCCCGGGAGCAGCGACATCGGCGTGTCGGTGGCGCCCGGGCTGACCGCGTTGACCCGGACGCCGTCGGCGACGTGGTCGAGGGCGGCGGTGCGGGTGAGGACGCTGACCGCCGCCTTGGAGGCCGCGTAGGCCGCGAGGCCGGGCCGGCGCCCGTGCGCGCCGATGTTGGACGAGACGTTGACGATCGCCCCGCCGCCGTGGGCGCGCATGTGGGCGATCTCGTGCTTCATCGACAGGAACACGCCGGTCAGGTTCACCGCCAGGACGGCGTTCCAGGCGGCGGGGTCGATGTCGGCGACGGGTCCGGCGGCGCTGAAGATCCCGGCGTTGTTGACGGCGACGTGGAGGCCGCCGTGGCGGCCCGCGACCGCCTCGACCATTCCGGCGGCCGACGCGGGGTCGGCCACGTCCGCGACGACGTGGTCGGCCCGGTCCGAGCCGATCTCCTTCACGGCCGCGGCCAGCGCGGCCTCGTCGCGTCCGGCCAGGACGACGGTCGCGCCCTCGCGGGCGAAGGCGTGCGCGGTGGCGCGGCCGATGCCGCCCGCGCCGCCGGTGATGAGGACGATCTTGTCGTCGAATCGCATGCCGGGCTCCAAATAATAGATCGATCGGTCTTGAATAAGGGGCGAAAGAAGCCCCGCCGGGCGGCGGGGCGGGTCCGGTCAGGTGAGCAGGGCGGCGGCCTGGCGGGCCGCGTCGCGAAGGCGGTGGTCGTCGGCGGGGGCGCGGCCGAGGACGCGCATGCCCTGGAACAGGACGAGCAGGAGGCGGGCCAGCGCCCGGGGGTCCTTGTCCGCGGGCAGCTCGCCCTGGGCTCTCGCGCGGGTCAGCGCGGTGGTGAGCGAGGCCTCCAGGAAGTTCCAGCTCGACTCGACCAGGCGCGCGGCCTCGGCGTCGCGCGCGGCCAGTTCGACCGCGGTGTTCACCACGAGGCAGCCGAGCCGGGGCCGGTCGCGCGCCGACTCCTCGGCGTAGCGCTCGATCAGCGCGCGGACCGCGGGCAGCACGGGCCCGGGCTGCGACAGCGCCTCGGCGATCTTCGGGTCGGTGTCGTGGAGGTAGCGTTCCAGGGCCTTCAGGTACAGCTCGCGCTTGCCGCCGAACGTGGCGTAGACGCTGGCCCGGGCGATGCCGAGGTGCGCCACGAGGTCGGCCATGGAGGTCGCCTCGTAGCCGCGCTCCCAGAACAGCTCCAGCGCACGCCGCAGCGCGGCGTCCGGATCGAACTCCTTCGTCCGTGCCATGCCGACGACGATAGGCCGTTCAAGAACGAACGGTCAAATATCAGGCCTGTGCCGCCGCCGGAACGGACGGGTGGTCCAGGTCCATGACGTCCAGCACCGCGCCGTCGGCGGCGAGCGCCTCCACGACCGGTCCCCGGCGGGCGCCCCAGACCACGACGACGTGCCCGTGCTCGGGGACGTCCAGGATCCGCTTGCCGACCCGCACCCGCGCGACCTCGGCCGAGGCCCGCAGCCGCGCCTCGTTCACCCACTTGGCGCCCCACGGCAGCAGCCGGTTGGCGTTGCGCACGGTCCGGCCCGACCCGTACTTGAGCAGGTGGCGCCCCATCTCGCCGGACGAGCGGCGCGCCAGCGGCTCCTCGGGGGCCGACCCGCCCGCGCCGCCGAGCTCCATCCACTCGCCGTCGCGGCGGTGGAACGTCCAGCCCTCGATGAACGAGGGCGCGGAGTCCCCCCACTGGTGAAGGAACGTGACAACGGCGATGTCGCCGTCCTTGTCGAGCCCGAGCGGAAGGTAGTCCCGGCCTTCGGCGAAGGCGGCGGGAGCGGGGACGGGAAGGCCGTCCCGGAGGAGCCGCAGGCACTCCTCGTGCACCTCGTGGTCGTTCATGATGGGGGACCTCTGATCGTGCAGGCAGGGCAAAGGGCCCTCCCGCGAGAGGGCCCCACGTGGAAACTCACTCTAGAGGTCCGGCTCGTCTGGTTTCACCCGTCTGGCGTACTCCCGACAAGCCTTTGCCATCTGTCCTTCATCTCATGGTCGATCACTGGTCCGCGGGGCCGGAGCGCCCGCGCGGCGAGGACGGCGCACAGGGCGGCCACCGGCAGTTCCACCCCCGCCGCGAGGGCGATCGCCATCGCCCGCTCGGCGCCGGGCGCGGCGGTCATCACGTCGAACCACGCGTCGACGGCCAGCAGCGTCGCGGCCGCGGCGGCGCCCAGGCCGTGGCGCGGATCGCGGCGGACGAGCAGCACGCCGGTGCCGAGCAGCGCGGCGGCCTCCATCGCGTCCAGCCCCAGCCAGGCGGCGGACCAGTTCGACACCGTGGTGGTGGACGGCATCGTGGCGGCGAGCATCCACATCCAGGGCACCAGCGCCGCGGCGCCTCCGATGAGCGCCCAGCCGAGCCGGCGGCCTCCCGCCGTTCCCCGTGCGACGGGGGCGGGCGACCCGTGCGGTCCCGGGCGCGGGCGGCGCCGGAGGGTGGTTCCGGAAAGGCGCGATGGGGGACCGGGGCGGGCGACGACGGCGACCATGGGGACTCCTGCGGACGGTGATCGGTGCGCACCCGCTGCCGGATGCCTGATCAAAGCCTCGCCGGAATCCGCCGCGCGATCAGTAGCGCACCCTTCCGACCCGGGGTGGCACTGGGTTCACCCCCGGGCCTGCACCCTGCTTCATGGCGGCGCCCGAAGTGGGGCAATACGGTTTCTCTCATGGCATCCCTCTCCGCGGCCCGGCGCGCCCGCGTGCACGCTCCGTGGTCGGCCGCGGCGTGGCGCGACACGGTGTTCGTCGCCTCCGGGGTGCCGCTGCAACTCGCCGGGTGGCTGATCCTCGGCTCCCTCTGGTCGTTCTGGACGCCGGTGCGCGTGACGCCGAGCGTCCTGCTCACCTGCGCGTCGGCGCTCATGCTGCTGCTCGCGCTGCGCCCGCTGACGTCCTGGCAGCGGGAGCGGTGCTGGGCGATGCTCGGCCTCGACATCCCGCGGATGCCCGGGTTCGACGGCGGGCGCGCCTGGGACGTCCTGCGCGACCTTCGCTCGCCCGAGCTGTGGCGGGTGCTCCAGTACCACCTGCTGGTCGCACCGTTCCTCGCCGTCGGCGGGCTGGCCGTGATCGGAGCGTGGGCGGCCGGGCTCGCCCTCGCCACGTCCGCGACCTACGCGTGGGCGGTGCACCCCGGCGACCCGCTGGCCGGCCATCCGCCGCGCGTCGCCGCGCTCACCGCGGTCGGGGTGCTGCTCCTGGTCGCGGCGCCGTGGGCGGCCGCGGGCGTCCGGCGCCTGGACGTCCGCGCCGCCTCCGCGCTGCTCGGCCCCGACCGCGCGAAGGAGCTCCAGCGGCGCGTCGAGGACCTGGCGGAGAAGCGCGCCAGCGTGGTGGACGCCGCCGACATCGAGCGCCGCCGCATCGAGCGGGACCTGCACGACGGCGCCCAGCAGCGGCTCGTCTCCCTCGCGCTCAACCTCGGGCTGGCGCGCGAGACGCTCACCGGCGTCCCGGACGAGGCCATGCGGGTGATCGTGGAGGCGCACGAGGAGGCCAAGGCGGCGCTGACCGAGCTGCGCGACCTGATCCGCGGCCTGCACCCGGCCGTGCTGGAGGACCGCGGCCTGGACGCCGCCCTGTCCGGCGTCGCCGCGCGGGTGCCGCTGCCCGTCCGGCTCCGCGTCGACATCGAGCCGCGCGCCTCCTCCACCGTCGAGGCCGTCGCCTACTTCGTGGTCTCCGAGGCCCTCACCAACGTGGTCAAGCACGCGCGGGCGAACGAGGTGGACGTCAGCGTGGCGCGCGGCGGCGACGTGCTGCGGGTGATGGTCCGCGACGACGGCGCGGGCGGCGCCGACCCGTCCGCCGGGACCGGCCTGACCGGCCTCGCGCGCCGCGTCCGGTCCGTGGACGGTACCTTCCGGATCACCAGCCCCGCGGGGGGCCCGACGACCGTCACCGTGGAGTTGCCGTGCGCATTGTGATCGCCGAGGACTCGGTCCTGCTGCGAGCCGGGCTGATCAAGCTCCTGGAGACCTCGGGGTTCGAGGTCGCCGCGGCCGTCGGCGAGGCCGAGGGGCTCCTCGCCGCCGTCCGCGAGCACCGGCCCGACGCGGCGATCGTGGACGTCCGCATGCCGCCCGGCTTCACCGACGAGGGCGTCCGCGCGGCGCTGGTGATGCGGCACGAGACGCCCGGGACCGCGGTGCTGCTGCTGTCGCAGTACGTCGAGGAGCGGTACGCGGCGGACCTGCTGTCGACCAGCACCAGCGGGATCGGCTACCTGCTCAAGGACCGCGTCGCGGACGTGTCGGTGTTCCTGGACGCGCTGCGCCGGGTCGCCTCCGGCGGCACCGCCCTGGACCCCGAGGTCGTCTCGCAGCTGCTGCTGCGGCGGCACCGCGACCCGCTCGACCGGCTCACCCCGCGCGAGAAGGAGGTGCTCGGCCTCATGGCCGAGGGCCGTTCCAACGCGGGCATCGCCGCGGCGCTGGTGGTGAGCGAGAGCGCGGTCGCCAAGCACATCAACGGCATCTTCGCCAAGCTCGACCTCCCGCACGCCGAGGGCGACCACCGCCGCGTCCTCGCAGTGCTGCGCTTCCTGGGCGGCGACGGGTGACGGCGACGGACGCCCCGGACCGGCCGCGTCGCCGTGCCGTCTGGATCGCACTGGCGGTCGTGACGGCGCTGGCCGTGGTCGCGCCGGTCGGGCTCACGGCGTTCGGCCGGGCCGTCCAGCGGACGTCGACGTCCATGACCCCCTACCGGCACGCGATCCGGGAGGTGCGGCTCGACGTGGGCAGCGCCGAGGTCTCGGTCGGGCCGGGCACGGACGGCGAGGCGCGCGTCTACAAGGACCTCCGGTGGGGGCCGCGGAAGCCCGAGCTCACCGAGTCGCTGGTGGACGACGTCCTGTTCGTCACCTTCCGCTGCCCGGGCCCCGGCTGGCCGGGCGCGGGCTGCGGCGCGGAGATCGACATCCAGGTCCCGGCCGCGGCGCGCGTGTCGGCGGTCGCCGGCTCCGGGCGGATCGACGTGCGCGGGGTGACCGGCGACCTCGACCTGCGGACCGGGTCCGGGGAGATCGACGTCGCCGGCGCGCGGGGGCGGCTGCGGCTGCTGGCGCGATCCGGAACGATCAACGGCCGCGGCCTCGCCTCGCCGAAGACGCGGGCCGACGTGTCGTCGGGCACGCTCGACCTCCGCTACGCCGAGCCCCCGGACGCGGTGGACGCCTCCGCGGGCTCGGGCACCGTGAAGATCATCGTTCCGGCGGGCTCGCGCTACCGGGTCGCCGGATGGACGGGCGCGGGCAACGCCCACCTCAACCCGGCCGTCTACGACGACCGCTCGTCCCGCCTGCTCTCCGTCCGCAGCGGATCGGGCGAGACCTACGTCGACTACCGCGATGACTAGGGCGAACGCCGCGATCCGGAGCGATGAGCATCACACCGGGTGGATTTGCGTCATCGGTGAGCGGCCGGTTAACTGCTGACATGCCTTCCGTACGCCCGTGCCACGAGCACCGCCCGCCGATGCCGCGGGCCATGCGGCGTACGTGTTGCAGGCGAATGTGTGACCGCTGAGGGCCCCCGCCTGAGACTCGCGCCCCGAAGCGAGCGAACTCCGAACCCCTGAGTCGCGCATGTTCTTCGAACGCCATCTGCTGAGCCACGCACCGTACCCGCCCGGCCTTTCCTGACCGTGCGGCGCCGCACTGGCGCAATGCACTGACACGCGGCACATCGTGACCGCCGACCCGTCCTGAACGCCGCCGCCCTTCCGGCGGCCTCCGTCCGCATGGGTGATTCCCTGTGATTCAGATCGAAAAACTTCGAAAGGTCTACCGCGGCCGCGGCCGCGAGGTGACCGCCGTCGACGGCGTGGACCTGACCGTCGCCGAGGGCGAGGTCTTCGGCGTGCTCGGCCGCAGCGGCGCCGGAAAGAGCACCCTGCTGCGCTGCGTGAACCTCCTGGAGCGCCCGGACGAGGGCCGCGTCGTGGTCGGCGGCCGGGACCTGCTCGCGCTGCGCGGCGGGGAGCTGCGCCGGGCGCGCCAGGGCATCGGCATGATCCACCAGCACTTCGGGCTGCTCGGCAGCAGGACCGTCGCCGGGAACGTCGCGTTCCCGCTGGAGGTCATGGGCGTCCCGCGCGCCGAGCGGGCCGGGCGCGTCGCCGAACTGCTGGACCTCGTCGGGCTCACCGAGCACGCGAAGGCCCGCCCGGCGCAGATCTCCGGCGGGCAGAAGCAGCGCGTCGGCATCGCCCGGGCGCTCGCGGGACGGCCGAAGGTGCTGCTGTCGGACGAGGCGACGTCGGCGCTCGACCCGGAGACGACCGCCTCGATCCTGGAGCTGCTGCGCGACCTCAACCGCCGGCTCGGCCTCACGATCCTGCTCATCACCCACGAGATGGAGGTGGTGAAGCGCATCTGCGACTCGGCCGCGGTCATGCGGGAGGGCCGGTTCACCGAGTCGGGGCCGGTGCCCGAGCTGCTCGCCCGCCCGGGCTCGGAGCTGGCGCGCGGCCTGTTCCCGCTGCCGCCCGCCGAGCCCCGCGACGGCACGACGCTGGTCGAGGTCACCTTCACCGGCGGCGCGACCGACGAGCCGTTCGTGTCGGCGCTGGCCCGCAAGTACGCGCTGGACGTCAACATCCTCGGCGGCGCCGTGGAGACGGTCGGCGGCGAGCGCGTCGGCCGGCTCCAGCTCGAACTGCCGGGCGAACCGGCGGACAACGCCGCGCAGCTGGCGTTCCTGCGCGAGTCCGGCCTGGCCGTGCAGGTCAGAAACGCCGGGCAGGTCGCGAATCCTCTGGAGGTGGGCCCCCGATGAGCTGGGATGAGGTCATGCCGCTGCTGTGGCCCGCCACCCGCGAGACCCTCTACATGACCGGTGTCGCGACGCTGTTCACCGCCGTCCTCGGGCTGCTGCTCGGGGTGCTGCTGGTGATCACCGAGCGGGGCGGGCTGCTGCCCGCGCCGCCGCTCAACGGCGTGCTGGGGATCGTGGTCAACATCGGCCGGTCGCTGCCGTTCCTGATCCTGATGGTGGCGATCATCCCGTTCACCCGGGCGGTCGTCGGCACCAGCATCGGCAACGCCGCCGCGATCGTCCCGCTGACCGTCGGCGCCATCCCGTTCTACGCGCGGCTCGTCGAGATCGCGCTGCGCGAGGTCGACCCGGGCGTCCTCGCCGCGGCGGACGCGATGGGCGCCACCCGCCGCGAGATCGTCGGCAAGGTCCTGCTGCGCGAGGCGCGGCCGGGCCTGGTGTCCGGGCTGACCGTCACCGTCATCGCGCTCATCGGCTACACGGCCATGGCCGGGACGGTCGGCGGCGGCGGGCTCGGCAACCTCGCCGTCGTCTACGGCTACGAGCGCTTCGAGACCAAGGTCATGGTCTCCACCGTGGCCCTGCTGGTCGTCATCGTCCTGATCATCCAGGCGGCGGGTGACCTCGTCTCCCGCCGGCTGACCCACAAGTAGCACCCGTCCCCTGGAACCGCAGAGAAAGGCACTCCCCGTGCTCCGCAGACTCACCGCCGCGCTGGCCTCCGCCGCCCTCCTCGCGGGCCTCACCGCCTGCGGCTCCTCCTCGGCGTCCGACGACCCGGACGCCCCGCTGAAGGTCGCGGTCAACCCCGTCCCGCACGGCGACATCCTGAAGTACGTCAAGGACGACCTGGCGGGCAAGGCCGGGCTCAAGCTGGAGATCGTGACCTTCAGCGACTACCAGCAGCCGAACACCGCGCTGAAGGAGAAGCAGGTCACCGCCAACTACTTCCAGCACGTGCCGTTCATGGAGGAGTTCGAGAAGAAGTCCGGGACGAAGCTGGCGTTCGTCGCGCCCGTGCACCTGGAGCCTCTCGGCGTGTACTCGAAGAAGGTGAAGAGCCTGCAGGCCGTCCCGCAGGGCGCGACCGTCGCGGTGCCGAACGACCCGGCCAACGAGGGGCGCTCGCTGAAGCTGCTCGCCGACAACGGCCTGATCACCCTCAAGCCGGGCGCGCCGGCGAGCGCGACCGAGCGGGACGTCGCGAGCAACCCCAAGGGCCTGAAGTTCAAGCCGCTCAAGGCCGCCCAGCTGCCCCGCTCGCTGGAGGACGTCGACCTGTCGGTGATCAACGGCAACTACGCCATCGAGGCCGGGCTCGCCCCGAACAGGGACGCGCTCGCCGCCGAGAAGGCCGAGGGCAACCCCTACGCCAACGGCGTCGTCACGCTGCCGGAGGACAAGGACGACCCGCGCGTGAAGAAGCTCGTCCAGCTGCTGCAGGGCCCCGAGGTGAAGAAGTTCGTCGAGGACAAGTACAAGGGGTCGGTGCTGATCGCCTCCTGACCCCGGCCCGGTCCTCGAACCGCGGAAAGCGGCGCGGTTTGTCCGTCGGTCCTGATAGGAAATGTGCCGACGATCAGGCGAAGGGGACCCATGGCCATATATGAGCACCTTGAGGAATATGTCGGCCTTCCGGTGGCCACGTTCAACGAGGACACCGGCACCGAGGAGGAGGACGACGGCCGCGGCTCGGGCGTCGATCCCGTCAGCGGGGAGGACTTCCCGCCCGCGGGCGAGGCCGCCTGGTTCGTCGGGACCTCCTTCGACGAGGAGCCGTTCGGCGACGTCTGGGCGCGGTTCCGGGAGACGGTCGACACCACCGAGGTGACGGCGCTCATCATCGGCTACTGGGGCGCGTCCTACGAGCTGGAGAACGTCCCCGACCCGGTGCAGCTTCTGATCGGGGCGGCCGCGTCGTTCCCGAAGCTGCGGTCGCTGTTCCTCGGCGACATCACCGGCGAGGAGGCGGAGATCTCCTGGATCGAGCACGGTGACATCACGCCCCTGTTCGCCGCGTTCCCCGACCTGGAGCGGGTGGAGGTGCGCGGAGCGCAGGGGCTCGTCCTCGACCCGATCAGGAGCGAGAAGCTGAAGGTGCTGCGGTTCGAGTCGGGCGGGCTGCCGGCGCGGATCGTCCGTGCCGTCGGCGCGAGCGACCTGCCCAACCTGGAGCACCTCGACCTCTGGCTCGGCGAGGCGAACTACGGCGGTGACGCCACCGTCGCCGACCTCGCGCCGTTCCTGTCCGGCGAGCGGCTGCCGGCGCTGCGCCACCTCGGCCTGGAGGACAGCGAGATCCAGGGCGAGGTCGCGGCGGCGGTCGCCGGCGCGCCGGTCGTCGCCCGGCTGGAGTCGCTGAGCCTGGCGATGGGCATCCTGACCGACCAGGGCGCCGAGGCGCTGCTGGCCGGCCAGCCGCTCACCCACCTGCGCAAGCTGGACCTGCACCACCACTTCCTGTCCGACGCGATGGTCGAGCGGGTGCGGGCGGCGCTGCCCGGCGTCACGGTCGACCTGGACGACCAGGAGAAGCCCGACGGCGACTGGCACTTCATCGCGGTGTCCGAGTGAGGGCGGCGTCCGAATGATCCAGAAGCGCCTCTCGACCTTCGCGGGGCTGCCCGTCCACACCTTCGACGGCGAGCCGGACGGCCCGCTGCCGGAGCCGGGGGACGTGGCCTGGGGCGTCTACCACCACGTCCACGACAACGGCGTGTGGGGCGCGGAGGTCCCCGCGAACCTCGACCTCCTTCTGGAGACGGTCGACACCGCCCAGGTCACCCACCTCGTCATCGGCTTCTGGGGGTTCACCCGCGAGGAGTTCGACCCGGTGGGGTGGCTGGTGGACCACGCCGGGCGGTTTCCCCGCCTGCGCGCGCTGTTCTTCGGCGACATCCTCGACTGGGAATGCCACATCTCCTGGATCCAGAACGGCGACATCTCGCCGCTGTTCGACGCCTACCCGGGGCTGGAGCACTTCGAGATCCGCGGCGCGTCCGACCTGCGGTTCGAGCCGCTGCGGCACGAGCGGCTGAAGGCGCTGCGGATCGAGTCCGGCGGGCTGCCGGCCGAGGTCGTGCGGGCCGTCGCGGGCGGCGAGCTGCCCGCGCTGGAGCACCTGGACCTGTGGATCGGCTCCGACATGCACGGCGGGTCGTCCTCGCCCGATGACTACGCGCCCATCCTCACCGGCGAGCGGTTCCCTTCGCTGAGGCACCTCGGCCTGGAGAACGGCCCGTTCCAGGACGAGCTGGCGGAGGCCCTGGCGAGCGCCCCGGTCGTCGCCCGGCTGGAGTCGCTCAGCCTGGCCATGGGGATGCTGTCCGATCGTGGAGCGGAGGCGCTGCTGTCCGGGCAGCCCCTCACCCACCTGCGCAGCCTCGACCTGCACCACGCGTTCCTGAGCGAGCCGATGGCCGAACGCCTTCAGGCGGCTTTGCCCGGCGTCGAGCTCGACCTTGAGGACGCGCTGGGCGAGGCGGCATGGGTGGGCCAGGAATGGGCCTTCAGCGACTCCTACGTCGCGGTGGCGGAATGACGCTCGCGGTGGTCGGCACGCCCGGCGACCGGCGACCCGCGCTGTTCGCCGCGGCGTGCCGGTCCGCCGGGCTGCCCGAGCCGCGGCTCGTCCCGTGGACGGACGTGCTGCGCGGCGCGCCGCTCACCTTCGGCGCGGGCGAAACGGTCCGCGTCGACTCGCCCGGCGAGGATCCCGAGGCCGACGCGCTGCTGCGCGGCCCCGGCCCGCCCGAGCGGGCCAGCGGCGGGGCGCGCTGGCACCGGACGTTCACGGCGGCGCTGCGGCGGCTGTCGGCGGCGGCGTCGGCGTCCGGCGCCCGCCTCCTCGGCGACGTCGAGGAGATCGCGGTCATGTTCGACAAGCGGCTCACCCACGCCCGCCTGCTTGCCGCGGGTGTGCCAGTCCCGGCCGCCCTGCCCGAGGTCAACGGGTATGCGGCACTCCGTTCCCGGATGGACGAGGCGGGCGAGCGGAGGGTGTTCGTGAAGCCGGCGCACGGCTCGTCGGCCTCCGGGGTGGTCGCGCTCCAGACCGCCCCGGGCCGCGTGCGGGCCGTGACGTCGGCGTTCCTGACCGGTGACCGGCTGCTCAACTCGCTGCGCGTCCGCTCGTACGAGTCCGAGGAGGAGGTCGCGGCGCTGGTCGGCCTGCTCGCGCCGGACGGCCTGCACGTCGAGCGTTGGCTGCCCAAGGCGACGCTCGGCGGGCGCGTGTTCGACCTGCGGGTCGTCGTCATCGGAGGCGAGCCCACGCACGTGGTCGTCCGGACCAGCCGGACCCCGATGACGAACCTGCACCTGGGCGGTGCCAGGGGTGACCTGGGAGCGGTGCGGCGCGCGCTCGGCGAGGACGGTTGGAAGCGCGCCATGGACGTGTGCGCGCGGGCAGCCGCGTGCTTTCCGGGCAGCCCGATGGTCGGCGTCGACCTGCTCGTGGGATTCGGGTTGAAGCGGTTCGCGGTGTGCGAGGTGAACGCCTTCGGCGACCTGCTTCCGGGCCTGACCGGCCTGCCCGGAAGTTCCGGCGAGGGCCTGGACACCTACGGCGCCCAGGTCAGGGCGATGGCGCAGGCATGCGCGACATGAACACGGTGCAGGCATGCGCGACATGAACGAAGTCATCGGCAGCCACGACGTGCTGCTGGTGACCCTCGACACGCTGCGCTACGACGTGGCCGCCGAACTGGCCGCCGCGGGGGAGACCCCCACCCTCACCGGGCTGCTCCCAGAAGGCCGCTGGGAGCGCCGCCACACGCCCGGCAGTTTCACCTACGCCGCGCACGCGGCGATGCTGGCGGGCTTCCTGCCCACGCCCGCGTCGCCCGGCCCGCATCCGCGCCTGTTCGCCGGCGCCTTCCCGGGCAGCGAGACCACCGCCGCCGGCACCTGGACGTTCGACGCCGCGGACCTGCCGGCGGGCCTTGCCGCCGCGGGCTACCACACGGTCTGCGTGGGCGGCGTCGGGTTCTTCAACAAGCTGACGCCGCTCGGATCGGCGCTGCCGTCACTCTTCGCCGAAAGCCACTGGGAGCGCGGGTTCGGCGTGACCGACCCGGAGTCGCTGCCCAACCAGATCGACCGGATCGCCGAAGTCGTGGCGCGGCTGCCTGCCGAACGCCGCCTGTTCCTGCTGCTGAACGTCGCGTCCCTGCACCAGCCCAACTGGTTCTACCTGGACGGCGCCACACGCTCGCACGGTGACACCCGCGCGACCCACGCCGCCGCCCTCCGCCATGTGGACGCGCACATCGGCAGGTTGTTCGGGCTGATGCGCCGCCCGTGCTTCGTCATCGTCTGCTCCGACCACGGGACGGCGTACGGCGAGGACGGCCACACGGGCCACCGCATCGGCCACGAAGTCGTCTGGACCGTTCCGTACGGGGAGTTCGTTCTTTCGTGAATCCATACCAGGCGTACGTGTACGCCTACCCGCACAAGACCGCCTACCGTCCGCTGCAGCCCGCACCCGGATTGCGGGACGTGTGGGCGGGGGAGTCGCTCGACGCGCTCTTCCTGTACCTGCACGTCCCCTTCTGCGAGATGAGGTGCGGCTTCTGCAACCTCTTCACCCGCACCGGCGCGCCCGAAGAGCTGACCGGCGCCTACCTGGACGCGCTCGACCGCCAGGCGACCGCCGCCCTGGACGCCCTGGACGGCGCCGCCTTCTCCACCGCGGCCTTCGGCGGAGGGACGCCGACCTACTTCACCGCGTCCGAACTGGAACGGCTCTGCGGCATCGCCGGACGGTTCCCCGGGTTCGGATCGATACCGCTGGGCGTGGAAACGTCCCCGGCGACCGCCACCACCGACCGGCTGGCCGTCCTCGCCGACCACGGAACCACGCGCGTCTCCATCGGCGTGCAGAGCTTCCTGGACGAGGAGGCACGCGCGGCGGTCCGGCCGCAGAAACGCGCCGAAGTGGAGGCCGCGCTGGACCGCATCCGCGCCGCGGGGTTCCCGATCCTCAACATCGACCTCATCTACGGCATCGACGGCCAGACGCCCGCGACGTGGCTGCACTCCCTGAACGCCGCTCTCACGTGGCGTCCGGAGGAGATCTACCTGTACCCGCTCTACGTCCGCCCGCTGACCGGCCTCGGACGCCGCGCCCAAGACTGGGACGACCAGCGCCTCACGCTCTACCGGCTCGGTCGCGACCACCTTCTTGGCGAAGGCTACGAGCAGGTGTCGATGCGGATGTTCCGGCTGCCGTCCTCAGACGCGGGCGGCACGGAGTACTGCTGCCAGACGGACGGCATGGTCGGCCTGGGCTGCGGAGCACGCTCCTACACCTCCCGCCTCCACTACTCGTTCGAGTACGCGGTCGGAGCCGGGCAGGTGCGGTCCATCATCGACGACTACGTGCGCGAGACCGACTTCACCACCGCGCGGGTCGGCTTCTCACTGGACGACGACGAACGCCGCAGGCGGCATCTCGTCCAGTCACTTCTGCAAGCGGCCGGTGTTGACCTGAGCACCTACCGCGCGCGCTTCGGAAGCGACCCGATGGACGACTTTCCCGCCGACCTGAAGCCGTTCGCTGAGCGTGGATGGCTGGAGACCTCTGAGGACGTCCTCCGATTGACCCCCGAGGGGCTCGCCTACTCCGACGCCATCGGTCCGGCACTGTTCTCGTCCCGCGTGCAGGCGCTGATGGCGTCCTACGAGGCGCGGTGATGGACCACCTGACGATCCTCTACCGGGGTCCGCTGGCCAGCTGCGACTACGACTGCCCGTACTGCCCGTTCGCCAAGCGCCGCGACACCCCGGAACAGCTCCGCGCCGACCGCGCCGCGCTCGAACGCTTCACGGAGTGGGTGTCAGGCTGCGGTCACCGCGTCTCGGTCCTGTTCACGCCATGGGGCGAAGGCCTCGTCCGCTCCTGGTACCGGCGCGCCCTCATCGACCTCAGCCACCTTCCGCATGTGGAACGGGTCGCGATCCAGACGAACCTCAGCCACCGCGTGTCGTGGACGGCGGACGCCGACCCCACACGGTTGGCGCTGTGGGCGACCTACCACCCCGGCCAGGTCCCGTACGAGCGTTTCCTGGACAAATGCCTGGACCTCTCCGCGCGGGGGATCCGGTTCAGCGTCGGCATCGTCGGCCAGCCGGAGCACCTCGACGCCGCCCGCCGGCTCCGCGCCGACCTTCCCTCCCGAACGTACCTCTGGGTCAACGCGGCCGAAAGGCGCACCTACGACGACGCCGAGGCCGCCTCCTGGGCCGAGATCGACCCGCTGTTCCCCGTGAGCCGCCACCCGCACGCGAGCCGCGGCCTCCCCTGCCGGACGGGCGACACGGTCATATCAGTCGACGGCGACGGGACGGTCCGCCGCTGCCACTTCGTCCCGTCCGTCCTGGGCAACCTCTACGACGGCTCGTTCCGGAACGCCCTGGCGCCCCGCCCGTGCCCTCTCGACACGTGCGACTGCCACATCGGCTACGTCCACCTCGAACCCCTCGGCCTCTACGACACCTTCGCCGACGGCATCCTCGAACGGATCCCAGCCCTGTTCGGCCGGCCCTGACCATCGTCCAGGCCTCGGGTCAGAGCGCCCCGCCCTGACCCGAGGCCCGGTCCTGCCCGCTCTGCCGCTCTGGATCGCCGTTGTAGCGGCCGGCGAGTTCGGCGCCGATCCGGGCGAGTTCCCGCTGGACGGCAGGTGGCTCGACGACGTCGAGCAGCGCGCCCCAGCCGGCGAGGTGGCGGGCGATGTCCAGCGGGGTCGGGGCGGCGACACGGACCCGGACGCGCCCGCGACCTGCCTCACCGTCGGTGCGGCAATGCCGTCCGAACTGGTCGCGCAGGACGGGCACGAACCGCTCCTCGACGAGCACCGTCGCCCACGTGCGCGAACGCCGCCTCTCGATCTCGTCGGCGACCTCCTGCCAGGCCGCGGCGAGGGTGAAGTCGTCGGGGCGTTCGGCGGGGAGGCCGGTCGGCTCGGCCCGGATGATCCGGTCGACGCGGAAGGTCCGCCGCCCGCGCCCGGTGTCCGCCAGCAGGTACCAGACGTCGTCCTTGTCGATCAGGCCCCACGGGTCGACCAGCCGTTCCGCCGGTTCTCCGCCGCGGCCGGCGTAGGTCAGGCGGACCTTGAGGCGGCGGACCACGGCGGCCTGCAGCAGGTCGACCATCGCGGGCCGGGGACGGTCCCGCTCGCCCCAGCGGACGGGGTCGACGATCGTCGCGTCCAGGGCAGCCTCGGCGTCGGTGCGGAAGGTCCTCGGCAGGGCGCCCAGGAGCTTGCGCAACGCCGCTCTGGCCTCGGGCGACACCGCGGCGGCGGGACCGGCCAGCAGGAAGAGCGCCTGCGCCTCGGACGCCGTGAGGCCGCTGAGGTCGGTGCGGGCGCCGCCGACCAGCTGCCAGCCGCCACCGCGACCCGGCTGCGGATAGACCGGGACCCCGGCCGACGCGAGCGCCTCCAGGTCTCGGCGGGCGGTCGCCACCGACACCTGGAGCTCGGCCGCCAGCTCGGCCGCGGTCACCCGGCCGCGGACCTGCATCAGCAGCAGGACGGCGACGAGACGGTCAGCGCGCATGAATCCAGATCGTCCGACAAAGTGCTCAGAAGATGAGCACTTTACCCGGAACCATGAGTGTCACCGCCCAACGAGAGGGAACCGCCGATGTCGCCAGCAGATCGTGGACCGATGATGCATTTCGCGGACGCCGCCGAGTGGGAGGCCTGGCTGGCCGAGCATCACGAGAGCGGGGACGGTGCCTGGCTGAAGATCGCCAAGAAGGGCGCGGGCAGCGCCTCCGTCACGATCACGCAGGCGCTGGAGATCGCGCTGTGCTACGGCTGGATCGACAGCCGGCGCAGGTCCCACGACGAGAACTTCTACCTGCAGCGGTACTCGCGCCGCCGCAGGGGCGGCGCGTGGTCGCGCAAGAACGTCGAGCGCGTGGAGGCGCTGACCGCCGCCGGGCGGATGCGACCGCCCGGCCTGGCCGAAGTCGCCGCCGCCCAGGCGGACGGCCGCTGGGCGGCCGCCTACACCGCCCAGCGCGACGCCGAAGTCCCGCCCGACCTGGTGGCCGCGCTGGCGGCCTCCCCACAGGCCGCCGCGCGTTTCGAAGCACTCGACAGAACCACCCGCTACGCCCTGATCCTCCCGCTCCTCAAGGCCCGCACCCCGGCCGGACGCGCCACCCGCCTCCACAGGACGATCTCCGAACTACGGAGCCCGTGAACCGCGACCCCGCCCGGACCGGCCTGACCAGGAGAGCGGGCCGGTTTGAGCCCTGGGGTCAGGTCTGCTTCTCGGGGTGGTAGTCGGCCTCGTCCACGCCGAACGTCCACGCGACGCCCGCGCGCGCCGTGCGCGTGTCGGGCGGGACGCGCAGGTAGTAGGTCCGGTGCGTGCCGTCCGGTTCCGGGGTGGAGTTGACCACCTCCACCATGACCACCGGCTCGTCGCCCGGCAGCTCGATCGACCACAGGACGCCCGTCTCGTCCCGGTGCAGGGGACGCGCGCCCGTCTCGGCCAGGTAGCGGTCGTAACCGAAGATCTCCAGCATCACGCGGCGCAGCTCGGCGTTCTGCTCGGAGGAGATGCGGTCCGGCGTCAGACCGGTCAGCGACGCGACGA
The DNA here is from genome assembly GCF_040649435.1 of Actinomadura sp. NPDC048955. Taxonomy (NCBI): domain Bacteria; kingdom Bacillati; phylum Actinomycetota; class Actinomycetes; order Streptosporangiales; family Thermomonosporaceae; genus Actinomadura; species Actinomadura sp. NPDC048955. The sequence goes on from NZ_JBEZJI010000032.1 coordinate 94,880, forward strand.
AGTCGGGCGGGATGGGCATGCCGCGCCAGGCGTGCAGCGCGAATCCGTCCGGATAGGCGAGGGCGGGACCGTCCCCGCGGTGCAGCCGCCCGGGCTCGTCGCGGTACAGCTCGCCCGGCCGCTCCGAGAGGATCACCAGCCGCTCGTAGGGCCACCACCAGCCGGCCGACCGGGCCACCTCCGCCAGCCCCGCCAGCGGGCCGTCGAGGCGCCCGAGCGATTCGAAGAGCGCCAGCCACGGCCCGTCGTGCTGGCCGAGGACGGCGTCGAGCGTGGCCGCGCGCAGCAGCGCCCCGGCCGCGTCCTCCTCCGGGGAGGGCCGCCTGTTCCCCGCCCTGCCGGGCCTGCCCTGCGCCTGTTCGCCGATCGCGCCGCGCACGCGCGTGACCAGCGCCTGCACCTGGCCCCACAGCAGGCCGCCGGTCTCGGCCCACGTGCGCGGCCACTGCTCCGGCCCCTGCTCGGAGCAGGCGGCCGCACGTTCGGCCTCCCAGGGGCGGGTGCGCACGTCCGTCAGGACGCTCGGCCCGGCCTCACCGTCACCGAGGTCGGCGCGGGCCCGTTCGAGCAGTGCGTCCAGCCCGGCCTTCTCCAGCGCCTCGCCGTGCCCGGCGATCACGGCGGCCACGGCGGCGCCGCGCGCGGGGGAGGGCACCCACAGGTACCGCTCGGGGGGCCTCAGCCCGGCGGAGGCGTAGGCGGCGGCCACGCCCGCCTCGGCACGGGCGCGGTCGGCCGGCCCGGTGGCGAACGCCGCCGCCTGCCAGTCGCCGACCACGTAGTGGGTCTCGCGTACCGTTTCGGTGAGCATCACGTCCCCCTTCTCAGTCGGCCACGACGCGGACGGACCCGGGCACGTACTCGCGCTGCCGGATCACCCGGTACCAGCCCTTGGGCAGGGTGATCGCCGCGTGCTCCTCGTGCACCAGCCGCCCGCCGGACGGCAGGTGCAGGTGGTCCGGCACGAGCGGGTCGGGGGTGCGCAGCAGCGTGCCGGGCCCGGCCAGCGCGTGCGCGTGCCCGGTGGCCTCGCCGAGGGCGAGCACCATGCGGCCGCGGCCGTCGCGCGGGGACGGCGGCAGCCCGCGCACGGACTGCGGAACCGCCTCCTCGGGCACGGGCAGGATCAGGACGTCTCCCTGTCGGTACATGCGCCGAACGTAACCCCCACCACCGACAGAACCACCCGGCGGCGGGGTCAGAAGCCCCGGGTTCGGCGGGCCGCGGGGCGGGCCCAGCGGCCGGACGCGCTCAGGCCGACGTGCTGGAACGCGCGGACGAGTTCGCCGCCGAGGTTCACCCCGGCGCCGAGGGCGAGCGCCACGGACACCGCTCCGATGAGGCTCAGCACGCCCGCCTGCGGCGAACCGGTGTTGAGCTCGACCATGCCGCGGTAGAGCGCCGTCCCGGGGAGCAGCGGGCCGATGGCGGGGACCACGAACGGCATGACCGGCTCCCCGTGCCTGCGGGCGAGCCAGCTCGCCATCACGCCGACGACGGTGGCGGCCATGGCCGCGGCCAACACGGGTGGAACGTGCCATCCGCGGGCCAGGACGTAGAGCACCCAGATCAGCGCGCCGCCGAGGGCGACGGTGGTCAGCACGTCGCGCGGGGCGGCGAGGGACACCGCGAACGTCAGCGAGATGGCGGCGGCGGCGATGACGGCGACGGGTTCCAGGCTCGCCGACGGGGTGGGCAGGTGCCGGACGTCGATCGGCACGCCCATGCTGACCCCGAGGTACACCACGGCGCCCAGCCCGGCGACGATCGCCGCGATCATGAAGAAGACCTCCAGCACCCGCGCCCCGGCGCTGACGAGGTCGCCGGTGATGCCGTCCTGGATGCTCGCGACCAGCGGACGTCCCGGAAGCAGCGCCAGGATCGAACCGGTGACGATCGTCGCGGCCTGGCCGGGGTTGCCCAGCGCCACCACGCCCGCGGCCGCCGCCGCGCCGATCGCGGCGGCCACCGTCAGCTGGAAGAACTCCGCGATGCCCCGGCGCGCCAGCGCGGCGGCCGTGCGGTCGCCCAGCATCGTGGCGACGAACGCGGTGGTCGCCACGAGCGGTCCGCCGCCCGACAGCACGCTGCCCGACGCGGCGATGAGCCCGAGGGACACCACCAGCAGCCAGGTCGGGTACGGCGGGCCGTGCCTCTTGATCTCCGCGAGCCGCTTGTGGGCCTCGTCCAGTTCGAGCATGCCGATCGACGCGTCCTGGACGAGCTGGTGCAGCGCGGTGAGCCGCCAGTAGGCCGGGGTCCGCCGCCGGATGGAGCGCGCGCTCGTCATCGGCGCCGCGCCCCCTCCCGGATGCGCCGAGACGAGGATGCTCGTCAGTGTGACCTGCACCTCGCACCGGGGGAGTTCGTAGGCCACGCCGAGGCCGAGCATGGCCTCGTTCACGCGCTCGGTGGTCTCGCCGCTGGCGAGGAGGAGTTCGCCGACCCGCAGGACGAGGTCGATGACCCGCGGGTCGACGATCTCGCCGGGCTCGTCCTCGGGCGGTTCGGGGGGCGACCCTTCCATGAGGACCTGCCATGTCCGCCGCAAGCGTTCAGCCGCGCCCATACCCCCGCCGGTGTCCCTTCCCGCCCATGAACTGATCTTGACTGGCAGGCTACCCACCGGCCGGGTGTCCCCAATCCGTGGCCTTCGTCAATCCCTGGCCCACGTCCCGCCTTTTCCACAGAACGTGATTCTGGTGCGGTGCCTTCCGAGGCACTGGTACCAAGGACGCATGAGCTCTTCGGACGGTCTTCGCGACGAGGCCGAGCGGTGCCTGCGCGCCCTCGCCGGTGACCACGCGCGGCTGCGCGACGACCAGTGGACGGCGATCAGCGCGCTCGTCGAGGAGCGGCGGCGCGCCCTCGTCGTCCAGCGGACGGGCTGGGGCAAGTCCGCCGTGTACTTCGTGGCGACCCGGCTGCTGCGCGAGCGCGGCGCCGGGCCGACCGTGATCGTCTCGCCGCTGCTGGCGCTGATGCGCAACCAGATCGACGCCGCCCGCCGGGCGGGCATCGCCGCCCGCACGATCAACTCCTCCAACACCGGCGACTGGGACCAGATCTTCGCCGAGGTCGAGGAGGGCGCGGTCGACGTCCTGCTGGTGAGCCCCGAGCGGCTCAACAACCCCGACTTCCGCGATCTCGTCCTGCCCAAGCTGGCCGCGGGCGCGGGGCTGGTCGTGGTCGACGAGGCGCACTGCATCTCCGACTGGGGGCACGACTTCCGCCCCGACTACCGGCGGCTGCGCACCCTGCTGGCCGAGCTGCCGCCCGGCATCCCGGTGCTCGCCACCACCGCGACGGCCAACGCCCGCGTCACCAAGGACGTCGCCGAGCAGCTCGCCGGCGACGACGCCCTGGTCCTGCGCGGCCCCCTCGAGCGCGACTCGCTGCACCTCGCGGTGGTGAACCTCCCCTCCGCCGAGCAGCGCATCGGCTGGCTGGGCGAGCATCTCGGCGACCTCCCGGGCTCCGGCATCATCTACACCCTCACCGTCGCGGCGGCGCACGAGATCACCGGCTGGCTCCGCGACCGCGGGTACGAGGTGGCCGCCTACTCCGGCCAGACCGAGCAGGCCGAGCGCCTCCAGGCCGAGCGTGACCTCCACGACAACAAGCTCAAGGCCCTCGTCGCCACCAGCGCCCTCGGCATGGGCTTCGACAAGCCCGACCTCGGCTTCATCGTCCACGTGGGCGCCCCGCAGTCCCCGGTGGCCTACTACCAGCAGATCGGACGCGCGGGCCGCGGCGTCGACCGCGCCGAGGTGATCCTGCTCCCCGGCCGGGAGGACCGCGAGATCTGGGCCTACTTCGCGAGCCTCGCCTTCCCGCCTGAGCACATCGTCCGCAGCACGCTCGACGTCCTGGACTCGGCCGACCGCCCCCTCTCCACCACGGCCCTGGAACCGCTGGTCGACCTCAACCGGGCCCGCCTGGAGATGATGCTCAAGGTCCTCGACGTGGACGGCGCCGCCCGCCGCGTCAAGGGCGGCTGGACGTCCACCGGCCAACCCTGGTCCTACGACCGCGAGCGCTACGAGCGCGTCACCGCCGAACGCCGCCGCGAGCAGCAGGCGATGCTCGACTACATCACCGCCACCGGCTGCCGCGAGGAGTTCCTGCGCCGCCAACTCGACGACCCCGCTGCGGCCCCCTGCGGACGCTGCGACAACTGCACGGGCCGCCACTGGCCCACCGACGTCACGCAGGAGAGCGCGACCCGGGCCCGCGACCGCCTGCATCGTCCCGGCGTCGACATCGCCCCCCGCCGCATGTGGCCGACCGGCGTCAAGGACGACCTCGGCGTCTCCGGCCGCATCAAGCCCGAGCTCCAGGCCGAGACGGGCCGTGCCCTCGGCCGCCTCACCGACATCGGCTGGGGCAACCGCCTGCGCGACCTGTTCGCCGGCGGCGACACCGACGTGCCCGCCGACCTGGTCGACGCCGTCGTGCAGGTCCTCGCCGCCTGGGACTGGAAGACCCGCCCCACCGGCGTGGTCACCATCGGCTCCCACTCCCGCCCCCGCCTGGTCACGACGTTCGGGCAGCGCATCGCGCAGATCGGCCGCCTGCCCTACCTGGGCGAGCTCGTCCCCGTCGGGGAGCCCGTCCCGCGCCGCCACAACAGCGCCCAGCGCCTTGCCTCCGTCTGGCACACCCTGACCGTCCCAGCCGACCTGGCGGAGGCCCTTGCCGACAACCCCGGCCACATCCTTCTGGTGGACGACCGCATGGAAACCGGCTGGACGATGACCGTGGCCACCCGCCTCCTGAAGGAATCCGGCGCCCAGTCGACCCTCCCCCTGGTCCTGGCGACCCCCAACTGATGGGAGCCGCGTCGGTCACCCGGCTCGTCCGCGAGTCGACG
>NZ_JBEZJI010000033.1:0-98159 GCF_040649435.1 Actinomadura sp. NPDC048955
TGTGGTGACACACACCTCGCCAGGAGGTCCTCGTCTATATCAAGCTCATCGAGCCGTGTCGCCGTCACCAACGTCCATGGTCACTACAGCTAGCGCCCCCGCCCGGAGCGCTGCGGGAGGCCGCCCAGGAGGCGCGGCTCCTGGTGGTGGGGGCCGCGCACCCCGCGTTCGGCTCGGTCGCGCAGTGGCTGCTGTACAACGCGGTCTGCCCGATCGCGGTGGTGCCGCTCCGCGAGGACGAGAGGGCCGAAGGTCCCTGATTCCCGCGGACCCTCGACCCTCCTGCGCGGCGTGCGGGCAGGCGAGGCTTGACTCGACCAGGCAGGAACCCTGAAGGGGAGTTCTCCATGAACGATGAGCCGATCACTGGTGTGGTCGTTGGCTACGACGGTTCCACCGGCGGTGTGCAGGCCCTGGAGTGGGCCGCCGCCGAGGCCCGCACCCGGGGCCTGCCCCTGACCGTGCTCCACGTGTGGGACGTCTACGTCGGGGGCCCGATCGCCATGCCGGTCGTCGACCTGCGGGCGGTGGCCGAGGAGAACCTCAACAACGGGGTCGAGCACGCCCGGAAGGCGGCGCCGGAGCTGAGCGTGCGGGGAGTGCTGGCGCGGGGGCAGGCGGCCGCCCGGCTGATCGAGGCCGGACACGGCGCGGACATGATCGTGCTCGGCCCGCGGGGGCTCGGCGGGTTCGTCGGGCTGGTGCTCGGCTCCGTCGGCGCGCAGGTGGCCGCGCACGCGCCCTGCCCGGTCGTGATCGTCCGGGGCGACCTCGTCCCGCCGCCGGAGCAGGCGCACGGGCACGTCGTCGTGGGCGTGGACGGTTCGCCGGCGTCGCGCGAGGCGCTGGCGCTGGCCTTCGCCGAGGCCGGCGCGCACGGCTGGGACGTGCACGCGGTCGTCGCCTGGGAGGCGGTGCCCGAGAAGGACGTCCCTCCGCTGGTGGACGAGACCGGGATGCGGGACGCCGCCGCGGCCAGGCTGGCCCGGCTGATGATCCCGGCGCGTGAGCTCCACCCCGACGTGAAGGTCGAGGTCGACATCGTGACCGGGCCGCCGCGCGAGGTGCTGATGAACGCCGCGGAGGAGGCGCGCCTGCTCGTCGTCGGCTCGCGGGGCCTCGGCGGCTTCCGCGGCCTGCTGCTCGGATCGGTCAGCCACGCCCTGATCCACCACGCGCCCTGCCCGGTCGCGGTCGTCCACGCGACCTGAGCGCGGGCGCGCCCGGTCCCCGCGCACGGGCTCCGCGGGGCCGCCGACGGCGACCCCGCGGACGTGCCGGTCAGTGCCCCGGGGCTTTCTCGTGCTCCGCCGGCGTCACCGGCGCGGGCGCGTGCTCGGGGCGCGGGGTGCGCAGGGTGACGGCGGCCAGCGCCGCGCCCGCGAGCGCGACCAGTCCCGCGCCGGCGAACGCCGCCGAGAAGCCGTCGGTGAGCGCGGGCAGGTCGCCGGGCCGGTCGGCGCCGAAGGAGGCGGCGATGGCGGTCATCGCGGCCAGGCCGAGGGCCGAGCCGACCTGGTAGCTGGTGTTGACGATGCCGGACGCCAGCCCGCCCTCCTCCGGGCGGGCGGCCGACAGCGCGGTGCCCAGGGACGGGATGAAGGCCAGCGACATGCCCAGCGCGGCCACCAGCGACGCGGGCAGGACGTCCACCCAGTAGTTCCCGTCCGGGCGGATCAGCGCCAGCCAGCCCATGCCGGCGGCCAGCACCAGCAGCCCGGTGACGATGGAGGCCTTGGGGCCGAGGCGCCCCAGGGCCCGCGGCGCCAGGACGATCATCCCGAGCATGATCAGCGCGGTCATCGGGACCAGCGCGGCCCCGGAGGGGAAGGCGCTGTAGCCGAGGACCCGCTGCAGGTAGAGGTTCAGGAAGAACCACATCGGGATCCACGCGCCGCCGAGCAGGAGCTGGGCGAGGTTCGCGGCGCCCAGGTTCGGCGCCCGGAAGATCGACAGCGGCATCAGCGGGGCGCGGCGGGACGCCTGGACGGCCAGGAACGCGCCGAGCAGGACGAGTCCTCCGGCCAGCACGGTCCAGGTCGACGCCGCGTCCCAGCCGACCTCGGGGGCGCGGACGACGGCGAAGACGACGGCGCCGAGCCCGGCCGTCACGGTCAGCGCGCCGACCACGTCCACCGAGCCGCGGGCGCCCCCTCTGCCCCCGGGCATCAGCGCCGGCGCGGCGGCCAGCGCCAGCACGGCGATGGGGATGTTGATGTAGAAGACCCACGGCCAGGCCGCGTACTCGGTGATGACGCCCCCGAGGAACACCCCGGCGGTGCCCCCGGCGGGAGCCGCGGCGCCGTAGAGCGACAGCGCCTTGGTCAGCTCGCGGGGCTCGGAGCCGAACAGCATCATCAGCAGGGTGAGCGCGGCGGGCGCGATGAGCGCGGCGCCGACGCCCTGCAGGGCGCGGCCGGTCAGTTCGACGCCGACGGTGCCGGCGGCCCCGGCCACCGCGGAGCCGGCGAGCAGGACCACCCAGCCGGCCGAGAAGAGCCGGCGGGCGCCGAACAGGTCCGACAGCCGGCCGCCGAGCAGGAGCAGGCCGCCGAAGGCGACGACGTAGGCGTTGAACACCCAGGACAGGTTCTGCTGGGAGAAGCCCAGGTCGTCCTGGATGCGGGGCAGCGCCACCCCGATGATCGAGGTGTCCATGATCACCATGAACTGGGCGGTCGCGATGAGTGCCAGGGCCCACCACCGGCGGGCGGCGGGCGGCACGGAACGAGCGGACATGTCCCCTCCTATGTACCCCTAGGGGGTATCAACGATTCGGGCTTACCCTAGGGGGGTATACCCGAAACCGCAAGGCATGGGGGATTGGAGCGAACGTGGTCTAGGGCACTCTCCGCGGACGATCCCTTGTCGTTACGGGGTAGGGGTACCTGGGGCGCCGCCTCGGCGGACGGGCGTGCGGGCCGGCGCGAACCGGCGGTCGAGGCCGGTGAGCCGCAGGATCTTCGCCATCTGCGGGCGGGGACCGGTCAGGGTGACGGCGCCGCCGTGGCGGCGCGCCAGCTCGTCGGCGGCGACGAGCGCGGCGAGGCCCCGCGCGTCGCAGAAGATCAGGCCGGAGACGTCGATGACGACGTCGGGCCCCCGCTCGCCGATCAGCCTCGCCAGCTCGATGCCGAACGCGGCGGACGAGGCGATGTCCAGCTCGCCGCGGGCCGTCACCCGCGCCGGCCCGCCGTCCCCGCCGTCGATCATGGTGACGAGCTCCCCGAACGCTTCCCGCCGGATCCTTCGCGTCTGCATGCCTTCCCCCTAGGCCTTTCCCGAATGCCCCCAAGACTCCTTTGCCGGACGGTCCGCCACCAGGGACCTAGGTCCCCGCGTCCCGCCGCCGAGGTCCGCCGGGCCCCGGCGGCTCCGCGCGGCGTACCCCGGCCGCGCGGCGATCGTCGAGGCCCACGCCTCGACCCGCGGCCAGTCGCGGTAGTCGCCGTACCGGCATCCGAGCGCCTTGAAGAGCAGATGCCCGAGCAGGGAGGTGTGTTCGCGGAGGAAGACGCCCGAGAACAGGCGGTGGTCGACGGCCGTGACCCTCGTCCGGAGCTCGTCCCGCACGAGGCCCTCCTCCTTGGCGCCGAAGTGCCGCCACGGGCCGCGCAGGGCCGCGGGCGCCCCGACGCTGAAAAGCCACACCGGCCGGATCGCCAGGACGTCGCGCTCGCGCGCGAGGAAGTCGAGCGCCTCGGGCAGCCACGTGCGGTCGTGGATCGCGCTGCCGAGCACGAACATCTCGTAGGCTCCGGCGTCCTCCACCCCGGCCATGGAGCGGACGTCGGCCTGGAGCCCCCGCTCGGCCAGCACCGTGCCGATCCGTCCGGCGATGCTCCGCGTGGAGCCGTGTGCACTGGCGTATCCCACCAAGACGGTCACTTTCCTCACCTCCGGCGGTGTCCTGCCTTCAGCCTCGGCCCTGGCGGCGCCCCTCCCCAGAGTCGAACGTCCCGGCTCGGCCGCCGGATGGTCAGGGCCCTGCCGGGTCGTGCACGTCGGCGAGGACGAAGTAGTTCTCCTCCTCCTGGGCGAAGTGCAGGCGGAGCACCGCGTAGAGCTCCTGCACGGTCCGCCGCAGGTCGCCGGCGGGCTCCGGAGCCTCGGGCGCGGCGCGGAGCTCCGCCGTCAGCGCGCCGATCCGGCGCGCCAGCTCGGCGATCTCGGTGTGCCCGCGGCTCATCGCCCCCGTGGGGTCGGAGCCGCCGAGGACGCGCGCGACCGCCGGGTAGAGCAGCCTCTCGTCCTTGCGCTCGTGCGCCTCCAGGTCCGCCAGGAACCCCGACAGCGCGTCCATGGCGGCGTCCCGGTCCTGCCCGGCGGGGCCGGCCGCCGCGTCCGCCAGGGCGGGGAGCCGCTCGATCCGCGGCCACAGCGCCCGGTGCTCCTCGTCCAGCCGCCGGACGAGTTCGGCCTCGTCACCGCGAAGGCGCGGCGCCCGGTCGCGGCCCGGGCCCAGCACGCGCAGGGCGGACAGGATCGCCGCCACGTCGATGCCCTCCTGGAGCAGCGCCCCCGCCGCCGGGGTCAGGAACCCGAGCGCCGCGACGACCATCGCGGCCAGCGCCAGCCCCATCCCGACGAGGACGCTCTGGCGCGCGACCGACCGGGTGCGCCGCGCGATCGCGAGGGTCTCGGCCAGCCGCTCCAGCCGGTCCACGGTGACGACCACGTCGGCCGCCTCGGACGAGGCCGTCGCGCCGCGGGCGCCGAGCGCGACGCCGACGCCCGCCGCCGCCAGCGCGGGCGCGTCGTTGACCCCGTCGCCGACCATCACGGTCGGCGCGCGGGCGCTCTCGTCCCGGGCGATCTCGACCTTCCCGGCCGGCGACAGCCCGGCGTGCACGGTGTCGGCCCCCACGAGCCGGCCGATCGGCCCGGCGACGTCCGCGCGGTCGCCGGTCACCATCACCGCCCGGCCGATCCCCGCCCGGCGCAGCAGCCGGAACGTCCGCGCCGCGTCCGGCCGCACGCGGTCGCGCAGCAGCAGGACGGCCGCGAGCCGCCCGTCCACGCCGACGAACACGGTGATCGCGCCGCGGGCGGCGGCCCGGCCGCGGACCCGGTCCAGCCACGCCGGGTCCGCCCGCCCCGCCCAGCTCGCCTTGCCGACGCTCACCCGGTGGCCGTCGACGGTGCCCTGCACGCCCTGCCCGGCGCGCTCGACGACGTCCTCCGGCGCGGTGAGGCGCAGCCCGCGCTCGCGGGCGCCGCGGACGATCGCCGAGGCGAGCACGTGCGGGGACACCTGGTCGAGCGAGGCCGCGAGCAGCAGCGGGTCCTCACGGCGGCCCGGGTCGGCGGCGATGATCTCGGTGAGCGCGGGACGCCCCGTGGTGACGGTGCCGGTCTTGTCGAACAGCAGCACCCGGGCCTGCGCGAGCCGCTCCAGCGTGCCGCCGCCCTTCACCACCACGCCCCGCCGCGCGCACCGCGACAGGCCGGAGACGAAGGCGATGGGCGCCGCGAGGATCAGAGGGCAGGGAGTGGCGACGACCAGCACCGCCACCGCCCGCACGGGGTCGGCGGCGGCGATCCACGCCGCTCCGGCCAGCAGCAGGGTGGCGGGGATGAACAGGGCCGAGTACCGGTCGGCCATCCGGATGAACGGCGCGTTCTCGGCCGCGGCCTCCTCGGCGAGCCGGACGATGCCGGCGTAGGTGCTGGACCGGGCGTCGTTGGTGGCGCGCAGCTCGAAGGGGTCTCCGGCGTTGACCGTCCCGCCGCGCACCGCGTCCCCGGCGGGCCGCTCCACCGGCAGCGACTCCCCGGTCAGCGTGGACTCGTCCAGCACCGCCGCCCCGCGCTCGACCAGCCCGTCCACCGGCACGGTCTCCCCGGCGCGGACCAGCAGCAGCTCGCCCGGCCGCACCTCGGAGACGTCGACGGTGTCCAGGCCGGTGCCGGTCCGGCGGTGCGCCACCCGGGGCGCGAGCGACAGCAGCGCGCCGAGGTCGCGGCGGGCGCGCCGCCCGGCCCGCTCCTCCAGCAGCCGGCCCCCGGTGAGCATCACGGCGATGACTGCGCCCGCGAAGGGCTCGCCGACCGCGATCGTCCCGGCCAGCGCGAGGACGGCGATCACGTCGCTGCCGAACCTGCGGTGCAGGAGCCCGTCCACGACCCACCACACGGCGGGGCAGAGCGCGACCGCCGTCGTCAGCACCCAGACCAGGTCCCCGGCGCCGGCGCCCACCGACCAGCGCAGCGCGGCGCCCGCCGCCAGCCCGGCGCCGGTCAGCGCGAAGAGCAGCTCGTGAGCGTTCCGCGTGAACGCGGCCCTTACCGCCATATCCACACCGCCATACCCACCTCGCCGCCTGCGCGGAGTCCGTGCCGTCCACGCTTCCACGCCGCGGCCGGGGGTCTCAGGGGCGGTCGGCTCGTGGCCGGGGGGACGAGAGGGTGCCTGACATGGGGACCTTCGTCCCTAGGGCCGCCCCCGGCCCGCGATGGAGCGTGGAAAGGAGCGGCCGTGCCGCTGTGCCCGCGGGGTCGCGTCGAAGGAAGCGACAGCCGCTGAGCCGGGAGGAGAACCGATGTCCGAGCCGATCGTCGTCGGGACCGATGGTTCCGACGAGGCGGCGGGCGCCCTCGACTGGGCCGCCGCCGAAGCCGCCTCGCGTGAGCGCCCCCTGCACATCGTCCACGCCGTGGAGAGCTGGCCCTACAAGACGCCGCTGTTCGCGCCGCCCGAGACCGCCGAGCGCCTGACCCGCGCGGGGCGCACGCTCCTGGCGGCCGCGCGCGAGCGCGTCAAGGAGCGGTGGCCGGACCTGGAGATCACGACCGAGCTGGTGGCTGAGGAGGCGTGGCAGGCCCTGCGGGCGCAGTCGGAGAAGGCGTTCGAGCTCGTGGTGGCCAGCCGCGGCCGGGGCGGGTTCTCCAGCCTGATGCTGGGGTCCACGAGCCTTCGCCTGGCCGGCCACTCCGCGGTGCCGGTGGTGATCGTGCGCGACGGCGGCGCGGACCGCGGCGACGTCGTGGTGGGGATCGACCTGGCCCGGCAGATGGATCCGGTCCTCGACTACGCCTTCGAGGCCGCCGCGCTCCACGGCGCCCGGCTCCGCATCGTCCACGCGTGGCAGACGTTCGCGACGCTGATCGAGGCGGGCTATGCCGTCGACGCGGACCAGATCGAGGACGATCTTCGCAAGGAGGTCGTCGCGGCCTACCAGCCCGTCCGGCGCACGCACCCGGGGGTCGAGGTCGCCGACGACATCGTGCTGGAGCACCCGGTGACCGCGCTGGCCAACGCCTCGCAGAGCGCCCGCCTGCTGGTGGTGGGCGCCCACGACCGGCGCTGGAGCGCTCCGCAGCTCGGGTCGACCTGCCACGGGGTCATCCACCACGCGCAGTGCCCCGTCGCGGTCGTTCCCGCCCACTGACCCCGTGCCGATCCCGTCGGCGGTTCCTTCCGCCGACGGGACCGGCATGTCCACGCGGGGTCTCAGGCAGGGGCGGGGCTGCCCCGGCTGAGCCGGGTCCGGCGCATCATCCGCTGGAGGTCCTCGGTGGTGACGATCCCGAGCAGGTGGTGGTCGGCGGCGACCGCCGCGACGAGGTCGCCCGCGACGGGGGCCATCTGGAGCAGGGCGTCCACGGGCTGCTCCGGGCCGACGACCCGGTCCGGTCCGAGCGGGACGCTCAGATCGCCGAGGGTGACGCCGGTGTCCGGCTCCGGGACGCGGGCCAGCCGGTCGACCGTGACGGCGCCGACGGGGTCGCCGGACACGCCCACGACCGGGAACACCGTCTGGCGGGACCGCACCGCCACGTCCTGGACGAACGCGGACGCGGGCTGCCAGGCCCAGCCGTGGTCGGGATCGCGCGTCATGACCTCGGCGACCCGGAGGTCCTTCGCGGCCTCGCGGAGATCGGTGTAGCGCGCCTCCGCCCGCGCCGAGCTGGAGATGAACCAGCCGATCACGGCCAGCCACAGCCCGTTGAACCAGCTCCACAGCAGCAGCGTCAGCAGCCCGGCGCCGATCATGGTCTGGCCGAGCACCATCCCGGCGCGCTGGGCGCTGCGGGTCGCGCTCGCGCGGTTCCCGCTCCGGCCCCACAGCAGCGCGCGCAGGATGCGCCCGCCGTCCAGCGGGGCTCCGGGGAGCAGGTTGAACACCGCGATCAGGATGTTGGTCGCCGCCAGCCAGCTCAGCGAGGCGGTGACGATGACGGGGGCGCCCAGCGCGTGCCCGGCGGCCCAGGCCCCGGCGAACACCCCCCCGGCCAGCGCGCTGGTCAGCGGGCCGACCCCGGCGATCTGGAGGTCGGCGCGGGCGGTGGCGGGTTCGCCGTCCAGTTCCGCGAGACCGCCCAGCGCCCACAGCGTGATCGAGGCGACCCCCACGCCGTGGCGGCGGGCGACCAGCGCGTGCGCGATCTCGTGCGCGGCCAGCGAGGCCATGAACAGCACCGCGGCCAGCGCGGCCGCCGCCCAGCGCACGCCGGGCGGCGCGCCCGGGGCTGCCGTGGGCAGGACCGAGCGCCCGAGGATCTCGGCGATCAACAGCATGATCACCAGAACCGACCAGTGCATTCCGACCGGGATCCCGCGGAAGGTGCCGAATCTGAACGTCTGCTTCATCGCGAGCCTCCTACCGACGCCACCAGGCTCGCGCGAGGGCCCGCCCACCGGTCAGGGGCGAATTGCTCATATTTATGGGTCTTTGGACCCCTCGGGGCGATGGGGGCCCTCCCCGGCGGCCTCGGTGCGCAGGGCCGCGACCTCGACGGTCAGGTCGATGCCGACCGGGCACCAGACGATGCACCGCCCGCAGCCCACGCAGCCGGAGGAACCGAACTGGTCGTGCCACGTGCCGAGCTTGTGGGTGAGCCACTGGCGGTAGCGGCTGTTGGCGGACGCCCGGACGTCGCCCCCGTGCAGATGGGTGAAGTCCGGATCGAAGCAGGAGTCCCAGAGCTGCCAGCGTTCGGCGTGGTCGCCGGTCAGGTCGGTGGTGTCGGTGACCCTCGTGCAGAAGCAGGTCGGGCACACCATCGTGCAGTTGCCGCAGCTCAGGCAGCGTTCGGCCACCTCGTCCCAGCGGTCGGCCTCCAGCGTCCCGGCCATGAGCTCGCGCAGCCCGAGAGCGGGCATCTCCCGGCCCATCCGGCCGGCCGCCGCCGCCACCTCCGCGCGGGCGCGGTCGACGTCGGCGGTTTCGGCGGGGGCGGAGCCGAGGTCGTCCATCAGGGCGGCGCCCGCCTCGGTGGCGACGTCGACGACGTAGCGGACGCCGCCGTCGCCGGCCAGCTCGGTGAGCGCGAGGTCGTACCCGGGGCCCGCCTGCGGGCCGGTTCCCATGGAGGTGCAGAAGCACGTCCCGCCGGGCTCGGTGCAGTTGACGGCGATGACGAAGTTGTCATGCCGCCGCGCTGCGTAGGAGGGGTCGACGTGGCGGCCGCCCATGAGCACGCGGTCCTGGATCGCTATCGCGCGCAGATCGCATGGCCGGACGCCGAGCAGCGCGAGCCGGGCCGGTTCGGGCGGCTGCTCCTGGACCTGGAACCCGTCCCGCGTCCGGTCCGCCTCCCAGAGCTTGACCCTTGACCGGTGCAGGAACGGCTTCCAGGACTGCGGCCCGGCCGCGTGCGCGAAGGCCGCGCCGTCCTCCCGCCGGCGCAGCCGGTAGCCGCCCGCGCGGAGCGTGACGCCCCAGCCGTGGGGCAGGCGGTCGGCCGAGTCGAGTTCGGCGAGGACGATCGCGTCGTCGCGCACGGTCGGCCCGATGACGGTGTAGCCCGCCTGCCGCAGCGCCTCGCAGAGCGGGCGGAGACTCCTCAGTTCCAGCGCGGCCGGGCCGCCGGGCCCCGGTGCGTCCGTCGGAGCGGTCATCCGTCTTCCCTTCCTGTCCTGTCATCCGCCGGGAGCGCCGTCCCGCCCGGGGACGCGAGCGCGCCGGCCAGGCGGTCGGCGACCGCGCCGACCGCGGCGGCGACGCTCGGGGTCAGCCCCTCGCCGAACCCGAAGTCGTCTCCCTCGATCGCGATCACGCGGAGCCGGGCGGGCATCTGGCCCACGGCCCGCCCGAGCGCGACGGCGTCGCCGAGACCGAGGGCGTGATCGGTGACCGGCCGCGTGGGAAGCGCCGCGGTCTCGGCGTCCAGTTCGCGGACCCTGCCGGGGGTGGGCGGGTCGGCGCGCACGGCGTCCACGACGATCGCGAGGTCGGCGTCCGCCCACAGGGCGACGAGCCTCGCGGGCTCGCCGTCGGTGACGGCGAGCCCGGCCCCGACCCGGCCGCGGAGCGCCTCGACCACGGCGGGTCCGGCGCCGTCGTCGCGGCGCAGGTCGTTGCCGACGCCGATCACGATGGTCACGAGCGCTCCACGGTCAGGTCGAGGAAGTGGGTGGAGCAGGAGATGCAGGGGTCGTAGTTGCGGATCGCCTGCTCGCAGCGCCGGGTCAGGGCCTCGTCGTCGAGGTGGAGGCGGGCCGCGACGAAGCGGCGCAGGTCGTCCTCGATGGCCGCCTGGTTCTGCGACGTCGGCGGGACGATCCGGGCGGCCCGGATGAGCCCGTCCGGGCCCAGGTCGTAGCGGTGGTAGAGCAGGCCGCGCGGGGCCTCGGTGACGCCGTGGCCGGTGCCCTCCCGCGGCGGCACCGGCACGGCCGGACGGGCCGGCGGCTCGTAGCCGGCGATGAGCCGCAGTGCCTCGTCCGCCGCGTAGACGACCTCGACGGCGCGGACCAGGATGCTGCGGAACGGGTTGCGGCACTCGGCGCCGAGCCCGGCCCGGTCCGCGGCCTCCAGCGCGAGCGGGGAGAGCCGGTCGCGGTTCAGGGAGTAGCGGGCCAGGGGGCCGGTCAGGTAGCGGCCGCCGTCGGTGAAGCGCGCGTGCAGCGCGGTCGAGTGCGGGACCTGCTCCTCGACGACGTGGCGCTCGAACTCGGCGGCGGGGAAGACGCGTCCCGTGCCGCCGCGGACGACGCCGCGCTCCAGGGGGTAGCGGTCGGCCGACAGCGCGAGGAACTCGTGGCCGTGGTCGAAGTCGGGGAACTCGAAGCCCGCCGCCCACTCCACGGTGGCCAGGGCGTCGTCGCGCGCCTCCCGCAGCGTCTCGGCGAGCGGGGCCAGCTCGGCGGGCGCCGGGGTCCGGTAGAACCCCCCGACCCGGACGTTCACGGGGTGGATCGCGCGGCCGCCGAGGAACTCCATGAGCGCGTTCCCCGCCTTCTTCAACCGCAGCCCCCGCTCCACGGCGGCGCGGTGGTCGCGGGCCAGTTCGACCGCGCCGGGATAGCCGAGGAAGTCCGGTGCGTGCAGCAGGTAGATGTGCAGGGCATGGCTCTCGATCCACTCGCCGCAGTAGAGCAGCCGGCGCAGCTCGCCGAGCGCGCCGTCCACGCTCACGCCGCAGGCGGCCTCGACGGCCTCGCAGGCGCTCATCTGGTAGGCGACCGGGCAGATCCCGCAGATCCGGGCGGTGATGTCGGGCGGCTCGGTGTGGGCGCGGCCGCGCAGGAAGGCCTCGAAGAACCGCGGCGGCTCGTAGATGTCGAGCCGCACCTCCTCGACGTCCGGGCCGCGCACGCGGACGTACAGCGCACCCTCGCCCTCGACCCGCGCGAGGGCCCCGACGGTCAGCGTCCTCTCATTGCGGTGCGTCATCGCCGCGTCCCTCGGCCGGGGCCTCCTCGCGGAAGGCGGTGACGTTGAAGGTGGACAGCACGCGGTGCGCCTCGCCCTCGGTCATGTCGAGCCACGGCAGCAGCCCGCGCGTGTTGGGCCGCCCCTCGCCCCACGCGGGGGACGGGCCGAAGCAGCCGTAGCAGCCCCGCGCGTACGCGGGGCAGATCGCGCCGCAGCCCGCGTGGGTGATCGGGCCCAGGCACGGCGTGCCGCGGGCGACCATGACGCACACGTTCCCGCGGATCTTGCACTCGAAGCAGACGCTGTGGGACGGGACGTCGGGCGTGCGGTCGGCCAGGTGCGCCGCCAGCACCTCCAGGAGCTGGCGGCGGTCGATCGGGCATCCCCGCAGCTCGAAGTCCACGGGGACGTGCGCGGCGATCGGGGTGGACCGCGCGAGCGTGGCGACGTACTCGGGCCGCGCGTAGACGACCGAGGCGAACTCCTCGACGTCGGCGAAGTCGCGCAGCGCCTGGATCCCCCCGGCGGTCGCGCACGCGCCGATCGTGACCAGCTTCCGTGAGACGGCCCGCACGTGCCGGATGCGGTCCAGATCCGCCGGCGTCGTGATCGACCCCTCGACCAGCGACACGTCGTAGGGCCCGTCCCCGGCGGCGCTCGACGCCTCCAGGAAGTGCGCGATCTCGATCTCGCCGGTGAGCGCGAGCAGTTCGTCCTCGCAGTCCAGGAGGGTGAGCTGGCAGCCGTCGCAGGAGGCGAACTTCCACACGGCCAGCGTCGGTCGTCCCATGGCTACAGCTCCCTGACGGTCATCAGCGCGGCGGCACGCGGGTAGGGCACGACGGGCCCGTCCCGGCAGACCAGCAGCGGGCCGAGCTGGCAGTGCCCGCACCAGCCGACCCCGCACCGCATGCTGCGCTCCAGGGAGAGCCGGACGTTCCCGGCGGGCACCCCCAGCTCGGTGAGCGCCCGCGCGGTGAGCCGCATCATGATCTCCGGCCCGCAGACGAACGCGGCGGCCCGGGCGGGGTCGACGTCCGCGGCGCCCGCCAGGGCCGTGATCACGCCGACCTGGCCGGTCCAGCCCGGGGCCGGCCGGTCCACGGTCACCTCGACCTGGGCCCCGCGCTCCCGCCAGGCGTCCAGTTCCCCGCGGAACAGCAGGTCGCCGGGGGTGCGGGCGCCGACCAGGACCGCGATGCGGCCGAAGGCGTCCCGGTCGGCCAGGGCCCGCAGCACCACCGGCCGCAGCGGGGCCAGGCCGATCCCGCCCCCCGCCACGACCAGGTCGTGCCCGCGGGCCTCGTCCAGTCCCCAGCCGGCCCCGAACGGGCCCCGAAGCCCGAGGACCTGGCCGGGCCGCGCCGCGCACACGGCCCGGGTGACCGCCCCCACGGCTCGGACCGTGTGCTCCAGCACCCCCGAGGCGGGCGTCCCATCGAACGGCCCTGTCCGGCTGACGGAGATCGGCGCCTCGCCCACACCGAACGCGTACATCATCGTGAACTGGCCCGGCGCCGGCTCGGGGATCGGCGCCCCGACGGGCTCCAGCGCGAGCGTCACCGTGTCGGCGGTCTCCGCGCGCCGGGCGGTCACGCGGTAGGGGACGGGGACCATGGGGCCGTACGCGGCCGCCGGGGTCATGCCCGCTGCTCCGGGTGCGCGTACAGGTCCAGGACGCGGACCCGGGTGGCTTCGAGACGGTCCAGCAGCACGGCGGCGAACCGCAGGGTCAGGTCGTAGCCGAGCCGGAGGTCCGCGGCGCACAGTTCCCGGACCTCGGTCCCGTCGAACCGCAGGGTCCGCACCGGCTCCAGGGAGACGGCGCCGAACCTCCAGACGTGCGGAGGGAACATCCACGACCAGCCCAGCACCGAGGAGGCCGGCAGCGTCTCCACCACCACCGCGCCCCGTCCGGGCACCTGGAGGTCGAGGGCGACCGTCCCGGAACGCAGCAGCCAGAAGTGCTCGGCGGCCCAGCCCTCCTCGAAGAAGCGGTGCCCGGCCGGGACGTCCACCGCGCGGGCGGTGGCGGCCAGGGCCGCGCGGTGCCGTTCGGGCATGCCGCCGAAGAACCGCTCCCCGGCCAGCGCGTCGCCCGTGACGCCGTTCCCTGCCCCCACCTGCTGTGACCTGCCCTTACGGCGGCCAGCGCATACCGCGTGAACGGTCAAGAACAGGCGCGGACCGGCCGCGGCGAAGGTCCCCGCCGCGGCGGACCTTGGTCCCTGGCCCGTGCCGGCGCCGGGCGCGAAGGCTGGGAGGAGGCCGTGAGAAGACGGGTGATCGCCGGAGGGGCCATGTCCGCACCGATCGTCGTGGGGACCGACGGGTCCGCCGCCGCGGGCCGGGCCGTCGACTGGGCGGCGGGCGAGGCGGCGCTGCGGCACCGGCCGCTGCGCATCGTCCACGCGGCGGAGATCTGGCCGTACCAGGTCCGGCGCTTCGTCCCGCCGGACGCGGCCGAGCGCACCTCACCGTCCGGGCGGGCCGTGCTGCTGGAGGCCGAGCGCCGCGTCCTGGAGCGCCGGCCGGAGCTGCGGGTGACGACCGCCCTGGTCGTCAACGCGACGCCGGACGCGCTGCGCGACGAGTCGGAGAAGGCGTTCGAGTTGGTGCTCGGGCACCGCGGGCACGGCGGCTTCCCCGGGCTCCCGCTCGGCTCGGTCGGGCTGCGCATGGCGGGGCGGACCGCCGTCCCGCTGGTGATCGTGCGTGACGGCGCCGCCGATCGCGGCGAGGTCGTGGTGGGCCACGACGTCGCCGCGGAGCCGGGTGAGGCGCTCAGGTACGCCTTCGACGCGGCCGCGGTCCGCGGCGTGCGGCTGCGCGTCGTGCACGCGTGGCAGCTGTCCGTGGACATGGCCGAAGCCGCCTACGCCCTCGACGAGGAGCGCCTGAACGACGAGCGGCGGGCGCGGGTCATCGAGGCCTACGCTCCGCTCCACGAGCGGTATCCGCTGGTGGACGTGGTCAACGACGTCCTCGTGGGGCACCCGGTGTCCGAACTGGTCCGGGCGTCGCGGGCGGCGGACCTGGTCGTCGTCGGCGCGCACCCGCACCGCTGGGGCCTGTTCCGGCTCGGCTCCATCGGCCACGGGGTGATCCATCACGCCGAGTGCCCGGTCGCCCTCGTCGGCGGGCCCCGGTAGGCCGCCGTCACTGCCACTTGGGAAGGTCTGCGCCGGCGGCTCGGTGCCCGGCGGCGAGTTCCGCGTAGAGCCGGTCCCGGGTTCGCCGGAGGCGCGCGCTCAGCCGGACCGGACGGGATTCGGGGTCACGAAGCCGCGTGATCCGGTCGGGAAGGGCGGCGATCTCGGCGGCGCACCGTTCGCGCACGGCATCGAGCGGGTCCGGTCCGGCGAGGCGGCGCCCCGCCTCCATGACGGGGACGAGCAGCGGCTCCATGCCGTCCGGCGCGGGCTCGTCCCGCAGCGCGACCACGTCGCCGTCCGCGCCCCGGTAGACCTGCTTGGCGCACGGTGCGGTGATCTTGCCGGTGGACAGCTTCATCACCGGCCGGTCCGCGTAGGCGACGAGCTTGTAGGCGCTGTCGAGATAGGGGGCGTCCGCGGACACGCCCATCTTCGTCCCCACCCCGTAGACGTCGATCGGCGCGCCGCCGGCGGCGAGGTCCGCGATCCGGTGCTCGTCCAGCCCGCCGCTGGCCACGATCAGCGTGCCGGTCATGCCGGCCCCGTCCAGCATGGAGCGCGCCTTGACCGCCAGGTCGCCGAGGTCCCCGGAGTCGAGCCGGACCCCCGCCAGGGACGGCAGCCCGGCCCGGCGGGCCGTCCGGATGGCCGCCTCGACCCCGGCGAGCGTGTCGTAGGTGTCGACCAGCAGCGTGGTGCGGTCGGGGAAGTCGGCGGCGAAGGCGGCGAACGCCTCGCCCTCGCCGGGGAAGGCCTCGACGTAGGAGTGGGCCATCGTGCCGGTCGCCGGGATGCCGTAGCGCCGGGCGCCCTCGACGTTGCTGGTGCCGGCGAAGCCGGCGAGGTAGGAGGCCCGCGCGACGGCCATCGCGGCGTCGACCCCCTGCGTCCGGCGGAAGGAGAAGTCGATGACCCGCGCACCGGCGGCGGCCCGCACGCAGCGGGCGGCCTTCGTGGCCACCGTGGTCTGGAACGTGACGTGGTTCAGCAGCACGGTCTCCACCAGCTGGGCCTCCGCGATCGGCGCGGTGACCTCCAGAAGCGGTTCGCCCGGGTAGACGACGCGCCCTTCGGGGACCGCCCGGACCTCACCGGTGAACCGGAGGCGCTCGAAAGCGCGCAGCGAGGCGTCGTCCAATCCCTGCTCCACCGCCAGGTAGTCGAGATCCTCCTGGGAGAACCGGTAGTCCTCGACGAACGACAGGCAGTCCTCCAGCCCGGCGGCGATCAGGAAACCGCGGTCGGGGGGAAGCTTGCGGACGAAGAGGCTGAACGTCGCCGCCCCGGTCATGCCGCGGCGCAGGTAGCTCGCCGCCATCGTCACCTCGTACAGGTCGGTCAGCAGTCCGCCGCTCATAGGTCCGTCCTCGCGCCCGTCGATCCGCCCCGGTACGGGTCGAGCCTTCCCCGCCCGGGCCCGGCCGCCCGCCCCCATCGGTCCCGCGGACCGGGGCCGAAGGTCCCTTCCCAACGCTCTGATCAGCGGATTCGGGACTTCCGCCCCTAGGGGCGCCCCAGCCCCCTTCCGACGATGGAGGGTGAACGGCCGAGCGAAGGAGGTTCGTCATGAAGGCCAAGGAGTGGAGCGTCGAGCTCTACATCACCGAGGAGGGCTCGGACACCGTCGCGCAGGCGGTCCTGTTCAGCGGCGGCGAGAAGAGGACCACCGGGCGCGGGCACGCCCGCCGCAACCCGGCCGACCGCGAGGTCCCGGAGATCGGCGACGAGCTCGCCGTGAGCCGGGCGCTCGCCGATCTGGCCGGCCGGCTCCACGGGGTCGCCGACAAGGACATCGCCCAGTTCGCGGGACCTTCGTGAACGTCGCCGGACCACGCTGGGACCCCATCGCCAAGGCCGGGCGGCCGGTCCTCCCGCCGAACCTGGACGACTACGAGAAGGTCTACGTCCGCTTCCGCTGGGACGAGGCGCGCGCCGCCATGGACGGCCTTCCGGGCGGCCGGGGCCTCAACATCGCCCACGAGGCGGTCGACCGGCACGCCGAGGGCCCGCTCGCCGGCCGGGTGGCGCTGCGCTGCCTGGACCGGCACGACCGGGTCACCGAACTCACCTACGCGCGGCTGCGGGACGAGACCTGCCGGTTCGCCAACGTGCTGCGCGCGCTCGGAGTCCGCAAGGCGGACCGGGTGTTCACCCTGCTGGGACGCGTTCCGGAGCTGTACGTGACGGCGCTCGGGACGCTGAAGAACACCAGCGTCCTGTCGCCGCTGTTCCCCGCGTTCGGGCCGGAGCCGATCCGCGACCGGCTCCGCCTCGGGGACGGGGTGGTGCTGGTCACCAGCCTCGACCTGTACACCAGGAAGATCGCTCAGATCCGGGACGAGCTGCCGGAGCTGAGGCACGTGCTGATCGTCGGCGGGTCCGGGGCGCCGCCCGGCACGGTCTCCTACCGGGAGGTCATGGACGAGGCCGCCGCGGACTTCGAGATCCCCCCGACCGGCCCCGAGGACATGGCGCTGCTGCACTTCACCAGCGGCACCACCGGACGGCCCAAGGGCGCGGTCCACGTCCACGAGGCGGTCGTGGCGCATCACGCGACCGCGGCGTACGCGCTGGACCTGAAGCGCGGCGACGTGTTCTGGTGCACGGCCGACCCCGGCTGGGTCACCGGCACCTCCTACGGGATCATCGCTCCGCTCACCCACGGCGCGACGCTGCTGGTGGACGCCGCGGAGTTCGACGTGCGGCGCTGGTACCGGATCCTGGAGGAGCAGCGCGTCTCGGTCTGGTACACGGCGCCGACGGCGCTGCGGATGCTCATGCGGTACGGGTCCGGCCCGGCGCGCGACCGCGACCTGTCCGCCCTGCGGTTCGTCGCCAGCGTGGGGGAGCCGCTCAACCCCGAGGCCGTCGTGTGGGGCGTGGAGGCGTTCGGCCTGCCCGTCCACGACAACTGGTGGCAGACCGAGACCGGCGCGATCATGATCGGCAACTACGCGTCCATGGACATCAGGCCCGGCTCGATGGGCCGTCCGATGCCCGGCGTGGAGGCCGCGCTGCTGGAACGCGGCCCGGACGGGCGCGCGCGGGTGTCGGCCGGCGGGCGGGTGACCGTGGCGCGCGGCCCGGAGGCCGAGGGCGAGCTCGCGCTGCGGCCCGGGTGGCCGTCGATGTTCCGCGGCTACCTGCACGACGACGCGCGCTACGCCCGGGCCTTCGCCGGCGGCTGGTACCTCACCGGGGACATCGCCCGCCGGGACGCGGACGGCTACTACTGGTTCGTCGCCCGCGCCGACGACGTGATCAAGTCGGCCGGGCACCTGATCGGCCCGTTCGAGGTCGAGAGCGCGCTGATGGAGCACGAGGCCGTCGCCGAGGCGGGGGTCATCGGACGGCCGGACCCGGTCGCGGGCGAGGTCGTCAAGGCGTTCGTCACCCTGCGCCCGAGCTACGAGCCGGACGAGGAGACACGCCGCGAGCTGATCGCCTTCGGCCGCCGGCGGCTGGCGTCGCTGGCGCCCAAGGAGATCACGTTCGACCGGCACCTCCCGCACACCCGCAGCGGCAAGGTGATGCGGCGGCTGCTGAAGGCGCGCGAGCTCGGGCTCCCCGAAGGGGACGTGTCGACACTGGAGCAGAGCCCATGACCACGAAGAAGACGGTGAAGACCGAGCCCGGCGGCGCCGCTGGGGAGGCCGCCCGGACGGCGGGCGGGCCGGCGCGGGATGCGGCGGCGAAGGAGCGCCGGAGCCTGCTCCACGAGATGCTGCGCATCCGGCGCTTCGAGGAGCGCTGCGTCGAGCTGTACAGCGCGGCCGAGATCCGCGGGTTCATGCACCTGTACATCGGCGAGGAGGCCGTTGCCGCCGGGGTGATGCCGGAGCTCGGCCCCGAGGACGCCGTCGTCACCACCTACCGCGAGCACGGGCACGCCCTGGCGCGCGGGATCCCGGCCGAGGCGATCATGGCGGAGATGTTCGGCCGCTCCACCGGCTGCAGCCGCGGACGCGGCGGCTCGATGCACCTGTTCGACGCGGCGACCCGGTTCTACGGCGGCAACGCCATCGTGGCCGGCGGGCTGCCGCTCGCGGTCGGGCTGGCGCTCGCCGACCGGATGCGCGGCGCCGACCGCGTCACGGCGTGCTTCCTCGGGGACGGGGCGGCCGCCGAGGGCGAGTTCCACGAATGCCTGAACCTGGCCGCGCTCTGGCGCCTGCCGGTCCTGTTCGTCTGCGAGAACAACCAGTACGCGATGGGCACCGCGCTCGCCCGCGAGCACGCCGAGACCGACCTGGCCCTGCGCGCCTCGTCGTACGGCCTGGTGGCGTGGGCCGTGGACGGCATGGACGCGCTCGCCGTCTCCGCGGCCGCGCGGCGGGCGGCCGAGGCGGTGCGCTGGGGCGGCGGCCCGCACTTCCTGGAGATGCGCACCTACCGGTACCGCGCCCACTCGATGTACGACCCGGACCGCTACCGGACCAAGGCCGAGATCGAGGAGTGGAGGCGCCGCGACCCGATCGACGCGCTCGCCGCCCGGCTGCGCGCCGACGGCGACCTCGGCGGCGACGACCTCGCCGCGATGGACAAGGAGATCGCCGCCGAGATCGACGGCGCCGTGAAGGCGGCGCGCAAGGCCCCGCTGGAGCCGGTCGCCGACCTGACCCGCTTCGTCTACTCCGAGAGGGCGGTGCGGCCATGACCACCACCCGGACCGCTCCCGGCGCTCCGGCGGCCGGCGCGAACGGCGGCATCACCTACCGGGAGGCCATGCGGGCGGCCCTGCGGGAGGCGCTCGCGAAGGACGAGCGCGTGTTCCTGATGGGCGAGGACGTCGGGCGCTACGGCGGCTGCTTCGCCGTCAGCCTCGGCCTGCTGGAGGAGTTCGGCCCCGAGCGGGTCCGCGACACGCCCCTGTCGGAGTCGGCGTTCGTCGGCGCGGGCATCGGCGCGGCCCTCGCCGGCATGCGCCCCATCGTGGAGATCATGACGGTGAACTTCAGCCTGCTCGCGCTCGACCAGATCCTCAACAACGCCGCGACGCTGTCGCACATGTCCGGCGGGCAGTTCGGCGTCCCGCTGGTGATCCGGATGACGACCGGGGCGGGCCGGCAGCTGGCCGCCCAGCACTCGCACAGCCTCGAAGGCTGGTACACCCACATCCCCGGTCTGCGGATCGTCGCGCCCGCGACCCTGGAGGACGCCCGCGGCATGCTGTGGACCGCCCTCGCGGACCCCGACCCCGTCCTGATCTTCGAGCACGGGTCGCTGTACACCCTGTCCGGCGAGCTGCCGCCGGGCGCCGGGGCGGTGGACATCGACCGCGCGGCCGTGCGCAGGCCCGGCTCGGACGTCAGCCTGATCACCTACGGCGGCACCCTGCACAAGACCCTGGAGGCGGCCGGGCGGCTCGCCTCCGAGGGCGTCGAGGCCGAGGTGCTCGACCTGCGGTCGCTGCGCCCCCTGGACGACGCCACGATCATGGACTCGGTCCGCCGCACCCACCGCGCGGTGGTGGTGGACGAGGCGTGGCGGTCGGGCAGCCTGTCCGCGGAGATCAGCGCCCGCGTCACCGAGCAGGTGTTCTACGAGCTCGACGCGCCGGTCGCCCGCGTGTGCGGCGCGGAGATCCCCATCCCGTACCCGCGGCACCTGGAGGAGGCGGCGGTGCCGCAGCCGGACGACGTCGTCGCCGCCGCGCACCGGGTGGTGAGCGGCGATGCCTGACTTCACGATGCCCTCGCTCGGCGCCGACATGGACCGCGGCACCCTCACCGAATGGCTGGTCGGGCCGGGGGACCGGGTGAACCGGGGCGACGCCGTCGCCGTCGTCGAGACCGACAAGGCCGACATCGAGGTGGAGTGCTTCGACGACGGCGTGGTCGACGCCCTCCTCGTCGAGCCAGGCACCAGCGTCCCGGTCGGGGCCCCGCTAGCCCGCCTGACCTCTCCGGAGGCTCCGGAGGCCCCGCCGGCCCCGGAGCCGGTGAGCGAGGAGCCCGCTCCCGCTCCCGCTCCCGCTCCCGCTCCCGAGCCCCGGCATGCGGCGACTCCGCTCGTCCGGCGGCTGGCCGAGGAACAGGGCGTCGACGTGGCCTCGGTGCACGGCACGGGCCACGACGGCAGGGTCGTCCGCGCGGACGTCGAGCGGGCCGCCCGCCCGGCGTCCCGTCCGAAGGCGTCGCCCATGGCCCGCCGGATCGCCGGTGAGCTCGGCGTCGACCTGGGGCGGGTGCGCGGTTCCGGGGCCGGCGGCGCCATCCGGGCCGACGACGTCCGCGCCGCCGCGGGGACGCCGCGGCCGCCCGCGCGGCCGCGCCGGAAGGCGGCGGCCCCGCCTCCCGCGAAGGCGGGCAGGCAGGCCGCGATGCGGCGGGCGATCGGCGAGCTCATGGCCCGGAGCAAACGCGAGATCCCGCACTACTACCTCGGCACCACCATCGACATGAGCGCCGCGACGGCCTGGCTCTGGGCGCGCAACCGCGAGCTCCCGGTGGCGAAGCGCCTCCTCCCGGCCGCGCTGCTGCTCAGGGCGAGCGCGCTGGCGGCCCGCGAGGTCCCCGAGCTCAACGGGCACTGGCTCGACGACGCGTTCGTCCAGGGGGACGGCGTCCACCTCGGCATCGTCACCGCGCTGCGCGGCGGCGGGCTCATGACCCCCACCCTGCGCGGCGCCGACGATCTGTCCCTGGACGAGCTGATGGCCGCTCTGAAGGAGATGCTGGTGCGCGCCCGGACGGGCCGGCTGCGCGGCTCCGAGCTGGCCGACGCCACGATCACCGTCACCGATCTGGGCGACCAGGGCGTGGAGTCGGTGACCGGCGTCATCTTCCCGCCCCAGGTGGCCCTGATCGGCTTCGGCAAGATCGTCCAGCGGCCGTGGGCGGTGGAGGGGCTGCTGGGCGTCCGGCCGGTGGTCACCGCCACGCTGGCCGCCGATCACCGCGCCAGCGACGGCCACACGGGCGCGCGCCTCCTGGAGGCCGTGGACCGGCTGCTGCAGAGCCCGGAGGAGCTGTGACACCCCGGCAGGCACGAGACCTGGCCGCTCGCTCGCTGGAGAAGGCGGCGCCCGACATCGACGCCTCGGCGGTCGGCGGTGACGCCGACCTGCGCGAGGACCTCGGCCTCGACTCGCTCGACTTCCTCGGCTTCGTCGAGGGGCTGAGCGACGCCGCGGGCCTGCGCATCGACGAGGACGACTATCCGGAGCTGGCCACACTGGACGGCTGCGTCGCCTACCTCACCCGCGGGGCCTGACCGCCGGGAAGGGCCGGGACGAAGGTCGGCCCGGGGGAGGGCCGATGCGCACTGGAACCACCGACGCCCCCATCGAATGCTGGTGGGTGAAGAGCCGGCGAACGAGGTGGGGCGATGTACTCCGATCGGCAGGACGCGGGGCGGCAGCTCGTCGCCAACCTGCGGCGGTACACGGGTGGTGACGTCCGGGTCCTCGGCCTTCACGGGGGCGGCGTCCCGGTGGCGGCCGAGACCGCCGCGCGGCTCGGTTGCGCGCTGGACGCGCTCGTCGTGCGCGAGCTCGTCGTCCCGGGGCCTCCCGGCGTCCTGGTGGGCGCGGTCGCGGAGGGCCCGGCGCGGGTCCTGGACGAGGAGGCCGTCCGGCGGTCGGGGGCCGGGGAGACGCGGATCCGGGAGCTGGAGCGGGACGCCCGTGTCGAGGCGCGGGCCCTCGGGCTCCGGCTGCGCGGGCGGCGGCCGAGCCTCCCGCCGGCGGGCCGCGACGTCATCGTCGTCGACGACGGAGCGGCAGGCCGCCTCGCGGCCGAGGTCGCGTGCCGCGACGCCCGGGCCCAGGGCGCCGGGCGGGTCGTCTTCGCCGTGGCCGCGGCGCCGCCCGACACCGTCGACCATCTGTGGACCGTCGCCGACGAGGTGGTGTGCCCGCTCTCGCCGACGTTCTTCGTCACCGCGAGCGACTTCTACCTGGACTTCGCGCCGGTCTCCGAGGTGGAGGCCGCCAGGCTGCTCGAACGGGCGTCCCAGCACACCGCGTGAGCCCGGGGGCGGATCGGGGCAGCATCTCGTAGGAGCGGTGGTCCTCGGGGGCGCGCGGCATGGACCTTCGGTTGGGGGGATTTCGGTGGATGGTCCGATCTTGGTGGGGGTGGACGGGTCGGAGGCCGGCACCCGGGCGCTGGACTGGGCGGCCGGCGAGGCCGGGGTCCGGCGGGTCGCACTCCGGCTCCTGCATGCCCTTCCGGAGCCTCGTGCCGGGCGGGGGAACGGGCCCGAGCGGGACGAGGCGCGGCGGTTGCTGGACCGCGCCGAGCAGCGGGTTCGCCGCCGCGTGGAAGGCGTCGAGGCGACGGGCGAGCTGGTCGAGGGCGACGCGGCGAGCGCGCTGGTCGCGCGGGCCCGGGACGCCGGGATGGTCGTCGTCGGCACCCGGGGGAGCGGCGGCCTCGCCGGCCTCATGCTCGGCTCGGTGGCCTTCAAGGTCGCGGCCCACTCCCCGGTCACGGTGGCGCTCGCGTCGGCCGTGCGCGAGCCGACGACCGGCCGCCCCGAGATCGTCGCCGGTCTGGACGGGACGTCCGCGGGGGCGGTGCTGGCCGAGGCCTTCCGGGAGGCCTCGCTGTGGCGGGCGCCGCTGCGGGTCGTGCACGCCTTCCGGTTCTTCCAGGTCCCGGACCCGGTGCACTCCGCGGAACTCGCCGCGCTCCTGCGGCGCCACCGGCGGGCGGAGGAGCGGCGGATCGAGGAGGCGCTGGCCGGCTGGCGGACGCGGTTCCCCGAGGTCCCGGTGACGGCCGAGGTCGTCAACGACAGCGCCCGCAAGGCCCTGCCCCGGGTGTCGGCCGGCGCGCAGCTGGTCGTGGTCGGGCCCCACGACCACAGGGATCCCCTCATGCCGCTCGGGTCGGTGACCTATACGGTCATCCACCGGTGCGGCTGCCCGGTGCTCATCGCCCGGCCCGCCTGACGGCCGTCCGCCCGCCGGGCCGCGGAGCTCAGGCCGCCCAGGTCTCCAGCGCCAGCAGGTCGCGCATGGAGACCATCCCCACCAGCCGCCCGTGGTCGTCCACCGGCAGGTGGCGGATGCCCGCCTCCAGCATCCGGCGGGCGACGTCCCGCGCGTCCTCGTCCAGCGCGGCGGTCTCGACCCGCGTCGAGGCGTAGCCCGCCGCCTCCTGCGAGGCCGGGTCGGCCGAGAAGGCGAGGGCCCCGGCCAGATCGCGCTCGGTGATGATCCCGGTGACCCGCTCGCCGTCGAGCACCGCCAGCGCGCCGACCTCCCTCTCGATCATCTGCCGCGCGACGTCGCCGAGCGGCTCGTCCGCCCGGCAGGTGAAGACCGTCGGCCGGTACACGTTGCTGACCCGCATGTTCCCTCCCCGTTGGATGGACCGCCCGCTCGGACGGATCGGTCGCTCCGGCGGCCCGGACGGGCGTCCGGACGCCTCCCTCAGCCCGTTCCGCCGCGCGCCGAGGCGCCCGCGGTCTCGGCGGCCCTCCGCCGCCCGGCTCCTTCGGCGGGCACCACCGCCACCGGACAGGGCGCCTCCTGCAGCGCGGCCTGGGTCACCGGGCCGAGCAGCGTCTGGGGCCCCGAGCCGATTCCGCGCGCGCCCACCACCAGCAGCGCCGCGCCGCGGGCGGCGCCGGCCAGTGCCTCCCGCGGAGTGTCGACGACGAACTCGGTCTCCAGCGGCACCTGCGGATACCGGCTCCGCCAGGGCGCGACGTCCTCCTCGAAGCGCGCCATCGCCTCGCGCCTGATCACCTGGGGATCGCTGAAGGGGACGCGGTCCGGTCCGCGGAACGCGGCCGGGTCCCACCAGCTGCACACGGCCGTCACCGAGGCGCCGCGCAGCGCGGCCTCCTCGAAGGCGAAGCCGACGGCCGACTCGCCGCCCGTCGAGCCGTCCACGCCCACCACCAGTCGCTCGCGGCCCTTCGGGGCGGCGGGCAGGTCGGGCCGGACGACGATGACAGGGCGGTCGGCATGGGACGCGACCTGGACCGCGGTCGAGCCGACCGTCAGGGCGTCGAACCCGCCGTGCCCCCGCGAGCCGAGCACGACCAGGGAGGCCTCGCGCGACGCCTCCAGCAGCACGGCCGAAGCCCATCCCCGCTCCAGGCGCCAGCGGACGTCCAGGCCCTCGGCGAGGCCGTGGGCCTTGCGCACGCCCTCGTCCGCCACGATCGCGCCCGCGCCGCGCAGGACCTCCAGCGTGTCCTTGTCCGGCTGGCGCAGCGGATAGGGCCAGTGCCAGGCATGGCAGACCGTGAGGGGCAGGTGGCGGAACAGGGCCTCCCGCACCCCCCAGCGGAGCGCCTCGTCCGCGACGGGCGACCCGTCGTACCCGACCAGGACGGTGCCCGTCCTCGCGTGATCGTTCATGGCCGATCCCTCCCCCTGTCGGTGTGTCCAGCCTTCCCCCGGGCGAAAAGGCGCGGGCAGGGGCCGCTGTCCCGGGTTCGAGGGACCTTCGGCCCTGGAACCGGACTCACGATTGCGGACAGAATCAACAAAATGCCCGCAAACCACTACCTCGCGGGCGTGGTTCGGGGTGCGGTCGGGGGAATGCTCCTGCGTGTACCGTTCGCTCCCCGTCCAGAGGGCAGAGGGATGACCTATCCGTCACCTGCGCCCGGGCACGCATGCGGATCGCCTGACGCGCGGCGCGTCGCCCACGATCTGGCCGACCAGATCACCCGCCGGCTGTTCGGCATCGGCCTGGAACTGCACTGCGCCCTGGCCCGCATCCAGGACCCCCATGCCTGCCAGGGCGTCCGTGCGGCCCTCACCGGACTGGACGACGCCATCGACGACCTGCGCCGCGCCGTCTTCGACCTCCACGCCGCCGCCCGGGACCGGGACACCGCCGACCACTGAACCCGTCCCGGCGCGCGGGCCCGCGACGCCGGCGGCTACGTTGGAGCCGTGCGCGCACGAGACCTCGCCGTCGAGTACCCGACCGTCACCCCGGACAGCAGTGCGCTGGACGCGGCCCGGCTGGTGGCCGAGCACCGCCTCGCCGGTCTGATCGTCGTCGGCCCCGGCGGCCGGCCCGTCGCGGTGGTCCCGGGTTCGCAGCTGCTGCGGTCGATCATCCCGCCGCATGTCCGGGACGACCCCGCCCTGGCCCGGGTCTACGACGAGCGCCATGCCGACATGCTGTGCGCCAGGCTCGGGGAGAAGAGCGTCGCCGATCTGCTCGTCGAGGGGCAGAAGGCACTGCCCGTCGTCGACGCCGACGCCACCGTCATGGAGATCGCCAGCGTCATGGCGGCCGACCGCAGCCCCGTCGTCGCGGTCAGCGGCGAGGCCGACCGCACCGACGCGCCGATGATCGGCGTCATCACCGTCGCGCACCTCCTCGACCGGCTCCTGCCCGGCCCGCCGGCGGGCTGAGCCGCCGGCGCCGCCGGCGCCTCCGGCGGTTCACCGCGTGAGCGGGGTCTCGGACTCGACGCGGGTCAGCTTCTCGGGATTGCGGACGTAGTAGAGGCCGGTGATGCGGGCGCCCTCGACGCGGACCGCCAGAACGCCGTCGAGTTCGCCGTCCAGCCGCATGACGAGCGCCGGGTTGCCGTTGACGACGGTCTGGTCGGCGGTGACCGTGCTCGGCACCCTGCCGGTCCCGCCGATGATGTAGCGGGCCACCTTCTCGGCGCCGGTGACCGGCCGCAGCGCCGCCTGCTTGAGGCCGCCGCCGTCGCCCACCATCACGACGTCGGGAGCGAGGACGTCGAGCAGCCCCTGGAGGTCCCCGGTGTCGAGCGCGCGCCGGAACGACTCCAGGACCGCCCGGGTCTCGCTCTGCGAGACCGCCTCGCGGGGCCGGCGGGCGTCGACGTGCCGGCGGGCGCGGTGGGCGATCTGGCGGACGGCCGCGGGGCTCTTGCCGACCGCGGCCGCGATCTCCTCGTAGCCGACGGCGAAGACCTCGCGCAGCACGAAGACGGCGCGTTCGGTCGGCCCCAGCGTCTCCAGGACGAGCATCAGCGCCATGGACATGCTCTCGGCGAGTTCGACGTCCTCCGCTACGTCCGGCGAGGTGAGCAGCGGCTCGGGCAGCCAGGGACCGACGTAGGACTCCCTGCGGCGCGTCATCGTGCGCAACCGGTTGAGCGCCTGCCTGGTCGTGATGCGGACCAGGTAGGCGCGCCGGTCGCGCACCTGCTCCAGGTCGACCTTGACCCACCGCAACCATGTCTCCTGGAGGACGTCCTCGGCGTCGGCCGCGGAGCCGAGCATCTCGTAGGCGACGGTGAAGAGCAGGTTGCGGTGGGCGACGAAGGCCTCGGTCGCAGGGTCGGCGGCGTTGTCGCTCATGGGTCCATCCTTTCCCGCGCATCCGGCGCCCCCGGCCGACGGGCCGGTCGGTTCGCTTCGGGAAGGGCGCCGACGTCCACAGGACACCGCGGGCGGCGCGTCCATAACACCGGCGCGAGTGTGCTGCGTCACAGTGCGCCGTGCGGCCGCCTCAGCGGACGGGTGATCCGGAACCGGACGCCCGGCGCGCGGCGGGACGCGCGTGGCGCATGCCCCGCGAGCGGTACACGATGTAGGGCCTGACCAGGTATCCGACGGGCGCGGTGAACGCGTGCACGAGACGGCTGAACGGCCACAGCGCGAGAAGCGCCATGCCCAGGAGGGCGTGGAGCTTGTAGACGAGCGGGCTCGCCGCCATCGCCGCCACGTCCGGGTCGAGGCCGAACAGGCTGCGGAACCAGACCGAGACGCCCAGCCGGTAGTCGTAGGGGTTCGCCATGGTGGACGCGGTCGCGGCGAGCCCGGCCAGCATGGCGGCGCCGAGCAGCGCGTACATCACGCGGTCGCTCCGGGAGGTCGCGCGCCGCACCGCCGGCACCCGCAGCCGCCGGTACAGCAGGATCGCCAGCCCGGCGACGCACAGGACGCCGGCCGTCCCGCCCATCAGCAGCGCGGCGGCGTGGTACTCGGGCTCGGTGACGTGCACGTCGTCGGTGATCTTCTCCGGGACGAACAGGCCCGACACGTGCCCGGCCACGACGAGGAGCAGCATGCAGTGGAACAGCGGCCCGCCGATCCCCAGCAGCCGCGACTCGTGGAGCTGGCTGGATCGGCTCGTGAAGCCGAACCGGTCGTAGCGGTACCGCCAGGCCGTCCCCGCGAACATGGTCACCAGGACGAGGTAGGGCGGGACGCCCCACAGGGCGATGTTCAGATGGTTCATCGGAGATCTCCTCCGGCCGGGGTGAACGGCTCCAGCCCGACGGCCTCCGCGGGCGGGCCGGTGCGGGCCAGTTCCCGGACTGCGGCGCGGTCCGCGCGCGTCGGACCGCCCGGCAGCGCCTCGCGCACCGTCAGGAGAACGTCGGCGTACGGGCTGCCGTGGTCGTCCAGGGCGTGCCACAGCAGGTCCAGCGCGGGCCGGTGCTCGGCGAGCAGGCGCTCCCCGGGCTCGCCGCAGCGCGCCGCGAACTCCAGCAGGGTGGGCAGGAAGTCGGGCAGCCCGCCGTCGCCGGGCTCCCAGCCGTGCTCGCGCATGACGGCCTTGACGCGGGCGAGGGACGCCCCGCGGCGGCGGGTGTCGCCGTCGGTGTAGTAGGTCAGGTCCAGGGTGCGGCGCCGGGTGCGGTGGAAGGTCGCGAAGTACCGGGCGGCGAGGTCGACCCAGGGGACGCCCTCCACGGCGTCGCAGAACCGCAGCAGCGGATCCGCGAGGCGGGCCTGGAGCAGCGGCGCGGCTGCCCGCACCGCCCCCGTCCGCTCGTGCCAGGTCTCGGGGTCGGGATGGGACAGCAGCAGCGACCCCGCCTGGAAGGCCAGCGCCCGCGTCACGAGTCCGCCTTCCCGGACCTGCGCGGGAACAGCCCGCCGGGACGGCCGCGGCCGTCCCAGTTCAGCAGGTTGATCCGGCCGCGCAGCGCGGACGCGCCCGCGGGCTCGGGCACGGGCGAAGCGTGGAACCCCTCCGCTCCGTCCGCGAGCATGCCGGGCCGCCCGTCGCCCTCCAGGCTGCATCCGGCGTCGCCGTCGCGGGGGACCGACCCGTTGTAGGCGGTCGGGATGACGTAGCGCTCCTCGTACTTGGCCAGCGCGAGGAGGCGGTACATCTCCTCGATGGTCCTCCCGTCCATGCCGACGGCCTCGGCGATCCGCGGGTCGCGCTCCTCGCCGAGGTTGATCCGGCGCATGTGGGCGCGCATCGCGGCCAGCCGGCAGAGCGCGGCCTCGACGGGCTCGGTGTCCCCGGCGGTGAACAGGTTCGCCAGGTACTCCAGCGGGATGCGCAGCGAGTCGATCGCGCCGAACAGGTTCACCGGGTCCTCGCCGTCGTGGCCGCCCGCCGTCAGCGAGTCGACGACCGGGGACAGCGGCGGGACGTACCAGACCATCGGCATCGTCCGGTACTCCGGGTGCAGCGGCAGCGCGACCCTGTGATCGCAGATCAGCGCGCGCACGGGGGAGCGGCGCGCCGCGGTGATCCAGTCATGCGGGACGCCGGCGTCCTCCGCGGCGCGCGCGACGCCCGGGTCGTCCGGGTCGAGGAAGCAGCCGAGCTGCGCCTCGTACAGGTCGCGCTCGTCGCGGACGCTCGCCGCCTCGCCGACCCGGTCGGCGTCGTAGAGCATGACGCCGAGGTAGCGGAGCCGTCCCACGCACGTCTCGGAGCAGACGGTCGGCTCGCCCGCCTCGACCCGCGGGTAGCAGAACGTGCACTTCTCGGCCTTGCCGGTCTGGTGGTTGAAGTACACCTTCTTGTAGGGGCAGCCGCTGACGCACATCCGCCACCCGCGGCACCGGTCCTGGTCGACGAGGACGATGCCGTCCTCGATCCGCTTGTAGAGGGCGCCGGACGGGCACGCGGCGACGCACGAGGGGTTCAGGCAGTGCTCGCAGATGCGCGGCAGGTAGAACATGAACGCCTGCTCGTACTCCAGCCGCACCCGCTCGTTCATCTTCGCCAGCATCGGGTCGGCGCCGATCAGCTCCGGCCCGCCCCCGAGGTCGTCGTCCCAGTTCGGGCCCCACGTCACCGCGGTCGGGCGGTCGTCCACGAGCGACCGCGGCGGGGCCGTGGGGACGTCGTCGCCGAGGGGCGCGGACGTGAGGTTCTCGTAGTCGTAGGTCCACGGCTGGTAGTAGTCGTCCAGCGACGGCAGTTCGGGGTTGGCGAACAGCCGGGCCAGCCGCCGCGCCCGCCCTCCGGCGCGCGGTACGAGGCGCCCGCGCCGCAGCCTCCAGCCGCCCTTCCACTTCTCCTGGTCCTCGTGCCCGCGCGGATACCCGAGGCCGGGGCGGGTCTCGACGTTGTTGAACCACACGTACTCGGTGCCGGACCGGTTCGTCCATGTCTGCTTGCAGGTGACCGAGCAGGTGTGGCATCCGATGCACTTGTCGAGGTTCATGACCATGGCCACCTGCGCCATGACGCGCATCTCAGTACTCCACGTTCTGCGAGCGGCGGCGGATGACGGTGACCGCGTCGCGCTGGTTGCCGGTGGGGCCGTAGTGGTTGGGGGCGAAGCAGAGCTGCCCGTACCCGCCGATGAGGTGCGTGGGCTTGATCAGCAGCCGGGTGAGGGCGTTGTGGACGCCGCCGCGCCGTCCCGTCGCCTGCGACTTGGGCACGTTCACCAGGCGTTCCTGGACGTGGTACATGAACACCGTGCCGGGCGGCATCCGGTGCGAGACGACCGCGCGGGCGACCACGACGCCGTTGGGGTTGACCGCCTCGATCCAGTCGTTGTCGGCGGCGCCGATCGCGGCGGCGTCCGGCACGCTCATCCAGATCACCGGGCCGCCGCGCGCGAGCGTCTGCATCAGGAGGTTCTCCTGGTACTCCGAGTGGATCGACCATTTGGAGTGGGGCGTGACGTAGCGGACGGTCACCGACCGCCCGCCGCCGGGCGGCGGCGCGCCGCCCACCATGGCGGCGTCCAGCGGCGGCCGGTAGACGGGCAGCTGCTCGCCGAGCTCGGCGACCCAGTCGTGGTCGAGGTAGAAGTGCTGGCGGCCGGTGAGGGTGTGCCAGGGCTTGCGGTGCTCGACGTTGACGGTGAACGGCGCGTAGCGGCGGTCGGGGGCCTCCTTCCCCGACCACTCGTAACTGGCGCTGACCTGGACGGGGCGCTGCTGGGTGTCGGAGAAGACGATGCGCCGTTCGGCGACCGCCTCGGCGAGGGCGCCGAGACCGGTGCCCGGGCCGCAGCGCCGGGCCAGGGCGGAGAACCCCTCGGCGCCGAGCCGCCCGTTGGTGGTGCCCGACAGCGCCAGGATCGCCTCGCACAGCTTGACGTCGGTGTCCAGCAGCGGGCGGCCTCGCGCCGGGCCGCCGGCGGCCGTGCCCGACCGGGCGGCGAGCCAGCCGGCCTCAGGCCCCGGGTGCACGGTCACGCCCTTGGACGTCATGCCGTCGCGCTCGGCGACCGGGCCGAGCGCGGCGAGCTTGTCGGCGACCGCGGTGTAGTCGCGCTCGACGAGCGTGAGGACGGGCAGGTTGACCCCGGCCACGGCGCGGTGCCCGTCCCGCCAGTCGGGGACGCCGCCG
Source organism: Actinomadura sp. NPDC048955 (assembly GCF_040649435.1). Lineage (NCBI taxonomy): Bacteria > Bacillati > Actinomycetota > Actinomycetes > Streptosporangiales > Thermomonosporaceae > Actinomadura > Actinomadura sp. NPDC048955. The sequence goes on from NZ_JBEZJI010000033.1 coordinate 31,222, forward strand.
CCCGGCTGCGCGGTCTCGCCGGGCGTGTCGTGCTGCAGCGCGGTGGCGACCAGGTCGTGCGCGGTGTCCAGCCGTCCGGCGGCCAGCTCGCCCAGCCGGGCCGCGAGCCCGTGGAAGATCTCGAAGTCGGTGCGCGCCTGCCACGGCGGGCTGATCGCGGGGGAGAACGCGTGCACGTACGGGTGCATGTCCGTGCTGGACAGGTCGTGCTTCTCGTACCAGGTCGCCGCGGGCAGCACCAGGTCGGCCATCAGCGTGGTGGAGGTCATCCGGAAGTCCAGCGCCAGCAGCAGGTCGAGCTTGCCGCAGGGCGCCTCCTCCCGCCAGGCGACCTCCGCGGGCCGGTCGCCCGGGGCGGCCTGCTCCGCGGTCGCGTTGTCGGCGGTGCCGAGCAGGTGCCGCAGGAAGAACTCGTTGCCCTTGGCCGACGAGCCGATGAGGTTCGCGCGCCACACGGTCAGCACGCGCGGCCAGTTGGCGGGGTCGTCGGGGTCCTCGCAGGCGAACGGGAGCCGGCCCGCCTCGATCTCGGCGGCCGCCCACTGCGCGGGCGGGCGCCCGTCCTCGCGTGCGCGCCGGCCGAGGTCGAGGGGGTTCGCGGAGAACGTCGGGTAGGACGGCATCCAGCCCAGCCGCGCCGACCGCGCCACGAGGTCGGCGGTGTGCAGGCCCGCGAACAGGCCGCGCCCGGTCGGCGACGCGAGGGCGTCCGCGCGGTGCCGCTCGCATCGCCACTGGTCGGTGTGGAGGTACCAGTAGGGCGTACCGGCCATCTGGCGGGACGGCCGCACCCAGTCGGCCGCCGTGGACAGCTGCTGCCACCCGGTCAGCGGGCGGACCTTCTCCTGCCCGACGTAGTGCGCCCAGCCGCCGCCGTCGACGCCCTGGCAGCCGGTGAGCAGCAGCAGCGACAGGAACGACCGGTAGACGGTGTCGGAGTGGAACCAGTGGTTCGTCCCGGCCCCCATCACGATCATGCAGCGGCCGCCGGTCCTCTCCGCAGTGCGCGCGAACTCCCGCGCCGCGCGGATCACCGCCCTCGCGGGGACGGACGTGACGGTCTCCTGCCAGGCGGGGGTGCACGGCCGCGACGCGTCGCCGTACCCGTCCGGCCAGTCGCCGCCGAGCCCCTCGCGGTGGACGCCGTACTGGGCGAGCATGAGATCGAACACCGTGGTCACCCGGCGCCCGCCGATCGTGCGGACGGGGACCGATCGGCGGATCGTCCCCGCCTCCGCGGCCGCCGGATCGGCGTCGAAGCGCGGCAGCAGGATCTCGGCGGTGTCGCCGGACGGGGTGTGGAAGGTCAGTGCGGGGTCGATGCCGCCGAGGTCGAGGTTCCAGTGGCCCTCGCCGCGGTCGGACCACCGGTCGCCGAGAGTCCCGTTCGGCGCGACGGGCCGCCCGGTCGCCGCGTCGAGGACGACGGGGCGCCACCGGTCGGCATCGGCATCGTCGCCGGTGCCGTCGCCGAGGTCGGCGGCCGTCAGGAACCTGCCCGGGACGGACGTGCCGTCGTCGCGCTCGTCCAGCTCCACCAGGAAGGGCAGGTCGGTGAACCGGCGGACGTAGTCGGTGAAGTAGGGCACCTGCTCGCGGACGAAGAACTCGGTGAGGATCACGTGGCCCATCGCCATCGCCATCGCGCCGTCGGTGCCCGGGTGGGGGTGCAGCCACTCGTCGGCGAACTTCGTCGCGTCCGCGTAGTCGGGCGAGACCACGACGACCTTCTGGCCCCGGTAGCGCGCCTCGGCCATCCAGTGCGCGTCGGGCGTGCGCGTAACGGGGACGTTGGAGCCCCACAGCATCAGGTACGCGGCGTCCCACCAGTCGCCCGACTCGGGGACGTCGGTCTGGTCGCCGAACACCTGCGGCGAGGCGATCGGCAGGTCGGCGTACCAGTCGTAGAACGAGATCATCGGCGCGCCGATCAGTGCCATGAACCGGGCGCCGACCGCGTGCGAGGCCATCGACATCGCGGGGATCGGGGAGAACCCGGCGATCCGGTCGGGCCGTGCTCGGCGATCGTGTGCACGTGCGCGGCCGCCGCGATCTCCAGCGCCTCGTCCCAGCCGATCCGCACCAGGCCGCCCTGGCCGCGCGCCCGCTGGTAGCGCCGCCGGCGCGACGGATCCCCGGTGATCTCCGCCCAGGCGGCGACGGGGTCGCCGAGCCGGGCGCGCGCCTCCCGGTACATCTCCACCAGGACGCCGCGCGCCATCGGGTGGCGCACGCGGGTCGGCGAGTAGGTGTACCAGGAGAACGACGCGCCCCGGGGGCAGCCGCGCGGCTCGTACTCGGGACGGTCGGGCCCCACCGACGGGTAGTCGGTCTGCTGGGTCTCCCAGGTGATGATGCCGTCCTTGACGTACACCTTCCAGGAGCACGATCCGGTGCAGTTCACTCCATGCGTGGAACGCACCACTTTGTCGTGCGCCCAGCGCGCTGTCGATAGGGAGAATCATTCACTTTCTGGTCGGGGCGATATACGGCGCGCATATCCGGTGTCGTGACGGCGCGGCGTAACAGTCCGCCCGCCCGGGGCAATCGCTCCGCGGCGGCGTCGGCCGCCTGCATTCCCTTCTCGCCGGCTCCACGAAGTGCCATGCCAGACGCTCCTTCCCGCTGGTCCAAGGCCACCGTGCGGGCCGACGACCGGGGAGTACGCGGTCATGACGCGGATCGGGAGGTCGACGGGCACGCGAGCCACCGATCGCTGGACGTTACTCTCCATCATTGCCCACGACAATACTTGCGCTGTGCATCTATTGTCCGGACAGGCGTATCCGTGCCGCGATCGGCGATCGGCGCATCAGAAAGCACGTCCCGTGGCGCGGGCGGTCGCGGAAACGCCCTCCGGAACGAGTGACATCGATCTCATCACCGGCAATGGAATTTCATGTCAAAACGAGAGTCATGACCTCTTTTTTATGCTCTCTTCAGGATGAATTCACTCCGCGTCCGCGCCCCTTTCATGCTCCCGCGCGCCGGGTGCCGGCGGTGGGGCGGCCGGTGCGGTCGTCAGTGGAGGCGGTGGTGGAGGGGCGCCGCCAGCTCGATGGTGCTCAGCATCAGCGCGACGGTGTAGTCGATCAGGTGGTCGCGATCGACGTCCAGGTCTCCGCGGAACCAGGTGGTGAACAGCTCCCAGAGGCCGGCCGTGAGGGTCAGGCCGGTCAGTTCCACGTCCACGTCGGGCAGCAGGACCTGGTCGAGCGTCTCGTGGGTCTGGACGGTGAAGATCGCCGCCATGGTCCGGATGATCTCGATCCGCCGCCGCTGGAGCAGGGGGGAGGAGGGGAAGGCGTGGGTGAGGATGTGGGCGCGGCGCGGGTCCGTGGTCAGGAAGTCGAACACGGCGGTCACCACGGCGCGCGTGCGGGCCTGCGGGTGGCGCGGCGCCCGCCGGGCGGCGGAAAGGATCACGTCGGTGCCCTGGGCGACCTGCTCGTCGACGATCGCCAGGAGCAGGGCGTCGCGGTCCGGGAAGCTCTCGTAGAAGTAGCGATCGTTCAGCCCGGCCTCGGCGCACACCTTCCGGACGGTCGTGGCGGCCCACCCCTGGGTGCCCAGCAGTTCCAGCCCGGCCGCCAGCAGCGCGGCGCGGCGGCGGGCCCGGCGCTGGTCGGCGGGCACGCCGCGGTAGGGGCGCGCGCCGGGGGCCTGGGACGTCACCACCCGATTGTGCCGCATCCCTTGACTTCCCCCGCAAATCTGGAGACGGTACACACCAGATATTTCTGGTGTATTGGTTCACCAGAAATCTGGGTCGCGACGAGACGGGAGCGTGAGGCCCGGTGGCCACGGAGATCCCCCCGCAGCCGGAGCTGGCGGACATCGACCTGAGCGATCTGCGGTTCTGGGCCCGGCCGCTGGAGGAGCGGGCGCGGGCCTTCGCGCTGCTGCGCGCCCAGCCGGGTCCGGTGTTCTTCACCCTGCCCAAGCTCCCCTTCCTCGGGCAGAGCCCCGGGTCCTGGGCGCTGGTCCACCACGCCGACGTGACGGAGGCCAGCCGCCACCCGGAGGTGTTCAGCAGCGAGCCCAGCGCCACCAGCCCGGCCGACATGCCGCGCTGGATGGACGGCTACTTCAATTCGATGATCGACATGGACGATCCGCGGCACGCCAAGATCCGCCGGATCGTCTCCCGGGCGTTCAGCCCCAAGATGCTCGCCAAGGCCGAGGACGACATCGCGCGGCGGGCCGCCCGGATCGTGGACGAGCTGATCGAGGCCGGCGGCGGCGACTTCGTGTCCGGGGCGGCCGCGCGGCTGCCGGTCGAGGTCATCTGCGACATGCTGGGCATCCCCGCCCGGCACCACCGGCGGGTGGTCGAGCTCACCAACATCATCGTCGGCTACAGCGACCCCGAGTACGTGGGCGCCACCGTCGAGTACAGGGACGGCGTCCCGAAGCTGGGCCGGCTCGGCACGCTGCGCATGCTGGGCACGGTGGCGTCGGCGGGGTGGCGGCTGCACCGGCTGGCGGCCCGGCTCGGACGGGAGCGCCGGGCCGCTCCCACCGGCGACCTGACCTCGGCGCTGGTGAACGCCAACGTCGACGGCGAACGGCTGACCCCCCGCGAGTTCGCCACGTTCTTCCTGCTGCTGGTGGTGGCCGGGAACGAGACGACCCGCAACGCGATCGCGCACGGCCTCAAGCTGTTCACCGAGCACCCCGACCAGCGCGAGCTGCTGCTGGCCGACTTCGACGGGCGCATCGCCGGCGCCGTCGAGGAGATCGTGCGCTTCAGCAGCCCGGTCATCTTCATGCGGCGCAACCTCACCCGCGACCACGAGATGAACGGCCACACCTTCCGCAAGGGCGACCGGGTGACGCTGTTCTACTGGTCCGCCAACCGCGACGAGGCGGTCTTCGCCGACCCCGACCGCTTCGACATCACGCGCTCGCCGAACCCGCACGTCGGCTTCGGCGGCCCCGGCCCGCACTTCTGCCTGGGCGCCAACCTGGCGCGGCGGGAGATCACGGTGATGTTCCGCGAGCTGTTCACGCGCCTGCCCGACATCGCCGCCGGGGAGCCCGACCGGCTCATGTCCGGCTTCATCAACGGCTACAAGCGCCTGCCCTGCACCTTCACCCCTCCGCGGCCCGGGCGCTGAGAGGCCGGCCCGGGGTCAGTGCCGGTCGGGCGCCGGTGGACGGTCCACGTCCTCCACGTCCTCCACGTCCTCCTGCCCGTCGACCCGGTCGTCGGCCGCGCCGTCGGCGGGCCGGGGGACGGCGTGCTCCCCCCGTGCCGCGCCCGGCCGGGTGCGCGAGGGCCGGATGCCGCGCCAGCGGATGAAGGGTTCGACGCCACGGGCGATCAGCGGCCCGGCGATGGCCAGCATCAGTACGTAGGCGGCGGCCAGCGGCCCGAGCCGGGGGTTGACGCCGTCGGACACGGCCAGCCCGGCGATGACGATGTTGAACTCTCCGCGCGGGACCAGTGCCGCTCCGGCGCGCAGGCGGCCGCGGGCGGCCACGCCCGCGCGGCGGGCGGCCACCCAGCCCGAGGTGAGCTTGGTGGCGATCCCGGCCACGGCGAGCAGCGCGGCCACACCCAGCACGGGGGGCAGCTGGCCGGGGTCGGTGTGCAGGCCGAAGAACACGAAGAACACCGCGGCGAACAGGTCCCGCAGCGGAGCCAGCAGCTCCCGGGCGGTGTGGGCGAGCGGTCCCGACAGGGCGATGCCGACCAGGAACGCCCCGACCGCCGCCGACACCTGCAGCTGCTGGGCCAGCCCGGCGACCAGCAGGGTCAGCCCCAGCACCTTCAGCAGCAGCACCTCGTCGGTGGGGCTGGTCACGAACCGCTCCACCAGGCGGCCGTGCCGCAGCGCGACGTAGAGGATCACGGTGATGGTGGCGGCGGCGATGCCGAGCGTGGTCGCCCCGGCGACCAGCGACGCCCCGGCCAGGAGCGCGGTCAGGATCGGCAGGTAGGCGGCCATCGCCAGGTCCTCGAACACCAGGATGGACAGCACCGCCGGGGTCTCCCGGTTGCCCAGCCAGCCGAGGTCCCCCATGACCTTGGCGGTGATCCCGGACGAGGTGACGTAGGTGATGCCGCCGAGCGCCACCGCGGCCACCGGCCCCCAGTCCAGGATCAGCGCCACCGCCACCCCGGGAGCGGCGTTGAGCACCAGGTCGGCCAGTCCCGCCGGGGCCGAGGTGCGCAGCGTCCCGACCAGTTCCCCCGCGGTGTACTCCAGGCCGAGGGTGAACAGGAGCAGGATCACGCCGACCTCGGCGCCGAGCGAGACGAACTCCTCGCTGGCGCCGAGCGGCAGGATGCCCCCCGAGCCGAAGGCCAGCCCCGCCACCAGGTACAGCGGGATGGGGGAGATGGAGAAGCGGACCGCCACCGCGCCCAGCAGGCCCAGCGCCAGGACGATCGCCCCGAGTTCTATCAGTTGTGTCGCAGCGTGCATGGTCCTCTCACCCGCCGTGCAGGATGGTCGCGACGGCGGCGGTGCCCTCGTCGGTGCCGACCACCACCACGACGTCCTCGGCGCGGAACTCGAAGTCCGGGCGCGGGCTGGCGATGACCTCGCCGTCGCGGACCACCGCCACGATCGAGGCGCCGGCGCGGGTGCGGGCCCGGGTGTCGCCCAGCCGGCGGCCCGCGTACGGCGAGGCGGCCGTCAGCAGGATCTGCTCGGTCACCAGCCCCTCGACCTGCCGGTTCAGCTCGGCCAGCCGTTCCACCACCCGGCCGGTGCCGAGCAGCTCGGCCACGGCGTTGGCCTCCTCGGCCGCCAGCGCCACCGACACCACGCAGGTGTCGGGATCGTCCTTGTCGTAGATCACCAGATCCCGGCGGCCCGTGCGGTGCGACACCACGCCGATCTGCCGGCCCCGCCCCGTGGTGAACACGTGCCGCAGCCCGATGCCCGGCAGCGAAGTCCGCTCGACGTCCATGACCCTCTCCCGCCTTCTCCATGATCTCCGTGGCCGCCCGAAGCATGCACGGCACGCGCGTACCGCCCTCTGGCCGTCCTTGATCGCCGCCCATGAGGTTTTGGACATGTTTTCAGACCCAACCGGACATGACCCTAGGCGAAACTCGCCGGTGAGGGCGCAGCCCAGGGTGCTCTCAGACCCCATCGCGGTCCCCGCTCGGGGTCTCGGGGCGGTCCGCCGCGACCAGACGGCGGGGATCGGCCGGCTCCGGGGCCGGTGCGGCGGGCGGTCGCACGTCCTCGTGCCCGTGCGTCGTCCGGTGCCGGCGCAGGGGAGGATTCGCGAGACCGACGGCGACGACCGCGGCCGCCGCCACCAGTCCGCCCGCCACGAGGGCCAGCGGCGCGGAGGTGAGGGACGCGAGGAGGCCCCCGCGGAAGTTGCCGATTTCGGGGCCGGCCACGCCGATGACGTGCTCGACCGAGGACACCCGTCCCCGGAAGTGGTCGGGGGTCTCCACCTGGATCAGGGCGCCGCGGGTGATCACGGCCATGGTGTCGGCCGCGCCGGCCGCCGCCAGGCAGGACAGCGCGAGCCACAGGGGCTCCGCCAGGCCGAAACCGGCGAGGGCCAGGCCCCAGACCGTGGCGGCGGCGAGTTGGGCCAGGCCGCCGCGGCGCAGGCGGGTGACCGTCCCCGAGAACAGGCCGGCGCCGAGCCCGCCGACCGCGACCGCGGACAGGAACAGCCCCAGCGTCCGGGGATCGCCGCCGAACCGGAGTTCGTTGACCATGGGGAAGAGCGCGATGGGCATGGCCAGGACGGTGGCGGCGAGGTCGACGCCGAACGAACCCCACAGGATCGGATGCCGGAAGGCGATGAGCCACCCTCCCGGCGGCGGCCCGCGACGCCCCCGCCCCGCCGGGTGCCGCTCGCCGCGCCCCGGGGCGGGCATCGCGGGCAGCCGGATCACGGCGATCATCGAGGCGACGGTGGTCAGGGCCTGGATCGCGTACGCGGCGGGGTAGTGCCACCGGGCGAGCACGAGCCCGGCGACGGCGGGGCCGACCAGCATGGACGCCTGGAACGCGACGTTCTGCAGGGCGAGCCCGGCGGCGACCTGGTCCGCGGGCAGCAGCCGGGTGGGGAAGGTGCGCCGGGCCGGTGCCCCGAGCGCCGAGCAGCCGGCCCCGGCGGCGACCAGGGCCAGCAGGAGCGTCACCGACCGGTTCCCTGCGGCGGCCTGGACCATGAGGCCGAGGGCCGCCAGGGCCTGGCCGCCGGTGGCGGCGCGGACGAGGCTCCTGCGGTCGACGGCGTCGGCCAGCGATCCGCCGACCAGCCCGAGGACGAGTAGCGGGACGCCCGTGGCCAGGCCGATGGCCCCGGTCCACAGCGGGCTGCGGGTCAGTTCCCAGACCTGCTGCAGGATGGCGACGACGGCGATCTGCTGCCCGATCGAGGCGAGCACCGACCCGGCCCACAGGGCGCGGAACGGCCTGCTCCCGCGCAGCGGGCGGACGTCGACGAGCCGCTCGCGCAAGGCCACGGTTACGGCCCGGCCGGGGGCGCGTCGAGGTGGGAGAGGATCCGGTCCTTCATCGGCCGCCGGGCCAGCGCGCGCTCCAGTTCGGTGACGACGGCGCTGAGCGGGTGCGGCACCTCGTCGTCGAGTTCGGCGACCGCCGCCTCGGTCGCGCGCCACTCGGCCTCGAGGAACGGGACGAGGGCGCGGCCGCGGTCGGTCAGGGTGACGCGCCGGGTGCGGGCGTCCGTGCCGGGCTCGGTGGTGACCAGCCCCTCATGGCGCATCGCCGCGATCGTCTGGCTCATCGCGGAGTGGGAGCGGTCCAGCGAGGCGGCCAGTTCGCGGATCGTCAGCGGGCCGGTATGCGCGAGCCGGATCAGGGGGTAGGCGAAGCGGGGGCGGACCCCTCGGACGCCCCGGTCGGTGTACAGGGATTCGATCTGGGCGTCCAGGCCCGCCAGCAGGGTGTGCAGCGCATGCCACCGTCCCGGCGTCGCGGTCGGATCCATAGATGTCACAGCGCTAATATAACAGCGCTCATGTATACCCCGCCCGCCCGGCGGCGCTCAGCGGGGCGCAGATGGGTAATAGAGCCGGCAAGGAATCCGAGACCCCGGGGGCCGTCCGCGATGAGCTCACAATCCGAGATCGACACGACCGTGCCGCATTCGGCTCGCATCTGGAACTTCCTGCTGGGCGGAACCGACAACTACCCCGTCGACCGCCAGGCCGGAGAGGGGATCTTCGCCGTCTTTCCCGGCATGGTCGCCATGGCCCGGCAGTCCCGGCGGATGCTGCGGCGGGTGGTGCGGCACCTGGCGGGCGAGGCGGGCGTGCGCCAGTTCCTGGACATCGGGACCGGGCTGCCCACCATGGACAACACCCACGAGATCGCCCAGCGGCTGGCGCCGGCCTCCCGCATCGTCTACGTCGACAACGACCCGCTGGTGCTGACGCACGCCCGGAAGCTGCTGACCAGCACGCCCGAAGGCGCCACCGACTACATCGAGGCCGACGTCCGCGACCCCGGCGCCATCCTCACCGAAGCCGCCCGCACCCTCGACTACGACGAGCCCGTCGCGCTCATGCTCATGGGCATCCTGGGGCTGGTGGGCGACTACGACCAGGCCCGTTCGATCGTCGACCGGCTCATGGCGGCCCTGCCGTCCGGCAGCTACCTGGCCGTCTATGACGGCACCGATGCCGACCCCGCCTACACCGAGGCCATCCGGACCTACAACTCCGCCAGCGGCGCCGTCCCCTACATCCCCCGCACGCAGGAGCAGATCGCCGGTTACTTCGAGGGCCTGGAACTGCTGGAGCCGGGTGTCGTGCCGGTGACGCGATGGCGGCCCGACCCCGGCCAGGAGGACGTCCCCGAGGTGTCCTGCTCGGGAGGGCTGGCCCGCAAGCCCTGACCCGGCTGGGATGAGGCGACTCCGCCCGCTCCGAAATGGCCGTCGCGTACTCGGTGGTACCCCGTTCGCTGCTTTCGTGGTGAAAGCTCGGCCATCTCATGGGATGCCATGCATTCCGGTAAAGAATGACTTCATGTATTGCCGCGATACCGGCAATCCGGGGGTCTCGACGTGATCGTGTGTTCAGATGAACGCGGAAGGAAGATCGCTTCGGACCTCCGTGGGGAGAAACGGCATGAGGCATCGGGGAGCTTGCATCACGGCGGCGGTCGGTGTCGTCGCGGCCGTCGCGTCATTCGGGCACGCGTCGGCGGCGGACCGGCGTCCGGGATCGGTGCTGGTCCAGGAATCGTTCACCAGAGCCACCGCGGACGCGCGGTTCGTCGGGTACGGGGCGGCCTGCCTGACGGGCGCGGCGCGGGGGAGCGCCGCGGCGGAGGCCACGAACCACCCGCTCGGGGGCTGCCGCCGGGACCCGGTCGGCCCCGTGCCGCCGGGCAACGCCGCGTCGCGCGGATACCTCCAGCTCACCGACGCCCACTTCGAAGAGACCGGCGCCGCGCTGTTCGACTCGCCGATCCCCACGCGGGGCGGCCTGGAGGTCACCTTCGAACAATGGCAGTACGGCAACACCACGCGCGCCCCGGCCGACGGGATCTCGTTCTTCCTGACCGACGGCGCCAGGAGCCTCAATACGCCGGGCGCATTCGGCGGAAGCCTCGGCTACGCCCAGAAACTGCCGGGCGGCCGGGCCGGCGGGCAATTCATTCCCGGAGTCGACGGCGGGTACCTCGGCATCGGGCTCGATGTGCTCGGCGACTACTTCGGCGACGGGGAAGGGCGCGGGAACGGCTGCGAGCGGCGTTCCCCGGCCGGGACGGCGTTCCGCCCGCCCGCCCCCGGCCCCAACGTCGTGACCGCGCGCGGGCCCGGGAACGGCGTCACCGGATACTGCCTGCTCGGCGCGACCACCAAGAACAAGACGACCCGGGGCCCCTGGCGGTCGTCCCTTCCCGGGCGGCTCCACGGCGACCTGAAGACGATGCCCGCCGGTGTCACGCCGAGCCGGGCCGAAAGGCTCCTGGAACCGGTGAAGCGGGTCGTCCGCGTGGCGGTGTCGCCTGGACCGAACCCGGTGGCGACGGTCGACATCGACTTCCGGGACGGTGCCGGCTTCAAGCGGGTGCTGAGGTTCGCCGCTCCCGCGCCCGTCCCGAACACCGTCAAGTTCGGCTTCGCCGCGTCCACGGGCCCGCTCACCGACGTGCAGCTCATCCGCCGCGTCACCGTCCGATCCCAGCGCGGCTGACCCGAACGGCGGACCGCGGCTCGACGGACTCACTCGGAGCCCGTCGAGCCGCCGCCCGTGGGTCGTCCTTCTCCCGTACTAGGTGAACGCTGCGACTCCCTCGTACTGGCCTTGAGGTGCTCGGCCGGTCGTCTCGTATTCGAGGAGCAGCACGCCCGCCGGGGTGGCCTCGTGGCGGACGAGGCGCAGCCCGTTCGGGGCGCCCTGCGCGTGCAGAAGGCGCCGGCCGCTCCGCACCACGACGGGCGCGACCACGAGGCGGAGCGCGTCGATCAGGCCCGCCGACAGCAGCGAGTCCCCCAGGCGGGAACTGCCGTGGATCTGGAGTTCCCGCCCGGGTCGCGCCTTGAGGCCGGCGACCGTCTGGACCGGATCGCCCGCGAGCACGGTGGCGGGGTGCCAGGTCACCTCGGTGAGGGTGTCGGACACCACGTACTTCGGCAGCGCGTTCATCCGTCCGGTGAAGGGGTCGGCCGGATCGGTGATCTTCGGCCAGTCGCGCGCGAATGCCTCGTAGGTGCGCCGGCCGAGGAGCAGGCCGTCGGCGAGGTCGAGCCACTCGGAGGCGCGCCGGACGAACGTCGCGTCCAGGTGGGGCACGAGCCAGCCGCCGCGGGTGAAACCGTCCGTGGTGTCCTCGTCCGGCGAGCCGGGGCCCTGGCTGACTCCGTCGAGCGTGACGAACTCGGTGAGGGTGATCTTCATCGTGCGGTGATCCTCTCCGCGAAGGCGGCCAGTTGGCCGGCGACCGTCGTCCAGCCGTCGGCGAAGCCGAGTTCGCTGTGGCGGGCGCGGGCCTCGGGGTCGCGGTGCTGGACGACCAGCCGGTAGGCCGTGCCGTCCGGATGGTCGTCCATCGTGATCGTGGCGGTCATCGCGACCGGTGCGGGGTGCGCGGGACGCCACGTGCTGTCGATCGCGTTGGTGAACACGATCCGGTGGGGCTCCTCGACGGCGAGAAAGCACGCGTCCATGTGCGGGCCGAAGTCGGCGCCGTCATCGCTCAGCCGCGTGACGAACGCTCCGCCGGGCCGCGTGTCCAGACGGTCCACCCGGCAGCGGGACGGGGCAGGGACCCACCACTGTTCGAGCTGGGATGGATCGGTCCAGGCGCGCCACACGGTCGCGCGCGGAGCGCGGATGATCCGCTCCAGGCCGAGGTCGAGATCGGGGTTCATCGGCCTTCTTCTTTCGGGTCGGTGACGAACTGTTCGAGGCGGTCGGTGCGCCCCTCCCAGATCCGGCGTTGCTCGGCGAGCCAGTCGTCGACGAGATCGAGCCTTTCGCGGTTGAGCACGCAGGTGCGCACCCGACCGGACTTGAGGGTGCGGATGAGCCCGTTCGACTCCAGAGTCCGCACGTGCTTCATGAACGAGGGGAGGGTCATGGGGAACTCGCGGGCGAGGTCGCCGACGCTCGCCGGCCCGAGCCCGAGGCGCCGGACGACGGCGCGCCGGGTCGGGTCGGCGAGGGCGACGAACACGCCGTCCAGCTCCGGCGAATACTGTGCCATAAAGCTAAGTATTGCCCGAGCGTCATGGTTAGCGCAACGGCTAAGTATGCGGCGGTCTCTTCCCGGGGCCGGCTTCCGGCCGGTCGGTGAGGAGTTGCCAGGCGTGCAGGGCCATGAGGTAGTCGAGGGCGCTGGCGGGGGCGTAGAGCTCGGGGCCGAAGAGAGGTTCGAGCAGGCGAAGGCGGTTGCGGACCGTCTGGGGATGGGTGTGCAGGCGGGCGGCGGTGGTGCAGGCGTTGAAGCCGCATTCGAAGTAGGCGAGCAGCGTCTTCGCCAGCCGGTCCTGCTGGGCCGGGCGCAGCCGGCGTAACGGCGCCAGCTTGCGGTCGACGAGGCGTCGGGCCAGATCGTGGTTCTGGACGAGCAGGAGCGCGGGGATGTGCTCGCCCACGTGCACGGGAGTGCCGGCGGCGAGCACGGCGGGCGGGAGCAGGTCGAGACCGCGCCGGGCCAGACGCAGGGAGAGGGCGGCGCGGGTGACGGCGACCGCGGGGCCGACGACGGCCGGATGGTCGCCCAGCATCGCCTCCAGGGCGGCGCGGCGACCGGGTCCCTCAGGGTCGGGGAACACCAGGCAGGGCACCTTCAGGTGGAGCCCGTTCAGGACGTCCTCCGGCAGGAAGCGCGGCGCTGCAGCGTCCCGGCGGCGACCGTCGACGGCGATGACGGCGACGGTCCGCGGAAGGGGCCGGTTCGCACGGGCGGCGGCCTCGCGCAGGGTCCGGATCTCGCAGTGCGGACTCAGGATCAGGTCGATCAGGCGTCGTTGCTCTGGCCCGCCCTGGGCGGCGCCGCGCGCCGTGGCCGACAGATGGCCGGCCGCCGCGGCCCGCCGGAGCCGGTCGGTGTAGGCCAGGCCCTTCTGTACGGCCGTCCCGCCGTGCCGCGGAGTGAGCGCCAGCCCGCGCCGCAGGGCCTGCCGGGTGAGGTGCTCGGCGGCGACGCCGGTCGCGACGGTGAGGGCCGCCTGCAGGTCGTCGGGGGCGCGGCCCTCGGCGGCCTCGGCTTCGCCCAGGTCCCGGAAGGCCTCCAGGACCGCCGGCCGGGGCTCGCCGGACCAGTCCGCGGAGGGATCGAGGAAACCGCTGAGCGCGAGGGCGATCGCCCCGCGCAGAAGATCGCGGTCGGCCGTCCGGCGGGCCCACCCGTAGCCCGGAATCCGGGAGCGCGCGGCGTCCGCGGCGGAGGCGGCGATGTGCGGGACGCTCTCGCGCAGGCACCTGACCGCGTGCTCGTCCAGGGGCCGTCCGGGTAAGGGCGGCGACTCGGGCGCGGTCATCGGCCACGCCACCTCCCCAGGCCGCCCGCGGCTCCGGCCGGTCGGCGCGCTCGGCCGGGCCGCGGGCGGCGGCTCATAGCGGGACTTCGCGGATCACGGCCTGGCCGGGTCGTAGAGGTCGAAGAAGTTGGCCTCGCCGCGGTCGAAGCGGCGGTCGTCGTCGTCGAAGAAGCCCTTGAACTCGTTCGGCTGGTAGAGCTTGAACAGCTTGGCCGGGGTGCCGGAGGCGCCGGAGGCGTCCAGGATGGCGTTGGCGGCCTTCCGGCCGGCCTCGTTGGCGCCCTCCATCGTCGCCAGGTTGATGTCGGCGCGGACGTAGTCGGAGGCCAGGAACAGGTTGGGCAGGGCGGTGGCGGCCTCCGGCCGGTAGTTCCAGGAGCTGGGCCTGTTGATGAGCAGCGGTTCGTCGTTGGCGGCCTGCGAGGTCCCGTTTCCGGTGATGGCCGGGTCGATGAAGTAGGAGTGGATGTTGGCGTCGTTGAGGATGATCCCGTTCCAGGGGAGAGCCTTGCGGATCTGCGCGACGACCTCCTTGAAGATCTGGTCGGGGGTGCAGTCCCTGGCCGCCTTCCCGTAGAGGATGCCGGGCTTGTCCCAGGCCGAGAGGTCGATCGACAGGCACTCGTTGACCTCGCCGTTGCCGTAGGTCGTGCCGAACCTCTTCTTCCAGAACTGGGCCTGGCTGATGGAGGTCAGCGCCCACGGCTGCCCGGCGTAGGCGACGTGCCCCTTGGCCAGGTCGATCGGCTGCCGCAGGTAGATCATGATCCCGTTCATCCAGTCGGTCGTCAGCTCGCGCAGCGACCGCAGGCTCGGGTCGACGGCCAGGATCTGGTCGTTGAGCAGCGGCACGGCGCGCTCGACCGGGACCGCCAGCACGTAAAAGTCGGCGTCGACGGTGCCGCTTCCGGAGGCACCGGTGATCTCCGCGCCGCTGATCTTCTTGTCCTGGACGTCGAGCCGCGTGAGCGTGGCGTCGGACTGGAAGGTCACGCCGAGCGACTTGAGGTAGGCCACCCACGGGTCGATGAGCGCCTCGTTGGTCGGGGCGTTCAGCAGCCGGTCGGGAGCCTTGTAGCCGCCCAGGCCGAGGGTGCTGTAGACCCACGCCTCGGCCATCAGGCCCATGGTGTGGGCGTTGGCCTTGTCGGGCTTGGCCGCCACGAGGGTGCCGGTGAACATCTCCACCAGCAGTTCGTTGTAGGGCTTGGACATCTTCTCGGCGTGCACGAACTGGGAGAAGCTCATGTTCTCCCACTGCTGGTAGCGGCGCTTGGGCCCGCTGGTGACGAACGCGATCATCTTCTGGAGGAAGTAGCCGACCTCCACCGCCGGGACGGCGCCGACCACGTTGAGCGCGGTCTGCAGGAAGGCCAGCAGCGAGTCCGGGCTCAGCGTGCCGATGATGCTGCCCTTCGCCGGAAGGGTGAACTTGGTGCCCTTGTAGAAGGCGGCGACCTGGTCGCCCGCGACCAGGTTCTCGAAGGCCTTGCCGCCGCCGGGCAGCGGGATCCGGGACATGGTGTCGGGGAGGTTCTGGTAGAAGCCGGGGAAGAACCGGAACCCGTGCTCGGCGGGCAGGTCCTGGCGGCCTCCGCCCGCGGTGTTCGGGACGGGCATGCTGCGGCACTTGCCGCCCCAGGCCTTGCGCTCGTAGACGGTCACCTGGAAGCCGCGCTCGGCCAGCTCGTGGGCGGCCGACAGGCCGCCCATCCCGCCGCCGAAGATCGCTACCCGGCGTCCGGCGGCCGCGCGGCCGGTGCGGGGGGCCCGGCGCGCGGTGGGCGCGGCCGCCGCGGCCTGCCCGGCGCCGAGGGCGCCGGAGGCGGCGAGCGCCCCGGCCGCCGCGATCGCCCCGGTGACGAACCGGCGGCGGTCCAGCCCGCCGCCGGCGCCCGCCCGCCCGCTCGGTTCCGGCTCGCTCTGGGGCGACGGGTTCTGCGATGGAGTCTTGTCCTCCACAGCGCACTCCTTGGGGGGTGGTGTGCTAACCGACACTCATGTCGGTTGCGGATGGCCCCTCACTATGAGCACGCCGCCGCGGGCCGTCAAGCCCCCCGGCGCGATCTCCGCTGGCGGGCGCGGTGAGTCACCGCGGCCGGCCGAGACCGTTCCACAGCAGCCTCGCGACCCCCTCGACCAGCAGGGATCTGGGCATGTCGGGGTTGCGCTCCCACCACTGCGCCACGCCGTCCAGACCGGTGATGATGAGCTCGACCATCGCCTCGGCGATCGGTTCGCGGGGGTCGACGCCCATCGCGCGCATATCGTCGGCGAGCAGGGAGGTCACCGCCTGGGCCCGGGACTCCCGGATGCCCTGGCGGACGATCCGGATCTCCGGATCGTCCTCGTTCGCGTGGTCGAACAGCAGTCTGCGCGCGGCGGACCTCGTTTCGGTGAAACTGAAATAGGCGTCGATCGTTGACCGCATCCGATCCTCGGCCGCTCCCACCGCGGTGATGCGAGCACCGACGTGGCTCATCAGCGCCGTGTTCTGCTCCTGCATGACGGCCAGCAGCAGGCCGCGCTTCGAGGGGAAGTGGTCGTACAGGACCGTCCGGGCCACGCCGGCCCGGGCGGCGATCTCGCCCAGCGACGTCCCGTGGTAGCCCTTGCCCGCGAAGAGCTCCAGCGCCGCGCCGGTGATGACCGCCCGCCGCGCCGGCCCCCGCATCCGCGTCCTGGGCGGATTCTTGCCCATGGTCTTGACTCCCGTCCTCCGGTGCGGCCACCCTAACCGACACGAGTGTCGGAAAAGCGCGACCGCGGCCGGCGCCCGGTCGGCCCGGCGGGGCGGGAGGCCCACGCGTGCGGCGCCGCACGATCTCGATCGCCGTCGTCGGCAGCGGGTTCAGCGGAATAGGCCTGGCCATCGCCCTGAAAAGGGCCGGCTTCGAGGACATCACCATCTTCGACGGGGCCGACGGGCCGGGCGGCGTCTGGCGCGACAACACCTACCCCGGCGCCGCCTGCGACGCGCCCTCCCACCTGTACTCCTACTCCTTCGAACCCAAACCCGACTGGTCACGCCGGTTCGCGGAGCAGCACGAGATCCTCGCCTACCTGCGGCACTGCGCCGACAAGTACGGCCTGACGCCGCACTTCCGGTTCCGGACGACGGTCACCGACGCGCACTTCCACGCCGCGACAGGACGCTGGCGCCTGCACACCGGCGATGGCGGTGTTCACGAGTACGACCTGTTCGTCGCCGCTTGCGGGCAACTGTCCAACCCGGCCGTGCCCCGCCTGCCCGGGCTGGACCGCTTCGCCGGTACCGCGTTCCACTCCGCCCGCTGGAACCACGACCACGCCCTGGAGGGCAGGCGCGTCGCCGTCGTCGGGAACGGCGCCAGCGCCGTCCAGTTCGTCCCGCTGATCGCCCCCGCCGCCGCGCACCTGACGATCTTCCAGCGGGAGGCGCACTGGATCAGCCGGAAACCCGACCGCCTCTACCCGCGCCGGCGGCACGCCCTCAACCGCCGCCTGCCCGCGGTGCAGAGGCTGTCGAGGCTGGGGATCTTCCTGTGGTTCGAGCTGGTCCTCAACCCCGCGCTGGTCTCCCCGCGCGGCCGCCGCGTCCTGTCGGCGCCCGTCCGCCTGCTGTGCCGGTACGCGCTCCGGTCCGTCCGCGACCCGCGGCTGCGGCGGCGCCTGACACCCCGCTACGAGCCGGGGTGCAAGCGCATCCTCACCTCGAGCGAGTACTACCCGGCGCTGAACCGCCCCGACGTCGCCGTGGTGGGCAGCCCCATCGTCGAGATCACCGGCCACGGCGCCCGGACCGCCGACGGCGGCCGCCACGCCTTCGACACCCTCATCTGGGCCACCGGGTTCCGCTCCCAGGACTTCGTCGCGCCCATGCGCGTCTTCGGCGCGCACGGACAGGAGCTCAACGCCGCCTGGAAGGACGGCGCCCGCGCCTACCTCGGCCTGGCCGTCACCGGATTCCCCAACTTCTTCCTCATGTACGGGCCGAACACCAACGTCGGCTCCGGCTCCATCGTCCACATGCTCGAAAGCCAGGCCGCCTACATCGTCCAGGCCGCCCGCCTCCTCGCGGGAGGCGCGACCTCGATGGACGTCCGCGCCGACGTCCTCGACCGCTTCGACGCCGCCGCCCAGGAGCGCCTGTCCACCTCCGTCTGGAACGAGGGGGGCTGCGACAGCTGGTACCTCGACGCCGACCGCCGCAACACCAACAACTGGCCCGGCTCCATGACCGGCTACCGCCGCCGCACCCGCCGTCTCGACCCCACCGACTACCACCTCGAACACTGATGGGGGCCGCTCGCCCCGATGGACGCGGAGTACGGGATCCCTATGCACCCTCACGACTACTACTACCGGGACGGCATGGCGCTGCGGCCGGCGCCCGAGACCGCGCAGGCCTCACCGCTCTGGCTGACCGAGCCCCATATCGAGCAGTTCTCACCCTGGATCCCGGTGCGGGCCGATCCCGTGGGGACACCGCTGACCCGGCTGTTCGACGACCACCGCTGGCAGGGCGACGAGCCGATGGACGCCGTCGTCCTCGCCTTCACGAAGATCGGGATGTCGCGTGGCCGCAGGATGCTCGACCAAGCCCTCGACAACGGCATCGACACGGTCGAGGACGCGCCGCCCGCGCTCGTCGACCTCTTCCGCCACCTGGACCGTCCTCCGGAATGGTTCGACGCCGGCACCTGGGAGCGGGGACGGCGCCTGTGGATCAACGCGTCCCTCGCCGGAAAGACCACCATGATGCTCAGCGACGCCATGGGGACCTTCGTCGGCGCCGAGGTGTCGGCGGCGACCGGGCAGACGCGCAGGTTCCTCGCGGACTTCCGCCGCCGCGAACTGGAGACCGTCACCTGGTTCCACGACGTCACCCGGCCCGGGGGCGCCGACCGGCATTCCGAGGTCTTCAAGAGCATCGTCCGGGTCAGGCTGATGCACGCCCAGGCGCGGCTCGCGCTGCGCCGGATCTGGGGGGACGAGCATTTCGCCCGGCACGGCAACCCCATCTCCAACGCCATGACCATGGGCGCCGCGGTCACCTTCGGCCTGCTCCCGCTCCTGTTCGACCACGCCCACGGCCGGCGGGTCACGCCAGGCGACCTCGACAGCGTCATGCTCTACTGGGCCTACATCGCCCATCTGATGGGCGTCGCCGACGAGCTCATCCCCCGCGGCGCCGTCGACGGCCTCCAGATGGCCCACCACATGATCCTCACGGCGGGCGGCCCGACGGGATGGACCGACATCACGGTCAGGGCGGCCTGCGACCACATCCTCAGCCGCAACCTGGTGCTGCGCCGCCTCCAGATCCACGCATCGGCCCCCTTGCTCGGCCTGGTCTCGGCCCTCACCGGCGAACCGCTCGTCCGGGCCCTGCTCCGCGCCTCACCCTTCGCGAATCTGCGCCTCCAGCCCTGGGAATGGATCGCCGGACGCCTCGTCCACCTCAACGTGGCCGTGCGCCGGATCGGTGACCGCCTGCCCGGCGCCCGGCGCAGGAGGGACGCGAGGACCCGCCACGGTGACGCGTGGCAGCGGCGGGGTGTCGCCCTGGCGTCCAAGCTCGCCGCCAGGTCCGGGGTCGCCGGGACTCCTTACGACCACCACGACACGAGCGTGGGCTGAGCGCTCACCCGCCGAGTCCGGTCCACAGCAGCCGCATCGCGCCGTCGACCAGCATGGACCTGGGCATGTCGGGGTTGCGCTCCCACCATTGCGCCACCCCGTCCAGCCCCGAGATGATCAGCTCGACCATGGCCTCGGCGATCGGTTCGCCGGGCTCCACCCCCACCGTGCGGACGTCGTCGGCCAGCAGCGCCGTCACCGCGCGGGTCCGCGATTCGCGGATGCCCTGCCGGACGATCTGGACCTCCGGATCGTCCTCCCCGGTGCGGTCGAACAGCAGGCGCCGGGCGTCGGGGCGGCTCTGGGCGAAGCTGAAGTAGGCCTCGATCGTGGACCGCATCCGGTCCTCGGCGGTGCCGGAGGCCCTGATCCGGCCCCCTACGTACTCGATCAGTGACGCGTTCTCCTCCTGCATGACCGCCAGAAGCAGCACGCGCTTGGACGGGAAGTGGTCGTACAGGACCGTCCTCGCCACCCCGGCGGCCGCCGCGATCTCACCGAGGGACGTGCCGTGGTACCCCTTGGCCGCGAAGACCTTCACGGCCGCGGCCGTGATCAGGGCCCGGCGGGCCGGCGCGCGCAACCGCGGCTTGGGACCGGCATCGGCCATCGTTGCAGTTCCTCCGTCGGATGGTGGACGACCATTATCGTCCCCGCCCGGCGGCGAGCAGGACTCCGGCGCCGCCGAGCCCGAGGCCGGCGATCACCAGCGGGCCCAGCGCCTGACCGGTGACCAGCCAGGCCAGCACCGCCGTCACCGACGGGGTCAGGAAGAACACCGTGCTCACCCTGGTCGCCGACGAGCGCGACAGCATCCAGTTGAGCAGCAGGAACGCCGCGATGGAGTTGACGAGCACCATCCACGCGACCGACCCTCCGAACGCCGTCCAGTCCGACACGCGCGGGCTCTCCAGGGCCAGGCTGAGCGGGCCCACGGCCGCCGCGCTCACGAGGACCTGCGTGGCGGTCCCGGTCCGGATGTCCATGTCCGGGACGAAACGCTTCTGGTAGAGGGTGCCGAGGCTGAGCCCGCCCAGGCCCGCCAGGCACAGCGGGACGCCCCAGGCAGACAGGCTCACCCGGTCGGCGACCGCGAGCACCACGCCCGCAGCGCCGAGGGCGAAGCCCAGGGCCTGCCGCCGGGTGACGGTCTCGCCCAGCAGCCGCGCCGCCAACGCGATCACCACCGGGTTGAGGCCCTGGACGAGCGAGATCACGGCCGCCGGGTAGTGCAGGGCGAGGGCCGTGTAGAAGCAGCCGAACTGCACCGCCTGGATGAGCAGTCCCGTGACGGCGACGTGCGCCAGCGCCCGCCCACGCGGCCACCGGGCCCGCGTGACGAGGGCGTACGCGGCGAGCAGCGCCCCCGCGACGGAGAACCGCGCGAACATCAGCAGCAGCGGCGGGGCCGCCCTGACGCCGGGGACGCCCGCCACGAAAGCGCTGCTCCACAGGACGGTGAACAGGGCGGGCGCCAGCGCCGCTCCTGCCCTCGTCCTCCGGTGGCCGTCCCTCCTCTGGGCGGTGTCGGCGGGCTTATGAGTGCTGGTCGGCGGGGGAGGAGCGGGGGTCCCCGGCTTCATCGAGGGTCCTTCCGTTACGGGGCGGGCACACGCGACCGGCCCGCCCGGCCGCGGGGGCGGCACGGGTGGGCGGGCCGGCGCGTCGGCCGGGGGAGAGCGGTCAGGACGTGCGCAGAGCGATCAGGACGTGCGCAGGGCGGACCGGCGCAGATCCCACAGGGCGTCGTCGGAGGTGCACGCGCCCGCGGCGCCGTGGCGGAGCGCCTCGGAGACGTCCGCCTCCTCCTGGACGAAACCGGCGGCCAGGTACGGCACGCCGAGGTCGCGGGCCTCGCGCTCGATGTAGCGCAGCATGACCGCGGGCATGAGCTGGACGAGGTCCGGGTGGGACCGGCCGATGGACTGCACGCTGCGGTGCAGGTTCGACCGGTCCGTGACGAAGACCTTCTGCATGGTCAGCAGGCCCAGCCCGCCCGCGCGCTCGATGATCGCCGCGCGGGTGGAGCAGACCCCGATCGCCCCGATCCCCTTGAGGTAGGTCAGGGCGCCCGGGTCGTGCCCGAGGCCGGGCGTCGAGTCCATGTTCACGAAGACGATCTTGCGTGCGGCGACCGTCGCCGCCACCGTGGCCTCCAGCTCGCCGAGCGGGACGGACGCCAGGATGCCGAGCGGCGCCGACCGGGCGGCGAACCGCTCGGCCATGGCGACCCCGACGATCGAAGCCATGACCGGGTGCTCGGCCAGCGCGGCGAGCAGCCGCCGGTCCACGGGACGTTTCGGACGATGACCCACAAAATCACCCTATGTGCGCTCAGATGTCCTCGGAGAATCCGGGCAGGCCCAGCTTCCCCGGGTTCATGATCCCGTTCGGGTCGAGGGCTCGTTTGACCGCCGCCAGGGTGCCGAAGCCGCTGCCCAGGGAGGGCCGCACGTAGGGCGATCGGAGCAGGCCCACGCCGTGGTGGTGGCTGATCGCGGCGCCGTGCCGGATCAGCACATCGTTGGCGGCGTCCCAGGCGGCCCGGTACCACTCCCGCCGGCGGGAGCGTTCCACGTCGCCGCGCAGGGAGAAGTACAGGCAGGCCCCGTCGGTGTAGGCGTGGGACTGGTGCGCGGAGGCGCGCAGCGTCCCCGGAACGGCCTCCACCGCCGCGATCACCTCGTCGTAGAGCGCCGTGAGCGACGACCACGGCGCCGCGATCTCGCAGGTGTCCGCGACGAAGCCGGGCCCCTTGGCGAACCCGTCGCCCGACTTGCCCACGATCATCCGCTCGTCGAGCCAGCGGGCCAGGACCGCGTCCCCGTCCAGCGTCACCGGAGCGCGGGCCGCGCAGACCTCCTTCGCCACGGCCATCGTCGCGTCCACCAGCACCGGGTCGCCCTCATCGGCGATCAGCAGCAGGCTGGTGTCCGGCTCGCCGAAATGGGTGCCGCTCTCGTGCGCGTCGTACAGGCGCAGCACCGCGGGGGTCGCGCCGCGCTGGAGGATCTCGCGGCAGGCGTCCAGCCCGTCGGCGAACGTGGCGAACCCGTACGCCAGGCCCGACGCGTAAGCGGGCAGCCGGTGGGTCCGCAGCCGCAGCCGGGTGATCACGCCGAGCGTGCCCTCGGAGCCGATGAACAACTGCCGCAGGTCGGGGCCGACCGCCGCCCGGGGGTGGGTCCCGAAGCTCGCGGACGATCCGTCGGGCAGGACCACGTCCAGCCCCACGACCATGTCCTCGATCTTGCCGTACCGGGTGGAGAGCTGGCCCGCCCCGCGGCAGGCCGCCCAGCCGCCGACCGTGGAGATCGCGAACGCCGACGGCCAGTGCCCCGCGGTGGCGCCGTGGACCTCCTGGAGTTCCTGCTCGAACAGGTCGCCGAACATCCCCGCCTGCACCTCGACGATCATCGATTCGGCGTCGAAGGACAGGATCCGGTCGAGCCGGCAGACGTCGAGCACGACCCCGCCGGACACCGGCAGCGCCGCGCCGAGCACGTTGCTGCGCCCCGCCGACACCGTCAGCGGGACGCGGTGCGCGGCGCAGATCCGGACCACGGCGGCCACCTGCTCCTCGTCGGCCGCCTCGACGACCACCGCCTCGGGGGTGGCCGGGCGGCCGTCGGTCTCGCCGATGGACGTGCCCGCCCACCAGTCGCGGGTCCGCCGGACCACCTCGTCCCGGGCGGTGTGCACGGCGGCCGCGGCCGCGCGCAGCTCGGCGACGACCGCCTCGGGCACCCGGACCACGCCCTCCTGCAGGCTCGCCTCGCCGTCGCCGGGCGGGCAGTCGGCGGCCCAGCGCGGCGGCGTGGGCGCCCCCACGACGTAGTCGCCGCGGTTGAAGGGGTGGGTGATGGTCTGCCTGCTGATCAACTGAGTTCCTCCATCAGTACGGTCCGCTCCCGCTCGACGCCGGAGACGTAGTCCTCGATCTGCCGCCCGGCCTCCTCGTCGGACAGCCCCAGCTCCCGCTGCAGCAGCCGCGCGACCTCCGGGGCCGCCTTGACCGACAGGTCACGGGCGAACAGCCGCATCCGGGTGCGGCGCGACAACACGTCGTCGACGGTCCGCGCCATCTCGCACCGGGCCGCGTACACGACCTCGGCCCGCAGGTGCCCGCCGCCCTCGATGACCGGCTCGGCCAGCGAGGCGTCCTCGGCGATGAGGTCGGCGACGAAGCGGGCCTCGGTGCCGTACCGCTCGCCCAGGTGCGCGCCCAGCCCCCCGGTCGCCGAGGTGGCCTCCGCGTCGTAGCCCGCCCCGCCCAGCAGCGGAAGGCGGACGGTGCGGCAGCGCGCCTTGCGGCCGAGCTCCTTCAGCGCCTCGTCCACGACCAGCTCGCCCATGTGGCGGCTGGTGGTGAGCTTCCCGCCGGTCACGGTCACCAGCCCGTGGGCGTCGGTGGTGATCTGGTGGTCGCGGCTCATGTCGAGGGTGGCGCCCTCCTTGCCGCCGACGAGCGGCCGCAGCCCGGCGATCGACCCGACGACGTCGTCCGCGCCCAGTCCGGCGTCGAACGCGGTGTTGGCGCCGTCGAGGAGGTACTGCATCTCCTCGCGCGTGCACAGCACCTCGTCCAGCGGCCCGTCGTAGTCGGTGTCGGTGGTGCCGACCACCACCACGTCGCCCCATCGGGTGCACGTGGCGCGGCGCGCCCGGCCGGGAACGGGCACCGTCACGGTCCCGTCGATCGGCAGCCGGGTCCACGGCACCACGATGTGCACGCCCTTGGCGGGTCGGACGCGCGGCCGGTGGCCGGGATCCGACAGCGCGTCGAGCGTGTCGGACCAGACCCCCGTCGCGTTGACGACCACTCCGGCGCGCACGTCGATATCGCGGCCGTCGACATGGACGGTGGCGCCGCGCACGCGCCCGCCCTCGCGGACCAGGCCGCGGCAGGCGGCGCCGTTGAGGACGGCCGCGCCGAAGTGCGCGGCGGTCCGCGCGATGGTCAGGGTGAGACGGGCGTCGTCGGTGCGGCTGTCGTAGTAGAGCAGGCCGCCGCGGAGGCGGTCGGCGCGCAACCGGGGCGCGCGGACGAGGACCTCCGGCGCGGTGAGCCGCCGGTGGAGCCGCCCGATGCGCCAGCCGCCCGCCAGGTCATAGGTCCACAGCAGGCCCTCGAACGCCTTGGCGATGCGCGGGTCGAACACGCCGTCCTGCGTGAGCACGGGGAACACGAAGGGGAGCCGCTGCACCAGATGCGGGGCGTTGCGGCGCAGCCGCTGCCGCTCCAGCAGCGAGCGCCGCACCAGCGGAAGGTTGCCCTGCTCGATGTAGCGCAGGCCTCCGTGCACCATCTTCGAGGACTTGGAGGACGTGCCCGAGGCGAAGTCGTCCCGTTCCACGAGGGCGACCTTCAGCCCCCGGCTGACGGCGTCCAGCGCGGTGTAGGAGCCGGTGACGCCGCCGCCGACGACGAGCACGTCGAACCGCTCGGCGGCGAGCCGTTCGATCTGCGCGCCGCGGTCCAGCGCCAGCGGGGTGCGGCGGACCGCGTTCCTCGCCTCTGGCCTCGCCTTGCGTTCGGTAAGCCGGATCACGACGTCGATTCCTTCGTTGAGTGGGTGGGGACATGGCGGGCCAGCAGGTCGCGCCACGCGGCGCGGGCCTCCCGGCGGTCGCCGTCGGCGAGCGCGGGCTCGAACACCGGGGCGGTGCCGAGCCCGGCGACGGCCGAGGCGAGGTCGGGCCACAGTCCGGCGCGCACGCCGCCGAGGTAGGCGGTGCCGCGCAGGCTGGCGGTCTCATGGGCGAGGGCGCGGCGCACCGGCCGCCCGATCAGGTCGGCCTGGGCGGACATCAGGGCGTCGCTGCCGGCCAGGCCGCCGCCGCAGACGAGGTCGGTGACGGGCCGCCCCATGGCCTCCTCCACGCCTTCGAGCAGGTCGCACACCGAGTGCGCGAAACCGTCGAGGACGCCGCGGGCGAGCTCGGCCCGGGTGGTGGACAGGCTCAACCCGGCGAGGAGCCCGGTGGCCTCCGGGGCCCAGACCGGTGTGCGCAGCCCCGCCAGCGCGGGCACGAACCGCACGCGGGACGGCCCGGAGTGCTCGCGGGCCAGCTCGGCCAGGTGCCGGGGCGACTCGAACAGCCCGATCTCCTCGCAGAGCCAGCGCACCGCCGAGCCGGTCGTCGCGGCGTACCCCTCCAGGCTGAACAGCGGCACACCGCGCGAGCGCCAGGCGAGCAGGGTCAGCACGCCGGGCACCCGGTCCCGGCGGCCGGGCGGCCGGTCGCCCGCGACGGCGTCCAGGAACGTGCCCGTCCCGTGCACGCACATCGCCTGGCCGGGCCGGTGCGCGCCGAGCGCGACCATCGCCGCGTGCTGGTCGCCCATGACCGACAGGATCGGCAGCCGCACCCCCAGGACGGCCGGGTCGGTGGAGCCGAAGTCCCCGTCCTCGTCCACGACGGACGGCAGGATGTCGGGCGGGCAGCCGAGGAAGTCCGCCCACGGCCGGTACCAGGCGCCGGTCCTCAGGTCGTAGGCGCCGGCGGCGACGGCGTTCGTCGCGGACATGACGTGCCGGGCCCCGCGGGTGAGCTTCCAGACCAGCCAGGTGTCGATCGACCCGAACACCAGCCGGCCCCGCTCGTGCGCCCGCCGCGCCTCCGCGTTGCGGGCGATCTCCTCCGCCGCCCACAGCAGCGGGGCACGGGACCCGACCGGCCGGCCGGTGCACTCGGCGAGACGCTCGTCCCAGTCCGGCTCCCACTCCCGCAGCCGTCCGGCGTAGCGGCGGTCCTGCCACACGACGGCGGGACTCAGCGGCTCACCGGTCACCGCGTCCCACAGCAGCACGGTCGCGCGCTGCGTGGAGATCGACACCCCCGCGATCTCCACCCGGTCCGCGGCCGCCCGCTCCAGGGCCGTCCGGCAGACCCGGACGGTGTTCTCCCAGATCTCCGCCCCGTCCTGCTCCACGCGCAGGTGGTCGGGGGAGCGCACCGAGATCGGCAGGTACGCGGCCGGTACCGCGCCGCCGTCGTCGAGGACGACGGCGGCGCGGGTCCCGGTGGTGCCCTCGTCGATGCTCAGCACGCCGCGCCGGCGTTCTCTGATCATCTGCGAAACATTCCTCTCCTCAGCGCGTCCGGACCGGCACTGCGCTTAGACGGGCACTGCTCTTAGACGGGCACCGCGCTAAGACGGGCACCGCTCTCAGACCGGCACCGTCTCGCGGCGCTCCAGCCGGACCGGCTCCTCTTCCAGGTTCACCGCGACGCGCGTCGGGTCCCACTTGACGATCACGCAGGTGACCAGGCCGAGCAGCGGCACCGCCGACAGCACCATCAGGCTGGTTCCGACCCCGAAAGCCGCCTGGAGCTGCGGGAACACGTACAGGCCGGCGACCGAGCCGAAGCTGCCGAGCATCCCGGTCACGCCGGTGCCGAGGGTGCGGATGTCGCTGCGGTACGACAGCGCGGCGATCGACTTGCCGTTGGGGCCGGGACCCGCGGAGTGGAAGAAGATGAACAGCACCGGCAGTGTCGCGGCCAGCGCGATCGGGAGCTGCTTGAAGGTCGCCCCCATGACCAGCAGCGCCACGAACACCACGGCGTACCCGGCCGCCGAGCTGACGCGCAGCCCGAGCCGGCGGCCGAAATAGGCCGACAGGCACCCGCCGGCGATGCCGACCGCGTTGAACGCCATGGAGCCCGCGGTCGCCTTCTCGAACTCCTTGCCGAACAGCTCCAGGCTGATCACCGGCAGGTACCAGCCGACGGCGAAGTACTGCATGGACTGGGTCAGGGAGATCACCGTGGACAACACCGTCCGGGGCAGGTACGCGCCGCGGAACAGCACCCCCGCGTCCCGGATGCCGACCTGGTGGCGCGCCTCCCGGGCCTGCGGGGTGGCCAGCGGGCCCTCCTGCGCCTCTACCCCGTACAGGCGGCGCAGGTTCGCCGCGGACTCCCGCAGCCGGCCCTTGGACGCCAGCCAGGTCGGGCTCTCCACCAGGAAGGCCAGCTGGAGGAGGAACAGCGCCGTCGCGAAGACGACCGCCGAGCCCACCGACCACCGCCAGATGTCGGAGCCGACGTCGAGCTTGTAGAACAGCAGCGTGAGCGCGAGGTTGGTGGTCGTCGCCACGTACCAGGCGCCCTGCCAGAAGTTGAGCCGGCCCTTGAGCGAGGACGGGGTGTACTCGGCGAGCAGCGCCATCGCCACGGCGAAGTCGATGCCGTAGGCGACGCCCACCAGGGCCCGTCCGGCGAAGACGGTCTGGAAGTCCGAACCGACCGCGGTCAGGATCGCGCCGACCCCGAAGATGACCTTCGTCATCAGCAGGGGCCTGATCCGGCCGATCCGGGCGGCGAGCCAGCCGCCGAACGGATTGGAGACGATCGCGATGGCCGGGGCCATCGCGGTGAGCACGCTGACCTGCGTGGGCGACAGGTCCAGCTGCGCGACCATGGGGGACAGCCCCGCGCCCAGCGCCGCGTTGGAGTAGGCGTCCAGGAACAGCCCCGACAGGGCGAGGAACCAGATCCAGTTCGCCCGGCCGCGCAGGCTCGTGAGGGTGTCGATGAGGCCGGCCGCGTCCGCCGCGCTGCGGATGACCGCCGTTCTCTTGCTCGCAGGGCCGTCGTTCATGCCCGCCGCCTTTCGGGGGGTTGAAACCCTTGCCAGCGGTCCGGGAATGACAAAGGCACAGACGAAGACCACTGACAGGGGTGTCTTCGTCTGTGCCTGTCGGTTGACGGGAGGTTAGGCGGGTCCGATCCGGTGTGTCAAGCGCCACATCCCTGCCCTGCCCCGCGCGGACCGCCTGCAAAGCCGCAGGCCACGGGCCGATCCAGCGACGCGCGCCTCCGGCGATGAGTTCTCGCCGTGCCGCGGGTCCTCACTCCGGACCCGATGGTCTCCGAAGGAGAGAACCGTGAAGAACGATGTTTGGCCGATGGTGCACGCGGAGCGTGCGGCGCTGATCGACGACCTCTCGCACCTCGACGGCGAGCGGTGGGAGGAACCCTCGCTCTGCGACGGGTGGACGGTGCACGACGTGGTCGCGCACCTGGTCGACACGGCCCGCACGACCCGCCTCGGGTTCGTCCTCCGCCTCGCTCAGGCGCGGTTCGACTTCGACCGGCAGAACACGCAGGGGGTGGAGCGCGAGCGTGGCGCCTCACCCCAGGAGACGCTGGAGCGGTTCCGCCAGGTGGCCTCACGGATGTCCACCCCTCCGGGGTCGCTCGACAGCCGGCTGGTGGAAGAGGTCGTCCACGGCGAGGACATCCGCCGGCCCCTGGGCATCGTCCACGCCTACCCGCTGGAGGCCGTCGTCAGATCGCTCCG
The DNA here is from genome assembly GCF_040649435.1 of Actinomadura sp. NPDC048955. Classification (NCBI taxonomy): domain Bacteria; kingdom Bacillati; phylum Actinomycetota; class Actinomycetes; order Streptosporangiales; family Thermomonosporaceae; genus Actinomadura; species Actinomadura sp. NPDC048955. The sequence goes on from NZ_JBEZJI010000033.1 coordinate 60,110, forward strand.
CTACCAGGCCCGCACACCGGCATCCTTCGGCGGAGCCAAAGAGTTGACGGCCCGTTTCCGCTTCACGGCGACGGACGCCGGCCTCTCGGTCGGAGACGGCCCGGAAGTGAGCGGAACCGCGCTCTCCCTGCTCCTGGCGATGTCCGGCCGCCGCGCGGCGTCGAACGATCTCTCCGGACCGGGCGCCCCCACCCTGGCCACCACCTGACGGGTCCCGGCCTTCATGATCACGACTCGGCGACGACTGCCTGAAATGCCGGTTTCATTGGGATTTCTGGTTCTACGGTTCCGCCGTGACCACGCCACCTCCCTCTGACGACGTCCCGAACGACCCGGCGCCGTCCCCCGCCTGGGCCCCGCCCGACGCCGCCGAGCCCCCGGCTCTCCCGTCCGCCCCCGCGCCCGCTCCGCCCCTGCCCGCCCCCGCACCGCGCCGGACGAACCGGTTCGCGGTCATCGCGCTGGTCACGGGGCTGCTCGGCCTGATCCCGTTCGCGGTCGGCTTCGTCATCGCCGCGCTCGTCCAGACCACCCGCCGCGACGAGAGGGGCAAGGGACTCGCCATCGGCGGACTGGCCGCCTCCCTAGCCTGGGCCGCCGCCGTCGCCCTTGCGCTCGCCTTGCTGCCCCTGGACACGAGCGGACCGTCCGCACGCAAGGACGGAAAGGTGGCGGTCACCGACATGCGCCCCGGTGAGTGCTTCGGCGAGTTCGAAGAGACCGCCACCGGTATGTACGCGCGGCGTTCGCTCTGTACCACGCGTCATCAGGGAGAGGTCGGTGCCGAGGGGCAGCTCCCGGACACCCCGTACCCAGGAGAGAAGGAGATGACCGACCGGGCGCGGACCGTTTGCCGTGAGCGGACCGAGTTTCTGGATAGAAGCCGGTACGGCCCCGATCTGACGCTCTATGTCGCGCCCCCGGATCAGGAAGCGTGGGCCGACGGAAAGCGGGTCGCGACATGCGTCATGGTCTACAAGGGGTCAGGGCTGCTGCCGGCCCCTCTCCACCAGACCATGGAAACGACAACTCGATACACCCCCGAACTGGCGCCGGGTGACTGCATCAAGAAGTGGGACGCCCACGGCGACCAGCCCCTCATCGCCTGTACTGAGGAACATGAATTCGAGGTGCTCGGCGTCTACACGCTGCAGGGCGACGACTACCCGGGGGACGAACGGATGGAGAAGGGGGTGCTCGAACGCTGCGGCAAGATCTTCCGCAAGGCTTGGGGGGCGAAACCGCCCGCCGATGTCCTCGACTCCACTGACATCAACTTCATCGCCCCCGACGGGACGAACTGGGAAGCCGGAGAGCGATTGGTCTTCTGCCTGATCGAGGGCCGTCACGGACCTCTGAAGCGCTCAGTGGTCCCGCACTGACCCCGCCTCGGCGGCCGCCTGGCGTTTGCGGCCTATGCCGCCGTACATGTGGACGTGGGCGTCCGGGTCTTCGGACGCCTCGCGGTCGGGGTGCCAGTGGTTGACGAGCACGATGCCCGGATCGAGGATCTCCAGGCCGTGGAAGAAGCGCTCCACCTCGGGCTTCGTGCGCGCCACCAGCGGGATGCCGTTGGCGTTGTAGGCGGCGACGCCCGCGGCCACCTCGTCCGGGGCGCTGTCGGCGGTGCAGGTCGACACGGCCAGCATGCTGCCCGGGGCCAGCGGCTCCATGAGGCGGTCGATGATCCGCTGCACCTCGGCGTCGTCCGGGATGAAGTGCACGATCGCGATCAGGCTCAGCGCCACGGGCCGGCTCAGGTCGAGGGTGTCGCGCAGGTGGCCGGAGCCCAGGATCGCGTCGGGGTCGAGGAAGTCGGCGTCCAGGTAGGTGGTGCGGCCTTCCGGCGTGCTCGTGAGAAGGGCGCGGGCGTGCACCAGAACGATCGGGTCGTTGTCGACGTAGACGATTCGCGAGTCCGGCGCGACGGACTGGGCCACCTCGTGCAGGTTGGGCGCGGTGGGCAGCCCGGTGCCGATGTCCAGGAACTGCCGGATGCCGAACTCGGCGGTGAGCCGACGGGCCATTCGCGCCATGAAATTCCGGTTGGCCCGCATGGACCTCGGCAGGTGGGGCCAGTCGGCGACGATGTTCGTCGCGGCCTCACGGTCCGCCGGATAGTTGTCCTTGCCACCGAGAATGTAGTCGTAGACCCGGGCGGAATGGGGGATCTCGGTATTCAGGTCCACCTGGTCCTCGGTCATTTCCGGCCCCTCGATCGTCATGACTGCCGCCCAAGATCACTCTAGGGGCGGCACCGTCGCGCGTCGTGTGGATCACTCATATCAGCGAGCCGTCTCCGTGTCACGGCGGGCGGGGAGCCCCGGCTGTGGAACGGTCCCCGAGGCGCGCGTTCGGACGCATCCGCCTCGGCCGCGGGATCCGCTCATCGTGGGCGCGGGGTCGCGGCCGCATGAGCGCGTGCCCTTATGGCGCGGCCCAGTGCACTCGCGGCGAATTGGTCTGAGGGCGAGGAGCGGGTGGGTCGGTGTCGGCTGCCTGCTACTGGCAACGGCCTGGGGTGTGGATTCAAAGCACTTCGTCATTGCAGGCGAGGTCGTTTATGGTCACGCCTGGAATGCTCTCTCTTTGACTTCCTGACCGCTCGACATCTTCTTCTCGCTAATGCCGTGGGGTACGAAAAGGTGCCTGCGTCGACTCGGTGCCTCGACCGTGCCCTGTGCGCCACCCTGGATGCTCTCAGCAGGTCAGAGCCGATGATCGTCGTCATGGCGAGCGGGGCGCCCTCGGTCGCATAACCGGCGTGGCTGGCTCATCTGGCGAGTTGTGCAGCCCGGACATGTGGCGCAAATGACTCACATCGAACCCCTTTCGGGGGTGGGGTGTCTTGATGGCGCGCTCGGTCCGGATTTCAGAAGAACTGTGCTCCGAGGATCTCGCAACAATCTACCTATGGCCTGCCATTGATCGTTCGCTATTGGCTATAAAGAAGAGAGTCCGCGCGGTTCCCTGAAAGGAGCGAGCCCGGATCGAGCGCACGTGCTTCCCCTGGGCGGGAGGGCCCCGACACGACGCTCGACATCGATCTCCAGAGGCGTACCGGCCACCCTCGGCTGCCGAGCAGGGCGAGGGAGGCCGCCGCCAGCCAGGAAGGACGAAACCCCCTATGGCCCGCACCCCCATGCCCTTCGCGACGCACGCCTTCGAGGTGCGCGACGCGCCCGCCCGCGACCGGACGCGGGCCGGGTCGGCCGCTCCGCCCGTTCACGCCGGTCCGGCACCGGCCGCCAAGCGGGGCGAGGGAACGTGAACGCGCTCGAAGCCGTCAAGGTCGGCGCCCGCGAGGTCGAACCGAACCACCGGCTCGGCGGCAGCATCCGCATGCTCCTGTCGCCCGGCACGGCCCGGACGACGGCGGGCCTCATGGCGCTGCTCGAACTCCAGCCGGGGGAGCGCGTCAGCGAGCATTACCACCCGTACACGGATGAGCACGTCTACGTCTCCGAGGGGTGGCTGGTTCTCGCCGTCAACGGTGTCGAGCAGGTCGTGGACGCCAGGGAAGCGGTGCTGATCCGTCGCGGCGCCCGGCACGGCTACGAGAACCGGAGCGACCGGCCGGCGACGGCCGTGCTGTTTCTCGGGCCGCTGGCCCCGAGCCCCGACATGGGACATGTGGAGACCGCCGAGCCGGCCGGCGACGGGCCGCCGCCGGCGGTGGACATGCCTCCGTCCGCCGCCGTGGGCACGCGGGAGCCGGCATGAGCGGGGGGCCGGCCCGCCCCGTGGCGATCACCGGGATCGGGGTCCTGACGCCGGGCGCCCCGGGCGCGGGCGGCTTCTGGGAGACCGTCACCGGCGGCAAGCCCACCTTCCGCAGGATCACCGTGTTCGATCCGGGGCCGTACCGGTCCCAGATGGCGGCGGAGATCGACTTCGACGCCGGAAGGCACGGGCTGACGCCCCGGCAGCGGCGCCGGATGGACCGCGCCGCCCAGTTCGCCCTCGTCACCGCCCGGGAGGCCCTGGCCGCCTGCGGCCTGCGGTCCGGCGACCTCGACCCGGCCCGCACCGGCGTGGTCGTCGGCAGCGCGGTCGGCTGCACCGTCTCGCTCGAACGCGAGTACAGCGTGGTCAGCGACAGCGGCCGCCTCCCGGTGGTCGATCCGTCCTACGGCTCGCCGCACCTGCCCGACTACCTCGTCCCGGCGTCCCTGGTCCGCGAGGTCGCCTGGGACGTCGGCGCCGAGGGGCCCGCCTGCGTGGTGTCGACCGGCTGCACCTCCGGACTGGACGCCGTCGCGCACGGTGTGGAGATCATCCGCGACGGCGCCGCGGACGTGGTGCTGGCGGGGGCGTGCGAGGCCCCCATCTCCCCGATCACGGTGGCCTGCTTCGACGCGATCCGGGCGACGTCCCCGGACAACGACGACCCCGAACGGGCCTGCCGACCGTTCGACGCCACCCGGGCGGGGTTCGTGCTCGGCGAGGGCGCGGCGATGCTGGTGCTGGAGGACGCCGCGGCGGCCCGTGCGCGGGGGGCGCACGTGCACGCGGAGATCCGCGGGTTCGCGTCCCGGAGCAACGCCTACCACATGACCGGGCTGCGGCCCGACGGGGCCGAGATGGCGGCGGCGATCAGAACGGCGCTGGACGAGGCGCGCGTCCCCGCGGAGGGCGTCGACTACGTCAACGCGCACGGGTCCGGCACCAGGCAGAACGACCGGCACGAGACGGCCGCCTTCAAACTCGCGCTCGGTCCCGAGCACGCCTACCGGCTCCCGGTCAGCTCCATCAAGTCGGTGGTGGGGCACTCGCTGGGCGCGATCGGCGCGATCGAGGTGGCGGCGAGCGCGCTGGCGATCGAGCACGACCTCGTCCCGCCCACCGCGAACCTCCGGCATCGCGATCCCGAATGCGACCTGGACTACGTTCCGGTGACGGCGCGCGAGCAGCGGGTCGACACGGTGCTCACGGTCGGCAGCGGGTTCGGCGGTTTCCAGAGCGCGATGGTGCTCAGCGCCCCGGGACGGTGGCCGGGATGACCGGCGCCGCGGCGGCCGCCGAGGACGACCGGGCGGTCATCACCGGGATCGGCGTGGTGTCGCCGAGCGGCCTCGGCGCCGAGCGGCACTGGGAGGCGACGCTGACCGGCCGCATCGCGATCGGGCCCATCACCCGGTTCGACCCGAGCGGCTACCCGGCCCGGCTCGCCGGCGAGGTCCCCGGATTCGTCCCGCGCGACCACCTCCCGGGACGGCTGCTGCCGCAGACCGACCGCCTCACCCAGCTGGCGCTGACCGCCGCCGAATGGGCGATCACCGATGCCGGGCTGTCGCCGTCCCCCGAGGAGTCGCTGCGGTACGGCGTCGTGCTGGCCAACTCCGCCGGCGGGTTCGAGTTCGGCGAGAACGAGCTCCGCAAGCTGTGGTCGATGGGGCCGAAGAAGGTGAGCGCGTACCAGTCGTACGCCTGGTTCTACGCGGTCAACACCGGTCAGATCTCCATCCGGCACGGGCTGCGCGGCCCCTGCGGCGTCCTGGTCAGCGGCCAGGCCGGGGGGCTGGACGCGATCGGGCAGGCGTGCCGTGTGCTGCGCAAGGGCGCCGACGGCGTGCTGACCGGGGGGTTCGAGGCCCCGGTCTGCTCGTGGGGGGTGACCGCGATGTCGGCCGGCCGCGACGCGCCGACCGCTCCGCAGCTGTCCGCCGGCGACGACCCGGCGACCGCCTACCGCCCCTTCGCCGCCGACGCCTCCGGGCACGTGCTCGCCGAGGGCGGCGCGATCCTCGTCCTGGAACGCGAGGGCCGTGCCCGCGCCCGCGGCGCCCGCCACCGGTACGGACGGGTCGCCGGATACGCCGCGACGATGGACCCGCCGCCCGGATCGAGCCGCCCGGCGACGCTGCGCAACGCCGCCGCGCTCGCGCTCGCCGACGCCGGCCTCGCCCCCGAGCGGATCGACGTGGTGTTCGCGGACGCCGCGGGCGGCACGATGCGCGACCGTGCCGAGGCCGAGGCGCTCACCGGGCTGTTCGGCGCCGGCGGTGTGCCGGTGACCGCGCCCAAGGCGATGACCGGACGCATGTCGGCGGGCGGCGCCGCCGTCGACGTCGCGACCTGCCTGCTGGCCATGCGCGACGGGATGATCCCGCCGACCGCCGACGTCCGTCCCGATCCGTCCTACGGACTCGACCTGGTCACCGGGCGCCCCCGGCCCGCCCGCATCGACCACGCGCTGATCCTGGCGCGCGGCGAGGGCGGGTTCAACAGCGCTCTCGTCCTGGCCGCCTGCCCGCGCGAAACCCCACCGGCGGCCGAACCACGCGATGAACGAGCCACCCGCGCCCTTCCCGGAACCTGACCCCTGGAGCTGACATGGCCCAAGACGGACCGATAACCCTGACCGATCTGGTGACCGTCCTGCGCGCGTGCGCGGGCGAGGACGACGGCGTCGATCTCGGCGGCGACATCGCCGACCGCGCGTTCACCGACCTCGGCTACGACTCCGTCGCGATGATGGAGGTCTCCGCGCGGATGGCCGAGCGCTTCGGCCTGGAACTCGACGAGGACCGGCTGTTCGACCTCGCGACCCCCGCCGAGATGCTCCGCTGCCTCAATCAGGCCGCGGCCGGGGACGGGGAGGCCCGGCGATGACCGCGCGCACCGACAACCAGATCCTGGTGGACGCGCCCATGGAGCTGGTGTGGGAGCACACCAACGACGTGGCCGGGTGGCCGGACCTGTTCACCGAGTACGCCGCAGTGGAGATCGTCGAGAGGGACGGCCCCTCGGTGGTGTTCCGGCTCACCACCCACCCGGACGAGCAGGGCAACGTCTGGTCGTGGGTGTCGCGGCGCGTCCCCGACCCCGAGACCCGCACCGTCCGCGCCCACCGGGTGGAGACCGGGCCGTTCGCGTTCATGAACATCTGCTGGGAGTACCGCGAGCAGGCGGCGGGCGTGCTGATGCGGTGGACGCAGGAGTTCGCGATGAAGCCGGACTCTCCGATCGGCGAGGGCGCGATGCGCGACCGCATCAACCGCGGCACCGTCGAGCAGATGGCGCACATCAAGGCGGTCCTGGAGGAACGCGCGCGCAAGGCCTCCGGCGATGACGGCCCCGACGGGTACGGGCCCGGCGACCTCCACGCGCGGCGCCTGCTGTACCTGACGTGCGGGATGCGGCTGGCCGCGGTGGTGAGCACCCTGGCCGAACTGGGCGTGGCGGATCTGACCGCGTCCGGGCCGCGCTCCGTCACCGAGCTGGCCGAGGCCACCGGCGCCGTGCCGGACGCGCTCTACCGCCTGCTGCGCTGCGCCGCCTCCGTCGGGATTCTGGAGGAACGGCCGGACGGGCGGTTCGCCGGCACCCCGGTGGGCGACGCCCTCCGCGCCGACGACCCCTACAGCCTGCTGCCTCTGGTCCTGCACAGCGCACGGCCGTTCGTGACGAAGCCGTTCGGCGCGCTGGCGCACAGCATCCGCACCGGCGAGCCGGCGACGGTCCCGACGCTGGGCACCGACATCTGGCGCTACTTCGAGGAGAACCCCGAGGACGGCGACCGCTTCGACCACACCATGACCACGCTGGGCCGCTGGGAGACCGATCGGCACCTGGACGTCGTCGGGCCCGAGCGGTTCGGCCGGATCGCCGACATCGGCGGCGGGCAGGGCCACTTCCTCGCGGCGGCGCTGCGGCGTGCCCCGGACGCGGCGGGCGTGCTGTTCGAACGTCCGTCCGCCGTCAAGGCCGCGGCTGAGGTGCTCGACGCCGAGGGGGTCGCCGAGCGCGTCACCCGCATCGCCGGCGACTTCCTCACCGACCCGCTGCCGGACGACTGCGACGCCTACGTGCTCAAGGCCGTCCTGCACAACTGGCCGGACGAGCGGGCCGCCGAGCTGCTGACCGCCGTCCGCGAGGCGATCGGAGAGCGCCGCGACGCGCGGCTGTTCATCGTCGAGCACGTTGTGGCGGAGGGGAACCGTTGGGACCACGCCAAGTTCCTCGACCTCGACATGCTCGTGCTGTTCGGCGGCCGGGAGCGGACGCCGGGGGAGTGGCGGCGGCTGCTCGCGCGGTGCGGTTTCGCGCTGGTCGGCCGCCCCCGGGAGGGGCACTGGACCGTTCTGGAATGCCGCCCCATGGAGGCCGCGTGACCGGGCGCCGGTGACCCGGGCCCGCCGATCCCGATGTCAAGGAGGACGAGCATGCTTCCCCAGGCCCCGCCCCCGACCCACCGGGCGGTCATGATCCGGAAGATCGCGCCCGGTGACCGGGACGCCGTCGCGGCGGTGTTCCGCGAGCACGACCGCACCGACCTGCCCCGCCGCATCGGCGTCACGCGCCGCACGCTGCTGACCTTCCACGACCTGTACATCCACCTGGTCGAGGGGGACGCCTCCTTCGAGAAGGCCCTGTACGCCGCCGGCGACGACCCCGGGTTCCTCGACATCAACGCCAGGCTCGCCACGCTGCTCGTCCCGTACGACAGGGACCGTCCGGCCATGCGCCAGGCGCAGGCCGAGGAGTTCTACCACTGGTCCGACGACCGGCCGCAGGCGACGTACCGGCTGCTGCTGGAGATCAGCGTGGACGAGGCGCGCGGCACGGAGTTCGAGCGGACCTGGTGCCAGATGGCGGCCGTCGCCGCCCGCCACCCCGGGCACGTCGCCCAGTCGCTCTCGCGTGACCTCGCCGACCCCGGCACCTACCACCTGATCAGCGACTGGACCGACGAGGACGCCCACGAGGGCTTCCTCGCCTCCCCGGAGCACCGGGCCCTCGCCGCCGCGCTCCGCGGCCTGGACGCCAAGGTCCGCGCGACCCGCACGCGCATCAGCGCCTACCACGCGGGCCAGGCCGAGGACGACCAGGCACCCGGGGCGTCCGGGACCGGACGGGAGGAGCGATGAACGAGCCGACCGGTCGGGAGGAGGCCGGCGACCGGCCGCCGCCGATCAACGACATACGCACGCCCGGCCCGGCCGCCCGCGTGCGGATGCTGTCGGGCGACGTCGGGTACGTGGTGACCCGGGCGGCCGAGGCGCAGCATGTGCTGTGCGACCCGGCCTTCAGCAGCGCCGCGACGTTCCTGCCCCGCGCGCCCGCGCAGCCGCGGGAGCCGGTCGGCTCCAGCAGGGTCCTGTTCGAGATGGACCCGCCGGAGCACACCCGGCTCCGGAGGGCGGTCGCCCAGGCGTTCAACCGCCGCCGCGTCGAGGCCATGCGGGCGGGCATCGCGCAGGTCGTCGACGGACTACTGGACGAGATGGCCGCGGGCGGGCCGCCCGCCGACCTGGTCCACGCGCTGTGCGCGCCGCTGCCGCTCACCGACATCTGCGAGCTGCTCGGCGTGCGGCGGGAGGACCGCGACTCCTTCCGCGGCTGGGCCGAGACGATCATGGCGCTGCGCGGCCCCTCCCCGGAGGAGATCGACCAGGCCCGGGCCGCGATCCAGCGCTACTTCGTCGACCTGGTCGCGGCCAGACGCGCCGAACCGGCCGGCGACCTGGTCAGCGAACTGCTGACGATGTCCGACCGAGGGGAGCGGATCACCGAGGCGGAGCTGGTCAGGCTCGCGATCACGCTCCTGATCGCCGGGCACGGGCCCACGATGAACCAGCTCGCCCGATGCGTGTACGCCCTGCTGGCGCGCCCAGAGCTGTACGCCGCGCTGCACCGCGATCCGGAGCTGGTGGCCCCGGCGGTGGAGGAGCTGCTGCGGACGGTGCCGTCGGTGCCGGTCGGCACCCCGCGCCTGGCCCTCCGGGACGTGGAGATCGGCGGGGTGCCGATCCCCGCCGGCAGCACGGTCGCGGTGTCGGCGCTCGCGGCCAACCACGACCCGGTACTGTTCCCCGATCCGGAGGTGACGGACCTCGGCCGCACCGACAACAAGCACCTGACGTTCGGCCACGGCCCCCACTTCTGCATCGGCGCCCAGCTCGCCAGGACCGAGATGCGGACGGCTCTCGCCGCCCTGGTGCGGCGCTTCCCCGACCTGCGCCTGGCGGTGCCCCCGGAGGCCGTCCAGTGGCGGGCGGACTCCCTCTTCCACGGCCCCCTGGAGCTGCCCGTGACCTGGTGACCTTCGGCGGAGAAGGCTCGCGCGGCCGACCTCAGGGGGCCCGCCCGGTCAGCCTCGCGACCGTGTCGTCCAGCGCTTGGACCTGCGACGACTCACCGGCGTAGGCGTGGACCAGCGCGAGGAACTCCTGGAGCCCGCCGGGGAACTCCAGGCACGTCCGGACGATCGAATGGACGTCCAGATGGGGCTGCGCGCGGCGCGGCACCCGGATCGCGATCTCTTTGCGCAGGGCGTCCAGGATCTGCTGGCGGCCCTCGGCCGTCGTCAGCAGCGGGATGTCCATGAGCCGCTCGACGATCTCGAAGAGGGCGGGCAGAGCGGTGGCGTCCGCCTGGTCCGGCGTGGTGTGCGCGCCGAGGCCGGGGGCAGGCGGCACGGTCCCGCTGGCCGGAAGCGGCCCCACCCGGGCGGGCGCGCCGGCGGCGTCCTCCGCGGCCTCCGGCGGTCGCGGGGTGCGGACGCTGAGCCAGGCGGTGGTCTCGGTCTCCTTGAGGCGCACGTCGATCGGCCGGAACTCCGTGGGGTCGATGGCGCCGCGGCCCTCCCGGATCACCTCGCGGTAGAACTCTTCGGACGCCAGCACCCCCAGGTCGGCCGGCACCGCGGCGAGCGCCTCCTTGAAGGACGGCGCGTCCAGGAGCCGGTTGACGTGGTTGACGGAGGTGCCGACGATCCCCTTGGCGTCCGATTCGAGCGGCCCGCTGTGCAGCGCGATCCGCAGCCGCATCCGGGCGTGTTCGGCGGCCAGTTCGTTGTGCCGGCGCAGGGCGCCGCGCAGGTGGTCGGGCAGCGGATGGGCGAGGCGGGACGGGTCGTAGGACGGCGGCAGCACGACGATGACACCGTCGCCGCGGTCCTCCTGGTAACAGCCTTCGAGGGGGATGCCCGACGCCTCGAAACAGCTCCGGAGGGCCTCGTATAAGACGGTTCGCAGATGGCTTTGCACGTGGTCAGGGCGTTTGCCGAAACTGATGATGTCGCAGACGAAGAGCGTGCAATGACCGGTCGGGGTCCAGCCTGTCCCCGCTTCGCCGGAGCCGTTCCGCATGACCTCTGATGCCCCTTGAACGATTGGATTGCCCCCAAGGGTGCACGCATGGTGCACACTCCGGCAAGTAGGGTTCCGGCCGGCCGCTCCGGCGAATGGGCGCCTCTTGCGGCGATGTGGTAAATCCCATTGTGTCCGGCGACGCAGAACGACCGGGCGGTCGCGGCCTACATTGACTGGCGGAACGGACGGGGGCGGGGAGGCGGTGACGGCGCATGGCCGACGAGGAGTCGAGGTGGCCCGCCCTGGTGCCGTCGGCCTCGCTGTCGCTGGGGCACGCGCAGGAGCAGGTCCTCGCTGAGCAGACCACCGCCGACATCGTCGCGCTGCTCTTGGACATACCGGATATGCGGGAGGCCACCGCCCGCTCCATCGTCCTGCATTACATCAGCGAGCACGTGCGCGCACCGGTGCTGCTGCCGGATCTGCCGCAGCCGAGGTATTACCTCTACCACCTCGTGCTCGCCTGCCGGGAAATACCCGACGGGCTCCAGCTGCTGATCCGCGCGATCGAGTTCGTGGCCGGCCCGACGGCGGCCGTGGCCCACCTGAAGCGCATGCTGAGCCCGGTCCGCGCCCACCTGGAGCCGGTCGTCGAGACCCAGATCGAGGATCTGCTCACCGGTCTGCGGATCCCCTCCCTCACCCGCCTTTACGTGGCCGCCACCGGAAACGGCATCGCCACCGTGCCGTTCAGGCTCACCGACGCCTGGGACGCGTTCTCGGCGCTCCTCGACCACAACACGGCGCCCGGGAAACCCTCGCCGCACCTCATTTTCGTCGCGATGCTGCTGCAGACCATGCAGACAAGGCAGACGGCCGGAAGTGCGGGGACCGAGGAGGCGTGGCGGCTCAAAAGGCTGCGTGATTGGCTCGCCCGGCAGACCGAGCAGTTGCGCGGCGCGGGCGACGTCGCCCAGGCCGATTACCTCGACCGCATGCGCGACCGTTCCGGGGTGCTCTCGACGCGCGCCGACAAGCCCATCTACCTCATCATCCAGCTCGAACCGCTCCCGGATCTCGTCGAGGACGAGGTCGTGTTCCGGCTGTCGCACTGGCGGCAGATACATCCGCTCGAGTGGCGCCCCGAGCCGGGAGAGGACGAGGTCGTCACCATGAGTTCGGTGCGCGAGCGCGTCGGCGCCCTGATCCACGAGGCCGAGCGCGGCTGGGCCTACGAGCTCGACGACTCGCTGGTGCTGGAGTTCGTGCTGCCGCTCGACATGATCAATCTCGATGTGGACCAGTGGACGCGCGACGCCCTGGAGATGCCGGATCCCCCGCCGCTCGGCGCGGAGTACGAGATCCTCGTCCGGAGCCAGGAGCGGCTGCGCGCGTTCGGCTTCCACCGTGCATGGCGCCAGCGCTGGCAGGTGCTCGTCGACGCCGTCGACGGGCTCACCTACTGGGCCGCCCCGGGGGAGCCCGCGCATCCGCGTCCGATGGGCGACCGGCTGCTGAGCCGCCGCGAGATCGTCGCGTGCGTGCTGAGCGGTCCGCCCGATCGCGAGCCCGGCCGCAGCGAACTCTGGAAGGCGCTGCGGGCCGGGGTGCCCGTGGTGCTCTGGCACAGGGCGGATCCGCCCGCCCCGGAAATGCGGGAGGCGGTGCGGCAGGTCGTCGATCGTCCCGACATCAGGACCCTGCCGACCGACATCAGACGGCTCCGGGGAAACGCGCCGTCCGATGACCATAATGATGGCTCCGCTCTGGAACTAACCCTCCTATGGGATGACCCGAATCACTTCCTGGACGATTCCAGTGCACTTCGGGCCCCTGCTTCCCGGATGTGACGGTTGACGCGACGTGACTGATTAAGGGTCACAACGCCGTGGCCCAACAAGCTCTTGCGAACGGCCGCCCCGAAGGGGATGCTCGATCTAAGGTGGCCCTCACCGGTTCTGCCCGAGTTCGACCATCCATCGCAGCAACCCATAGTCACACCAGAAGGGGACATCGTCGATGGCCGCTGACGAGCCGCCCGAGGTCCCTTACCCTCGTGACGCGCCCATGCCCGCCGGCGCGGGGGACGCCGCCCCGGACGCCCGCGCCGCATGGTGGATCTATCGCGGCACCGGACGCCCCCTGCCGGAGGGGCGGTTCGCCGAGGAACTGCCCCCGCCGCCCCCGTGGCGCGCCTTCGACGGCGGACCGGCCCTCCCGCCTCCGCCCGGCGACGAGCGTGACCTCGTCCGCAGGCTCGGCCCCGTCAGCGCGCGGCCGCGCCTGGCCGACCCCGCGGAGGTCGACGCCGTCAACGCGGCGCTGTTCCTGCGGCGGCCGCTTCTGGTCACCGGAGACCCGGGCGTCGGGAAGTCGACCCTCGCCTACCGGATCACCCGCGAGCTGGGCCTCGGCCGGGTGCTGCGCTGGCCCATCGGCAGCCGGAGCACGTTGCGCGACGGCCTCTACGAGTACGACGCGATCGGACGGGCGCAGGACGCCGCGACCGGCCGCAGGACGCTCGCGCGCCAGGCCGGGGAGTTACCGGAGGCGCCGGCCGAGGGCGATCCGGATGTCGCCGCGCTGACCGACGCCGGAGTGGGGCACTACCTCCGGCTCGGCCCGCTGGGTACCGCGCTGCTGCCCTATGAGCTCCCGCGGGTGCTGCTCGTCGATGAACTCGACAAAAGCGACATTGATCTGCCGAACGACCTTCTCGACGTCCTGGAGGAGGGCGAATACGGGATCACCGAGCTCTTCCGCGTCAGCGCCCGCGAACCCGCGGTGAAGGTCCACACCGCCGATCCTGACGGCACGGCAGAGATCGTGCGGGGCAGAGTCCGGTGCCGGGCGTTCCCCATCGTGGTGATCACCAGCAACGGCGAGCGGGAGTTCCCGCCCGCCTTCCTGCGCCGGTGCCTGCAGTTCTCGATGGGAGAGCCCGACGAGACACGGCTCGCCGACATGGTGGCGGCGCACTTCGCCGAGAGGTCCGACGAGCGCACCCGGCGGCTGGTCCGCAGTTTCCTGGAGCACCGCAGCAGCCACCGCGGGCTCGCCGCGGACCAGTTGCTCAACGCCGTCTACCTCGCCACCTCCGGTGCAAGCGACCCCGACACCGGCTGGGAACGCCTCCTGGATCTCATCTGGCAGCGGTTGGAAGTGGCGCCTGAGTGAGCGAGCGGACCGGAGACCCAGCGGCGCGAGGCGCGGGACGTCCCGACGCCCCGGCCGGTCCTCCCCTTTGGCACCAGGTCTCCGACGCCATCTGGCTGGCCGCGCAGATGAACGCCGCCGCCCTCGCGGCGGGCCGCGAGGGCGATCCCGCCGCGGCGCGCGCACCCCAGGCGGAGCAGCGGCGGTCCGCGAACGGTGCCGCCTCCGCCGCCGATCGCGCCGAGCCTCCAGAGGGCGACGGCCCTGACGGCGATTCGCGCGACTCCTCTCCCGGTGCAGGGCAGGCGACGACGCCCGGTGCGGCCGGGACGCCGCCGGCGTCGGCTCTCGGAACGTCCCGAGGCGAAGTCCCGCCGGACCCGGCACCGCATCGGGCGGGGATGAACGGGCACGCCGCGCCCCCTCCCCTCCTCTTCCCCGTGCGGAGCGACCCGTTCGCCGGAGTACGGCCCCTGACCGACCGGCGCCGCCTCGAACAGGCGCTCCGCCCTTTCAAACGGGCGGTCGAGTCCCGCCGGGGCGAGGTGGAACTGGACGACGAGGCGACGGCGGTCCGCGCCGCCGAGGACGGTCTCTGGCTGCCCCAGACACGTCCCGTCCCCGAACGGTGGCTCGATCTCGACGTCGTCGTCGACGACGGGCGCCTGGCCGCGCTCAACCGGCCGACGACCGACCGGTTCATCGACTGCCTCGGGGCCGTCGGCGCCTTCGGGATGATCCGCACGCACCTGCTCGACACCGACACCGGCGAGAGCGGGCCGCTGGCGTTGCGCGAGACGGGCCCGCTGGCCGCCGCGCGCGCGGCCGAGGGCCTCACCTCCCGGGGACGCCGCGACCGGCGGCTCATCTTCGTGCTGACGGACGGGATCGGAGACGCCTGGCACTCGGGCGCCGCCCAGCGACTGCTGGCCCGGTGGGGCCGGCAGGCCCCGATCGTGGTGATCAATCTGCTCGCCCGGCGCCAGTGGCGGCGTACGGGCCTCACCACCCGGCCCGCCAAGCTCTACGCGGCGCGGCCCGCGATCGCCAACCGCCTCTACCGAGCGCGCTACCCCGCCGCGCCCCTCCTCGGCGACCCGGCCGCCGAGTCCCGGCATGCGGACCGTTCGCACGTCCACGTGCCCGTGATCGAGCTGGATCCGGGGCAGCTCGCCGGCTGGGCGGGGTTCGCGGCGGCGCGCCGCGGTGACTGGTACGGCGCGGTCGCCGTCTGCGGAGCACCCGCGGAACCCCCTCTGGCCGTAGAGGCGGCGGAGATCGTGGAGTTCCCGGTCACGGAGGCGTCGGCGTCCGAGATCGTCCGGCGGTTCCGCGCGGCGGTCAGCCCGACCGTGTACGCCCTGGCGGTGCACCTGGCCGCGGCGCCCCTGAACGCCCCGGTCATGCGGCTCGTCCAGCGCACCATGCTTCCGGAGTCGCGGCCCTCCGACCTGGTCGAACTGGTCGGCAGCGGACTGCTGCACCGGGTCGGCCCCGAGCCCGGGCCGGGGGCCGACGCGCGGGACGAGGTCGTCTTCGACTTCGCTCCCGGGGTCCGCGACGAACTCCTCGCCGGGGGGCGGCGCTCCGACACGACCCGGGTGCTGACGACGGTGGCCCGGCATCTGGGCGACCGCATCGCCGGGCTCCGCGATCTGGCCGGACTGGTCACCGCCCCGGAGCGGGCTGAAATGCCAGAATTGACTGCCGAACTCGTGCCGTTCGCCCTTCCCGTTCTGCATGTTTTCAGGGCGCTGGCCGGGCCCTATCTCAGGCCTGCGAAGGCGCTGGACGCCGAACTCCACGGCAAAATTGACCCTCTCTATGAACGAATCCAGGCTAGAGCCGTGCGAGATGCGGGAAGGACTGGCTCCATGCAATCGCTGGACATCGCCGCTCTCGATGCGCTCACCAGACCTGAGGACATTGTCAAGGCCCCCCACCTTGGAGTCGGTGTGACAGTTCGAGATATCCCGGAGAAAGTCGGGCGCAAGGCGGACGAGCCGCCGCCCGTCTGGGGAAACGTACCTCCACAGAACATCAGTTTCACCGGGCGGGAAGAGTTGCTGGAGCAACTCCATGAGCGCCTTTCGGAGGGAACGACGGCGGTCCTGCCGCAGGCTTTGCATGGAATGGGCGGGGTCGGTAAATCCCAGATAGCCATTGAATATGTTTACCGCCATATGGCGGATTATGACGTCATCTGGTGGATCAGATCGGAGCGGCCCGGCCAGATCCAGCAGGACCTCGCCGAACTGGCGGCCGAGCTCGACCTGCCGGTCAGCCAGGAGGTCAACGTCGCGGTGCCGGCCGTCCGCGAGGCGCTGCGCCTCGGCCGCCCCTACCGCAACTGGCTGCTGGTCTTCGACAACGCCGAGGAACTCCAGGACGTCCGCGACTTCTTCCCGACCAACGGCCCGGGCAAGATCCTCGTCACCTCCCGCAACCAGGAGTGGACGAAGGTCGCCAGCTCCCTGGAGGTCGACGTCTTCGCCCGGGAGGAGAGCAAGGCCCTGCTCCGCCTCCGCGGGCCCGAGCTCGCCGACGCCGAGGCGGACGAGCTCGCCGAGGTGCTCGGCGACCTTCCGTTGGCGATCGCCCAGGCCGGGGTCTGGCTCGCCGAGACCGGCATGCCGGTCGACGAGTACCTCCAGCTCTTCAGGGAGAAGCACGAGAAGGCGACCGAGCTGCTGGCCGATGCCGCGCTCGTGGCCAACGAGCTGCCGGTCGCCGCGGCCTGGAACGTCTCCCTGGACCGGCTGCGGACGAGCGACCCCGCGGCGCTGCAACTGCTGCAGGTCTGCGCGTTCTTCGCGCCGGAGCCGATCTCGCTGCGGATGCTGTCCGGCGCGCGCAACGTCGACGGTCCTCCCGAGCTGATCGAGGCCCTGGGGGACCCGGTCAGGCGGGGGCGCGCGATCCGTGCGATCAACCGGTACGCCCTGGCGAGGATCAGCCACAAGCACAACACGATCATGTTGCACCGCCTGGTCCAGCGCGTCCTCGTCGGGCAGATCCCGCCCGGAGAGGCCGAGGAGCTGCGCCGGTGCGGCTACCAGCTGATGGCCAACTTCGACCCGCGCGACCCGGCGCTGCCGGCGAACTGGCGGCGCTACGCCGATCTGCTGCCGCACGTCCACTACTCGGGCGTCGTCGGCTTCGACGATCCCTGGACGCGCCGGCTCGTCCTCAACGAGATCGACTTCCTCTTCCAGTGGGGCGACCACCGCGGCTTCCTCGAACTGGCGGAGACCGCGGTCAAGACCTGGACGGAGATGCTGGGCGAGGGCAACGAGCAGGTGCAGGAGGCGATGCTGCACCTCGGTCGCGCCATGCGCCTGCAGGGGCGGTTCGAGGAGGCGTACGTTCACCATCTCCGGGTCCGCGACCTGCGGGCCGAGGAGCACGGCGCGGACGACGAGCGCACGATCGACGCGCAGCGCTTCGTGACGGCCGACCTGCGCTACCTGGGGCAGTTCCAGCAGGCTCTCGAATACGACAGGCGCTCCTTCGAGGCACTGCGCCGCATGTACGGCGAGGACGACCCCACCACCCTGCAGCAGGCTCACCTCTACGCCATCAGCCTCCGCCTCAACGGTGACTTCCGGGCGGCGTGCGATCTCGACCGGCAGACCTACCGGCACCTGATCAACATCTTCGGGGAGCACCACGGCCGGACCCTGTCGTCCCTGGCGGCGGTCGCCGTGGACGAGATGGAGCTGGGCCACTTCGACGTGGCGAGAGAGCTGACGCGGCAGAACGCGCAGCGCCTCGAATCCGCATTCGGCAGCAGTTTCGCCGGCCTTGCCGAAAGCCTGACGGCGCTCTCTGTGATGGAGCGCAAGGCAGGAGACCACGAGCGCGCGCTCGATCTCTCCACCGAGGCGCTCGAACGCTACAACGAGCGGTACGGGCAGTACCATCCGGGTTCGATCTCCGCCGCGCTGAACCACGCGGTGAACCTGCGCCAGGTCGGCAGGCTCGGCGACTCGATTCGTCTGGCGCGCATCACGGCGCAGAACTTCCTGCGGATGTTCGGCCCCGATCACCCCAACACGCCGAGCGCGAACATCAACCTCGCGGTCGCCCTCCGGCTGAACGGGCAGCTCGAAGAGGCCAAGAAGCTGGACGAGGCGGCACTGGAGGTCCTGACCCGGGTCCTCGGCATCGACCACCCGCGCAGCATCGTCTGTGCGATCAATCTGGCCAGTGACCACTACGCGGTCGGCAATTTCCATGAGGCCATGGAGAGGGACCGGGAGACCCTGGAACGGGCGCAGCGCGTCCTCGGGGAGGAGCACCCCACCTCGCTGGCATGCATGCTCAACCTCGGGCTCGACCTGCGCGCGCTGGAGGAGGAGCAGGAGGCCGGCAGCCTGACGGAGCGCGCCATCGACGGCATGCGCAGGGTACACGGCCCCCAGCATCTGGCCACCGCGGCCGCGCAAGAGGGAGCCCGCGCGGACTGCGATATATATCCGATTCCGGTCTGAGTCTAAACCGACCGGGGGCTGGAAACGTGGCAGCCTTCCGGTCCCCTGCTCCTGACTTGGATCTGTTTCAATGCCCGTTGAGTTGGGTAAGGATAAATCCGGCGCCACGCTGCCGATGACAGTTGAGGTGTAATTTTCCGGATCTGGACATGACTATGCTCCCCACGTATAGTAGGGGAGCAAATTTGTGTGTCCGTACGGATTGTTTATCTCTGGTAATTGTCGGCGACCACGTGAGCGTCGTGGGAATCCAGCCGATCCGGCCGCCGAGGGATCGGGCTCGCGGACATCGCCGTCCTCTCCCACCGAGAACCACCGCGATGCTCCCGAGGACGGAAGAGGTAATGGGCGGTCAAGGAAACTGGGACAAGGTGCCATGGCGCAAGAGCAGGCGGTCTGGCTCGGAGGATCAGGGGGGAAACTGCGTCGCTGTTGCCGCCTCCGCCTCGTACGCCGCCATCCGGGACACCAATGACCCCTGTCGGGCGACCATCGTCCTTCCGAAGGCCGCCTTACGCGGGATGTTGGACGAGATCAAGAACGGGGCTTTTGACCTGCGATGACGCGTCCGCGCCATCGATGGGAGGCGCGGCGGCCACCGGTACCGCTCGCGCGGCCCCCACGGGATCCGCGCCTCCGCTTCCGTCCGCTCAGGCCTCGAAGGCGTCGGTCTTCACCGCGTTCATGAACGTCCGCCAGGAGTCCATGGACAGCGACAGTCGCGGACCTTCGGGGTCCTTGGAGTCGCGGATCGCGCGGGTGCTGCCGATCGACGCCACCTCCACGCATACCGCGAGGTCGGGGTCGCTGCTCCGGCTGCTCTTCCTCCAGACGGGCGTGGGCGCATTGGTATGAGTCATGGCTGGATGCTCCTTGTGAACCGTTTCAACGCCGCCAGGAAGTGCGCAAGGCCGTCCCCGGCGGCCCATGGTGGGAATTAATCTATCGCATGGTCCGGGTATTCCTCGCTAATCTGGGCCCAAATGCGCGACATGCGGGATCGCCATATTCGGCAAAGCTTATATCTGACATCTAGCATTTAAAGAAAATCGGCCACCAAAGCACGCATTTCCCAGGCGACGCGGTGGGGTGCCCGCGGGTCGGCGACTGCGCGATCAGGCCCGGTGGTCCGGGTGGAGTTGGGCGCCTTCCGTAGGCCGGGCTGTCAGCTCACCGGGCCGGCGGTCGTCCATGCGGAACGAGTCTGGTCCGCCTGCACCGAGCGGAGGAGGGCGTCGGGCGGACCGTCTGTGCAGGGCTTGTCGCGGTCTGTCCGCCCAAGGGTTCCCGCCGGTGTGATCTGCGTAACCGTGGAGTCGATCGGCGAGGAGAGGCGTCTTCGGCATATTCCCAGGTGAAACGGTAGGTTTTATCGGAAACTTGCCCGGCGATGGACGTCTTCGCAGGTGAAGCCAGCTTCTTTGGGGCTTCACAGGGGCGGACGCCGAGTGCATGCTGTGGGCATGAACGCAGCGAAGGTCCTGGTGGCGAGGCGCCACGTCGACCTCCTTCGCGTGTGCAGCGCGTCCTGTTGAGCCACTTTTTCGTGCGCCGACGCCACTGACCGGCGAGTCCCCTCTTCCACCGGCCGCCCTCTGCGCCGGGACCCTGCCGCCTTCCTTCCGTTCCCCTCTTCCGGAGGTGCCTCGTGTCCACCCGTCTGCTCGATCCACCCCGCTCGGCGATTCCCGAAGCGGCGCGGCCCGCGGTCGCCGCCCGTTCCGGCGCCGTGCTGCTGTCCCTGCTGCGCCGGGCCCGCAAGGTCAGCGGGCTCGTCGTCGTCCTCGCCCTGTGGGAGGCAGGCGCCCGCGCGGGCTGGCTCGGCAGCACGACCCCGCCGCTCAGCGACGTCGCCGTCCGCGGCTGGGAGATGGCCTCGTCGGGCGCGCTGTTCCAGAATCTCGGAGTCTCGCTGGCGCGGGTCCTGAAGGGGCTGGCGGTCGGGCTGCCGGCCGGCCTCGTCCTCGGACTGCTCTCCGGGCTGTTCAGGATCAGCGAGGACGTCATCGACGCGCCGGTCCAGGCGGTCCGGATGCTTCCGCACCTCGCGCTGGTCCCGCTGTTCATCATCTGGTTCGGGATCGGTGAGACGTCCAAGGTCGGCCTGATCGCGGTCGGCGTCGTGTTCCCGCTCTACATCAACGTGTTCCACGGCATCCGGGGCGTGGACGAGCGGCTGGTGGAGTCGGCCCGTACCTGCGGGCTCGGCCGTCTCGGCCTCATCCGGAAGGTCATCCTGCCCGGCGCGCTCCCGCAGATCCTCGTCGGCCTGCGCCTGTCGCTCGGTGTCGCCTGGCTGACGCTCGTCGTCGTGGAGCAGTCCGCGACGGCCAGCGGCATCGGCTTCGTCATCAACCAGGCCACCCAGTTCCTGCAGATGGACACGGTCTTCCTGGTGCTCGTGGTGTACGCGCTGCTCGGCGTTTCGACGGACCTGCTGGTGCGGCTCATCGAGCGGCGCGCCCTCGCGTGGCGGAGAGGGCTGGTGGCGCGATGACGGCGACGGTTGCGAGCGGCGTGCGCGTCCGCGGCCTCAGGCGGGTGTTCGGCGAGCGCGCCGTCCTGGACGGCGTCGACCTCGACATCGCGCCCGGCGAGTTCGTCGCCCTGCTCGGGGCGAGCGGCTCCGGGAAGAGCACGCTGCTGCGCGCGCTGGCCGGGCTGGACGGCGAAGGCGGCGGCGAGATCGATGTCCCCGGCAGGCGGGCCGTCGTCTACCAGGAGCACCGCCTGCTGCCCTGGAGCCGGGTGTGGGACAACGTCGTCCTCGGCCTGCGGGGACGCGACCTGCGCGGGCGGGCCGAGGCGGCCCTGGCGGAGGTCGGGCTGACGGCTCGCGCCGACGCGTGGCCGCTCACCCTGTCGGGCGGCGAGTCCCAGCGCGTCGCGCTGGCGCGGGCGCTGGTGCGGACGCCCGACCTGCTTCTGCTCGACGAGCCGTTCGGGGCCCTGGACGCGCTCACCCGGCTCAAAGCCCAGGCGCTCGTCGCCGACCTGTGGGCCGAGCACCGGCCGGCGGTCCTGCTGGTCACCCACGACGTCGAGGAGGCGCTGCTGCTCGCCGACCGCGCGCTCCTGCTCGCGGACGGCCGGATCGAGCGGGAGTACGCCGTCGGCCTCCCGAGGCCGAGGTCGCTGGACGACCCGAGGTTCATCGCGCTGCGGCGCGACCTGCTCGACGGGCTCGGCGCCCAGACCGTCCTCCAGCCCCCACCCACCGCCATTCAACCGACGAGCTCCGCTCGACCAACCGTCTGACCGCCAAGGAGGCATCATGACCGACCTGACCGCCGACGTGCTCGTCGCGGGCGGCGGCCCCGCCGGCGCGTGGGCCGCGATCAAGGCCGCGGAGGCCGGCGCCGACGTCGTCCTCGCCGACAAGGGCTACCTCGGGACGAGCGGCGCGACGGCGTCGGCGGGCACCGGGGTCTGGTACGTCGAGCCGGACCCGGAGGCCCGGGAGGCGGCCATGGCCGACCGCGAGGCCCTGGGCGGATACCTCGCCGACCGCGAGTGGATGGCCCGCGTCCTCGACCAGACGTACGCGAACATGAACGAGCTGGCCGAGATCTCCAGGTACCCGTTCCCGGAGGACGGGAACGGCCGCCAGATCAGGCGGGGCCTGCAGGGGCCCGAGTACATGCGGCGGATGCGCGTGCGGGTCCGCCGGTCGGGGGTGCGGGTCCTCGACCACAGCCCGGTCACCGAACTGCTCGCGGACGGCGCCGGGGCCGTCGCCGGCGCCGCCGGGTACCGCGTGCGGGACGACCGGCCGTTCCGGGTCCGGGCGGGCGCGGTCGTGCTCGCGACCGGCGGGTGCGCCTTCCTCAGCAAGGCGCTGGGCTGCGATGTCAACACCGGGGACGGCGCTCTGTTCGCGGCGGAGGCGGGCGCGGAACTGTCCGGCATGGAGTTCTCCAACGCCTACGCGATCGCCCCGGCCTTCACGTCCGTGACCAAGACGGCGTTCTACTCGTTCGCCACCTTCTACCACGCGGACGGGACCGTACTGGAAGGGGCGGGCAGCCGGCGGGGACGTTCGGTGATCGCCCGGACGCTGCTCAGCGAACCCGTCCTGTGCCGCATCGACCGGGCCACGCCCGAGGACCGGCGGGCGATGCGGCTCGCGCAGGCGAACTTCTTCCTCCCGTTCGACCGGCAGGGCATCGACCCGTTCACGGACCTGTTCCCCGTCACCCTCCTCGCCGAGGGGACGGTCCGCGGCACCGGCGGCATCCGGATCACCGGCGCCGACTGCTCCACCACGGTGCCCGGCCTGTACGCGGCGGGGGACGCCGCGACCCGCGAGCTGATCTGCGGCGGCTTCACCGGCGGCGGAAGCCACAACGCCGCGTGGGCGATGTCGTCGGGCACCTGGGCCGGGCAGGGCGCCGCCCGCTACGCCGCCGGACTGGGCGGGCGCGCCGGAGCGCGGACCGTGCACGCCCTCGGCGAGGCGGGCGTCCGCCCGGAGGGGACGGCGGCCGGCGGCCACGCCGACTACGTCGCCGCCGTTCAGGCCGAGGTGCTGCCCTACGACAAGAACCTGCTGCGGCACGGCGGGCGCCTCGCCCCGGCACTGGACGTCCTGGACCGGACGTGGCGGCAGCTGCGCGGCACGCTCCGCGAGGAGGGCGCCGGGGTCGTCCGGGCGCGGTCGGCCGCCGCGATGACCGCGCACGCCCGCTGGATGTACCGCGCCGCGCTCACCCGCACCGAGACGCGGGGCATGCACAAGCGCCAGGACCTGCCCGACCAGGACCCGGCCCAGCACCGCCGGCTCCTCACCGGCGGCCTCGACGAGATCTGGACGCGTCCGGAGGACGAGGCGGTGGCGTCGTGATCGAGATCGTCTCGCGGGAGCGGTGCATCGCCTGCGACAAGTGCGTGGACGTGTGCCCGACGAACGTCTTCGACCGCGGAGCGGACGGCGTCCCGGTCATCGCCCGGCAGGGCGACTGCCAGACCTGCTTCATGTGCGAGGCGTACTGCCCGGCCGACGCCCTGTTCGTCGACCCGCGCTCGCACGCGCTGCCCCAGCCTCCAGACGAGGCGGCGCTCGCCGCGGACGGGACGCTCGGCGCCTACCGCGCGCAGATCGGCTGGGGCTGGGGCCGCACCCCCGGCGCCAGGCACGCGATCGGCCCGTCGCTCGACCCGGGCGCCCCCCTCATCTCCTGAGACACCACTCGATCGACCCCGCGAAAGGCAACCACGTGAGATTTCCCCGAGTTCTGGCCGCCGGCCTCCTCGTCCTCGCCGCGACGGCGTGCGGCTCCTCCGAGGCCGACAGCGGCTCCGGGACGCTCCGCATCGGAGTGATCGGGTCGGGGGCCGGCAACAAGCTGACCCGCGCCGTCGGGTTCCTCGACCGGCGCGGCGAGCTGCTGCCCGAGCTGAAGGCCGCCGGCATCACCAGGATCCGGGTCGCGACGTTCCCGAACGGCCCCGACCTGAACCAGGCCCTCGCCGGCGGCTCCCTCGACATCGGCCAGTACGGGGACACCCCCGCCCTGATCGGCCGGGGGCAGGGCCTGCCGACCCGGCTGCTGTCGCTCAACTCCGTCCGCCTCGACGCCGCGATCGTCGCGAAGAAGGACGGCGGGCCCGCGTCCCTGAAGGACCTGGAGGGCAAGCGGATCGGCGTCCAGACCGGCTCCTACATCCACCGCTACCTGCTCGGCGCGCTGGAGCGGGCCGGGGTGAGGCCGAAGGAGATCATCCACATGTACACGCCGGCGATCATCGCGGCGCTGGAGAAGAACGCGATCGACGCCGGCGGCCTGGTCTCCGCCGACCAGGCCGCGCAGGAAAAGAAGGGCTACCGGTCGATCGACATCGCGTCGCGGGACCATCCCGACCTGCTCGGCACGTCCGTCACCGTGGTGACGGAGAAGTACCTGGCGGGGCACAGGGACATCGTCCAGGTGTGGCAGAAGGCCGAGACCAAGGCCGCGAGGGTCGCCAAGGCCGACTGGCCCGGCTACACCGCGTACGTGGCCGAGACCGGCGGCTACGCCCCCGACATCTCGGTCAAGACGACACTGAAGGACCAACTGCCCGACGAGCCCTTTCCGGCCGAGGGGCTGGAGTTGCTCGACGGGACCAAGGCGTTCCTCGTCCAGCAGGCGCTCGTCAAGAAGGACTACACGCTCGACTCCTGGCTGGCGCCCGGGGCCAGGCCGTGACCCGGCTGGACGCCGACGTCCTCGTCCTCGGCGGCGGGCCCGCCGGGGCGTGGGCGGCGCTCGCCGCGGCCGGGGCCGGGGCCGCCGTCGTCCTCGCGGACAAGGGCTACTGCGGGACCAGCGGCCCGACCGCGTCGGGCGGCAACAACCTCTGGTACGTCCCGCCGGACACCGAGGCGCGGGCACGGGCCGTCGACGAGCGCTTCGAGCAGAGCGGCCGGCTCGCCGACCGCCGTGTCATGGCGCGCGTCCTGGACGAGACCTACCGCCGTGTCGACGACCTCGCCTCCTTCGGCTACCCGTTCCCCTCCGGCGAGGACGGCGTCGAGCGGCGGGGCAGCCTCCAGGGGCCCGAGTACATGAAGCGGATGCGGCGCCGTGTGCACAGATCGGGCGTGACGATCCTCGACCACCATCCCGCGCTGCGGCTGCTCGTGGACGACTGGGGCGTCGCGGCCGGCGCGTCCGGCATCGCCCGCCAGAAGGGCGGCGAGACGTGGACCGTCCGCGCGGGCGCGGTCGTCCTGGCCACCGGCGGTTGCGCGTTCCTTTCCGGCGCGTTCGGCACCAACGTCGACACCGGTGACGGTCACCTGATGGCCGCCGAGCTGGGCGCCGAGCTGTCGGGCATGGAGTTCTCCAGCGCCTACGCGTCCTCCCCGGCACACGGTTCGCACACCAAGGGCCTGATGATGCAGTTCGCGACGTACTACGCCGAGGACGGCGCCCCGATCGACGTGCCGGACCCGCTCGGCGCCAGGATCCGCGTCGCGGAGCGGCTCGCGGCGGGGGAGAAGGTGTTCGCGCGTCTGGACAAGGCGCCTCCGCACCTGCACGAGGCGATGCGGGACGCCCAGCCGAACTACTTCCTCCCATTGGACAAGGCGGGGATCGACCCTTTCCGCGACCGGTACGAGCTGCGCATGGTGCTGGAGGGCACGGTCCGAGGGACGGGCGGACTGCGGATCGTCGGCGACGACTGCGCGACGACCGTCCCCGGACTCTACGCCGCCGGTGACGTCGCGACGCGGGAGCTGGTGTCCGGCGCCGTCAGCGGCGGCGGTGCCTACAACGGGGCATGGGCGATCTCCTCGGGCACCTGGGCCGGCCGGGGCGCCGCCGGGTTCGCCGTGGGACGAGGGCGTCCGCACGCCGTCCCGGCCGGACGCGCCGGCCTGCGTCCCGGACGGCTCGACGCGGCGGCGGTCGTCCGTGCCGTGCAGGACGAGATGCTGCCGCTCGACCGCAACCTCTTCCGGACACGTGACGGGCTTCGCGACTCTCTCGCCTCGCTCGACGCCCTGTGGGACCAGATCATCTCCCAGGGCATCGCCGGAACCGGCCGCGAACGTCTCCGGGCGAGATCGGCCGCGGCGATGACGGCGCACGCCCGGTGGAGTTACCGCGCCGCTCTGGCCCGTCCCGAGTCCCGGGGCATGCACCGGCTGGACGGCCTTCCGCAACTGCCGCGGTTCGAGCACCGGCACCTTGTCGGGGGTCTGGACCGGCTTTGGACGGCCGCCGAACCCGAGGAGGCTCTGACATGATCGAGGTGGTGAGCGCGGACCGTTGCGTACGCTGCGACGTCTGCGTCAAGGTCTGCCCGACGGACGTGTTCGACCGCGGCCCGGGCGGTGTCCCGGTCATCGCCCGGCAGAGCGACTGCCAGACCTGCTTCATGTGCGAGGCCCACTGCCCGGCGGACGCGCTCTACGTCGCGCCGTTCACCGGCCCGGCCCCGGCGGGCTCCCCCCACACCGACGAGGACGTGTTGGGCGATGCGTTCGGCGAGTACCGCCGCATCGTCGGCTGGGGCCGCGGCCGCACCCCGGGCAGCCGCGCGGACCGCAACCACATCTTCACCGAACGCCTCCGCTCCTCGCCCTGACCGTCTTCTGGCGGGAGGTGACCGGATTCTCGTCCTCCTTGGCGAGGGTGAGGAAGAAGTCCCGGACGTCCTCGGCGAACAGATCCGGCACCTCCATCGCGGCGAAGTGGCCGCCGCGCTCGAACTCCGACCAGTGCCTGATGTCGAAGAGCCGCTCGGCCAGCGGCCGCACCGACTGCGTGATGTCGTGCGGGAGGACCGCCACCCCGACCGGCACCGGGCACGGCTCGGTCTTTCGCGGGGCGTCGTGGTGCAGCCGCGCGGAGGAGGCCGCGGTGGCGGTCAGCCAGTACAGGGAGATGTCGGTGAGCATCCGGTCGTCGCTGATCTGCGAGCGAGGATCCGTCCACTCCGCGAAGCGCTCGGCGATCCAGGCGAGCTGGCCGACCGGGGAGTCGGTCAGCGCGTAGCCGATGGTCTGCGGGGTGAGGGCCTGCAGAGCCTGGAAGGGGGGACGGTTCGCCATCAGCCGCCTGACCTTGTCGAGCCTGGCCTCGTCCGTCTCGGACAGGTCGATGCCCGCCTCCAGGTCCGGTCGGGTCGGCAGGTAGTTGACGTGGACCCCGACGACCTGCTCGGGAGCCACGGCGCCGAGCGCCAGCGAGATGCCCGATCCGAAGTCGCCGCCCTGCGCGCCGTAGCGCTCGTAACCGAGACGGCGCATCAGTTCGGCCCAGGCACGCGCGATCCTGGTGATGTCCCAGCCGCGCTCGTGGGTCGGCCCGGAGAAGCCGTAGCCCGGGAGGGACGGGATCACCAGGTGGAAGTCGCGGGACAGCGGCTCGATCACGTCGAGGAACTCCAGGAACGAGCCGGGCCAGCCGTGGGTGAGGACGAGCGCGAGCGCGTCCGGTCTCGGCGACCGGACGTGGACGAAATGGATGTTCTGGCCCTCGATCTCGGTGGTGAAGTGCGGAAGCTCGTTGAGCTCGGCCTCGTGCCCGCGCCAGTCGTAGCCGGTGCGCCAGTACTCGGCCAGTTCCCTGAGCCGTGCCAGCGGGAAGCCGTAGTCCCACCCGGCGCCGGCGACCTCGTTGGGCCAGCGGGTGCGGGAGAGCCGGTCGGTCAGGTCGTCGAGGTCGGCCTGGGGGATCTCGATGCGGAACGGCTTGATCATGCTCTGACTCCAGGGATCGCCACTTGGTTGGCATGGCCAACGTTGGTGATGCCAACCATACACGGCATTGTTGGTCGTGCCAACAATGTTCGGCGGCCCCGTGGCCGAGCCGGTGCGTGATCGAATGCGGACCCGCGGCGAGGACGGGACGGGCTCCTAGGCGCGCCAGAACGAGGGGGGCAGCCCCTCGATCTCGGTCGCGGCCTGCTCCAGTTGCTCGCCGAACGGTCGCAGCGCGGTCTGCCCGGCGTCGACCAGGCGGCGGATGATGGCGGCCTGACGGCGGGCCCGGCCGACGACGACGGCGGCGAAGGCCTCGCGATCGCCGTCGTAGCCGTAGGAGTCCAGCAGGAGATGCAGGCGGCGGGACCTGTCCTCGAACGCCGTGAACCCCTGGAACTCGGCGACGTGCCGTGCCTGGAGCGGAACCCAGGTCAGTGCGAGGTGGGCCAGGTCGAACTCGCGGGAGGAGGGCCCGGCGGTGTCCCAGTCGACGAACCCGACCAGACCGCCGGCCTCGGTCCACACCGCGTTGTACGGTGAGGCGTCGTGATGGCCGATGACCGAACCGGGGTGGCAGCTCTGCCCGGCGAACCAGGTCGCGTCCTCGGGCGGGACGAAGGCGGCCGTCGTGTCGTGCAGCCGCCGCATCCACGCGCCCGCCTGCCGCAGCGCTCCGTCCGAATGAGGCCATGCCGGCCACGGGTGGCGTTCACCGATGGTGTCGCCGTGCAGGAATGTCAGGACCTCGCGCCCCCGCTCGTCATACCCCAGCACCCGCGGCGCGCCTTCGAACCCGGCCGCCTCCAGATGCCGCAGCACCGCGTGCACGGTGGGTGTCCAAGGATTCGCCGGACGGTGCACGGTGTCTCCGACACGGACTCCGCCCACGTGCCTGCCACCCGGTAGCGGCTGCTCTTCCATGCGTGCTTTCTAACCCGAGGCGCGAGCCCGCGCATCTGGTTTTTCCCGAGGGTAGTACTCTCCGAATCCCGATAATGGTGCGAACCTTTCCCCGCCGGGCGGCCGTCACACAGACGCATGTCTCTTCGGTGTCCGTCCGTTTATCACCGCCCCCCGGAGCTCCCCGTGACCAAGACGATCGCGATCCGCCTGGCCGTCAGCGGCCTGCTGCTCATCGGCGCCGCCGCGTGCGACGGCGACGGTGAGAACGCGGCGGGCTCATCGTCCGCGCCGTCCGCCGCCGGCACCCCCTCCGCGGCGACCACCGAGCCGGCGCCGCCCTCCGCGGCGCCGACCGCGAGCGCCTCGCCGACATCGCGGGCCACGCCCGCCGACCCCAAGGTCACCAACAGCAGGCAGATCGTGATGATCGATCCCGAGGGCAAGCGCTACACGTTCACGACGATGGCGCAGATGGCCGCGGGCATGCGGGTCACCATGGGGGAGAACGCCCCGTCGGGCTTCTGCGAGAAGTCCTACCGGAAGGGCGTGGAGGGAGGCGGGTCGTTCCCGGCGGGACGCGACGCCTTCCTGGCCGCCTGCCGCGAGGGATGGCTCAAGACCGAACGCTGGATGCGGCAGCAGTAGGACCGTTCGAGACGCAGCGGAACTGACGGAGGAAACGTGCGTCACCAGGTGTACGAGCCCCTGGCCCAGGATGACCCCGCCGAGATCGGCGGATACCGCCTCCTCGCCCGGCTGGGCGCCGGCGGGATGGGACGGGTCTACCTCGCCGCCACGCAGAGCGGGCGGAAGCTCGCGATCAAGGTGGTGCGCCCCGAGTTCGCCGACGACCGGGAGTTCCGCCGCCGGTTCGCCCAGGAGGTCACCGCCGCGCAACGCGTGCAGAACCTCTACACGGCCGCGGTCGTCGACGCCGATCCGAGCGGCCCGATGCCGTGGCTGGCCACCGTGCACGTCCCCGGCCCCTCCCTCGCGGAGGCGGTAGCCGAGTCGGGGCCGCTGCCGCCGTCGGCGCTGCCCACGCTGGGGGCGGGCGTCGCCGAGGCGCTGCAGAGCATCCACCGGACCGGGATCGTGCACCGGGACCTCAAGCCGTCCAACGTGCTGCTGGCCGACGACGGCCCGCGGGTCATCGACTTCGGGATCGCCCGCGCCGCCGACGCGACACCGCTCACCCGGACGGGCGGCGTCATCGGATCGCCGCAGTTCATGGCGCCGGAGCAGGTGCGCGGCGACGCGTCCACCGCCGCGGTCGACATCTTCGCGTTCGGCACCCTGCTCCACTTCGCGGCGACGGGCCTCAGCCCCTTCGGGGAGGGCGACCCGCAGGCGGTCATGTTCCGCATCGTCCAGGAGGCGCCCCGGCTCGACCGGTGCCCCGAGGCGCTGCGGCCGATCATCGAGCGGTGCCTGGACAAGGACCCCGCGAACCGTCCGTCCGACGCCGAACTGCTCGGCGAGCTCAGCCGCATGCAGTCGTCGCGGGCCGCCGTCTGGCCGCCCGAGCCGGTCACCGAACAGCTCCGGGCGTACAAGGAGGTGCCGTCTCCGACCCGGGTCCTGGACGAGCCGCGCACCCGCACGCTCCCGGCGGGCGCGCACGAGCAGCCCCGCTACGGCGCGCCTGAGCAACCCCGCTACGGTGCGCCTGAACAGCCCCGGTACGGCGCGCCCTCCAGCGTCTCGTACGGCGCGCCCACGCTTCCGCCGCACGGCGCGCCCACACCGCCCCCGCACGGCGCGCCCGCACCGCCCTACCAGGGCACACCCCCTCCACCTGCGCGCGGTGTGCCCGCTCCGCCCCCGCCTGGCGCGCACACCCCGTACCCGCCGTACCCGCCGGCGCGCCAGAGGGGCTCGGGCTGCGGCAAGACCTTCCTGCTGGTCAGCGGTGGCGTCGTCGCGCTGCTCATCGTCCTCGGGTTCGTCGTCAGGTCCGGCCAGTCGGGCAGCGGGAGCCAGACGGGCACGGACGGCTCCGGGAAGACGAACGCGTCGCCGCGGTCCGGCGGCGGCAAGGGCGGGAAGGGGAAGAAGCCCGGCACGCTCCTGGCCCGTTACAGCAAGATCGACATCTCGACCGGCTACACCATCGGCTTCGCCGACAACCCGAAGCGCCCCAAGAAGGGCGAGGGCGGCGATCTGGAGTTTCTCGCCGGGAACATCCGCGGCGACGGCAAGTTCGGTCCGATCGCGCGTGGCCGGCCGGCGACCTACAAGACCTGCCACGACAACACCAAGTACATCGAGAACAGGATCTTCCAGCCCGACCCGGGGACGACCTGGTGCGTCTACACCGAGTCCGGCCTTCTCGGCATCGTCCACATCAGGACCAAGGACTACGACTTCATGAACTTCGACCTGAGCGTCTGGCAGGGGCCCGCCGACTGACGACGCGCCGTCAGCTCACCGTGGCCGCGATCCTTTCGAGCACGGTGGTGTAGAGGGCACGCTTGTCCGGGCGCGCCCGGCCTGCGGCGTGCTTGAGGGCGGGGATCGCCTGCGCACCGAAGAGGACGAGCCCGTCGGACGCGGCCCTGCGGACGGCGGGGTGGGAGTGCGTGAGCAGACCGACCATCGCCGGGACGGCCGGTTTCCACGCCGCGTGCGACAGCGTCTTGACCGCCGAGCGCACGATGCCGGGTTGCCGGTCGTCGAGCAGCAGCACCGTCTGCTCCAGGTAGTCCCCACGGCCCATCACCTTGCGGGAGATCCGGTGCGCGTGCAGCCGGACCCTGGCCTCGGGATGGCCAAGCGACTCGCCGAGCAGCTCGTCGAGTTCGGGATCGTCGGCGTGGGACTCGGCGAGCAGGGTCAGCGCCCGCCGGATCTGCTCGGGGGCACCGGTCCGGGCCAGGTGGAACAGTTCCGCTCGCCCCGGCCGCTGCTCCGCCTCCGGGACGGGGGATCGGACGCGAAGCGCCGAGAGAGCGGCGGCGTCCTGCTGGGCCGCGCCGGGACGGCGCAGCGGCCCGCCCACCAGCACGATCTTGTCCGCGAGGTCGTGACGTCCCTCTTCGCGGAGCCGCCGGCGCGCTCGCACCAGCGCGGGGGTGCGCAGCAACGCGACTCTGGACACGAGATGGAGCAGGCCCCAGTCTCCGTTGTCGATGCGGGCGGCCAGGGCTCCCGCCAGGACGTCGGGGTTCGCCTTGCGCAGTGCTCGCTCGGCCGAGGTGTGAAGAGACGCGCCGCCGTGCTCCCACCACGCCAGCAACAGGGGGATGAGCCGTTCCACGTCCGGCGGGTCCAGACCGGCGGCGACGAGGGCGATGCGTTCGCGAACCGTGTCGCCGCCGGAGTCGCGGTCACCGGCCTGGCGCAGTTCGGTGTCGCTCATCAGGGTCAGGGCCTGCGTGAGAGCCGAGGAGACGGGGAGATCGATCCGGCCGTCGAGGAAGGCACGCAGCACCGTGAGCCGGAACTGGGGTTCGGGCCAGCCCAGCATGACGCGGGCCGCGGCTTCGCGTTGATCCCGCGCGGGATCGTCCAGCAGTTCCAGAAGGCGCTCATGCCTGTCCGCGGACCGGGGCCGGTCCCGGTCGGCGGGGTGGCTCGGTGTGGGGTGGCGGGCGTCCTCCGCGATGGTCCATGACGGTGCGCCGGGCGGCTGTAGCTCGATCATCCAGTCCAGGAGAGCGTCACGCGTCTGGGGGCCGGCGTTGACGAAGACGCCGATCAGCGCGTCGAGCTGGTCTCGCGAACCGATCGGGCGTCCGTCGAGATCGACGGACGAGTCTCCACGGAACCGCCGGAGGGTGTCAGGAGTGCGGACGGCCGCGTCGAGAGCCTCCCGCCAGGGGCGGACGGCGGGACGCTCGGACGCCTCGGTGCTGATCGGTTCCGTCAGCCCGAACGCCTCCCGAAGCGCCCCCTCTTCCGCCAGCCACGGGTTCGCGCCCGCGCGGGCGGCGTCCAGCGCGCGCACGAGATCGGACCGGGTCAGCACAGCACCGCATCGGCGCAGCAGTATCAGGAAGGACCGGCCTCCCATGGCCTCCGGCGGCAGCGCGCGAATCCGCGCGGCGATGTCGAACCTGCCGGTGGACGGCAGTCGCACCACCGTGTCCTCAAGCAGCGCGAGAAGACGGTCGCGATCAGCGTCACCGACGTCTGCCAGCCCCGCGACCAGGGTCCGCGCCGACCGGGCGAAGACCGCCGTCTCACCGTCCGTCCACGGCGGCGGGCAGAGCCGCAACGTGAGCCGCAGGACCCGTCCGCGCTGTTCCGGCCCTTCGGCGGCCAGTTCCAGCCAACGCTCCAGCAGCGGCCGGAGCCGGCTCAACCGCTCGGCGGTCAGCTCGCCGAGATCCCGTTCGAACCTCTCCACGAGGCGCCGCGCGGTCTCGGCGTCCCAGCCGCGGTTCGCCAGAGCGTCGAGTTCGGCGTCCGGCCGAGCGGCCGGCGGCACTCGCGTGACCGGCGGCGTGATGCCGCGGGCCGCCATCCGGTCCGTCAGCTCCGCGGCCGTACCCGAACCAAGGGTGAGCCGCCCCGCGGCGACGAGCGAGAGCAGCGCGGCCCCGGCCGGTGATCCCTGGTCGGCCAGGGCACCGACGGCACGGGCGGACAGTGCGCCGCCTAGGCCGGTCAGCAGCAGGGAACGGGTGCGGTCATCGTCGGCGCGGTCGGCCGCGGCGACGACGGTGGCGGCGTAGGCGTCGCCGAGGATCGTCCGCAAGGCCTCGACGAGCGCGTCGCGCAGGCCCGGATTGTCGTGCCGTCCGAGCCAGAACAGCAGCTTCGGCACAGCCGGTGGGGCTCCCGCGCGGATCAGCGCGTTCGCGGCGGTCTTCTTGACGTTCATGTTCGGGTGGTCGAGGCAGGCGGCGATCGGTTCCGCGGCCCAGCGCGCGCCCGCGTGTCCGAGTGCGAGCAGCGCCTGGCGCGCGGTCTGCACGTCGGAGGCGGTGGTGAGCGGGACCAGGCTCGCCGACAGGGCCTGTGCGTCCTCGCCACCGGCGTCGCGGGCGAGCAGGGCGATCACATGCTTGCGGACGTGGCGGTCACGGTGGCGCAGGAGCGGATGCACTCGTGACCGTATTCCGTGATGGGAAATCTGCAGGAGCAGGCTGAGCAGGATCATTTGCTCGGCCGCCGTGAGCTCAGGGCGGTCCAGCAGATCGAGCGTGAGGCCGGCGACGAGCGCCTCGCCCGCCTCCCGCTCGTTCTTGGCGTCCAGCAGCAGACGCGGCCTGATCTTCCCTCGTGCGTGGAGACGGCCGCCGAGATTGCGAAGGGCCGTGACGACTTCCTGCGGCACCGCCGGTTCGCCGGCGTCTCCGGACGCACCCGGCGCCCACGACGCCGCGAGATCGGACACGACCCGCAGCAGAAGGTCGGCGATGGCCGGGACGGTGCCGGAGCCGGCGTTGCGCGCCAGCCTGCACAGGGCGGCCACGGGCCTGCCCGGGTTCAGGCCCGCGCGGAGCAACGCCAGTTCCCGCTCGTCCGGCCCGCCGAGATCGGCGGCGATGCGGCGGGGCAGATCACCCGGGTCGAGCCGGACCAGGATCGACCTTCGCTGGTCGGGGTCCTCGGTGAGGTGCCACAGCACTTCCAGGGCCCGGTGGCGTGCGGGCCGCAGGTAGGACGCCACAGCGCTCTTGCCGTCCGGTCCGTCCAAGCCCAGACCGTCTCGCAGCGCCGCGACCGTCCGGGCTCCGCCCACGGCTTCGAGGGCCTCCACCGCCGCCTCCGGTGACCGTGGCAGCGCGGCGATGACGGCCTCTTCGGCGGTTGAGTGGCGCAGCGCGCGGATCGCCCGCAGGAACGGCCGGGGATCCGGCGCGGTGCCCAGCAGGCCGGTGACCTGCTCACCCACCGGCAGGTCCCCGGTGCCCTGGGCGGCCAGAGCGACCAGGAGATCCAGCCGCCGCGGCCAGTGTGGATCGTCCGCGTCCGCCGTCACCAGTTCCTGGAGCGTCTCGTGCCGGCACGTGAACAGGATGGTGGCGACGTCGTTCGCGGGCACCGAGTGGTCGGCGAGGGCCAGACGCACGACCGCTGGAACGGCGTCGCCCGCCGGGAAGTGCCCGCGCCGGTGCAACCCGCGCAGGCACCGGATGGCCGGCCCGGCGAGCAGGAGCGGGTCGGTAGCGGCGATGTTCACGAGGCCGCCGATATCGTCGCGGCTCGCGAGGTCTCCGAGCAGCTCCAGCGCCTGCCGCCGGAGCACCGGAGGCCGGTTTCGGTCGGCGGCGACATCGCGCAGCAGGTTCTGGTGCCGATGGCGGGCCGCGGCTTCGATCGCCGCGGCGGCACTGTCAGGCCCGGCTTCGAGGAACCGGAACAGACGCTCTTGGGGCAGCGGATCCAACGCGGCCCAGGGCTCGGACAGCTCACGCAGCGCCGCCGTGGCGACGTCCGCCGCGGCAGCGCTCGGCTCGGGTTCCCCGGCGATGGATCGGGCGAGGCTCACGACGAGCGTCCGGGCTCGCTCCGGTGCCAGCAGGCCGGCGTGCAACGCCTCGCGGGTGACCCGCAGTGCCTCCTTCCGCAACACGGGATCGGGCCGGCCCATCAGCTCGCGTGCGAACCTCTCGGGTTCGTCCACATCGGCCACACTGATTTCGCGGACGGCCTGGTAGAGCAGTTCGCCCGGGCGCTCGTCCCGCAGGGTCTCGGGCCGCTCAGCGATCTCGGCGCTCAGCCAGGCGACCCGGACCCGGGCCGGCAGATCCGCCTCACGCCACCGCGGCCAGGGCCGGGACCGAACGTGGGAGCGCAAGAAGAGATGCAGGCGCGCCAAGGCCAGCGCCGCCTCCGGCGACCCATCGAGTGAGCCCGGCAACGACGCCGCGAACTCGGCGAGCTCGGAGCGGTCCTCATCCCGCCCGGCCTCCAGGCGTTCGGTGAGGCAGACGAGGCCCAGCTCCCGCAGGCGCGGATCCTCGTGCGCGACGAGAAGCCGCAGGACGCCCGGCGGACACCGCAACGGATCGAGGGCGGCCGAAAGCCGGTCCGGGGCAGCGCAACGTAGGGCGGCGAGGACCGTATCGTCGACCGACGTCATGCGCTCTCAACTCCACCAGATCTTGGAACGCCGCCAAGCGTAGCGACCCCTCCGCCGTGGCCCGGCGCGTGCGGAACTCGAGCGAACTCATCGGCCCGCCCTGGGTCCGGCAAAGTCCTCGCCATATCGGCGCGATCACCGGATACGGCCGCGCAGACTGGCCCCGGCTCGGGCGCGTGACCGGATGCATCGCGCGGCGGACGCGCCAACCGGACGATCACCAGGCTCGTCCTCGACCGACGTTGTTCTCCCAACCTGGAGCAGGTGAGATGGCCGGCACGGGACTCAGGGCGCTCAGGGCCGCCGATCCGGAACGGGTCGGGCCGTACCGGCTGCTGGCACGGCTGGGAGCGGGCGGCATGGGGCAGGTCTACCTGGGCCGGTCCCAGGGCCGGCGGCTGGTCGCCGTCAAGGTCGTCCACCCGCACTTCGCCGACAACGCGCTGTTCCGGCGCCGGTTCACGAAGGAGATCGCGGCGGCGCGCCGCATCATGGGCTTCTACACGGCGCAGGTGATAGACGCCGACGCCGAGGCCGAGCCGCCGTGGCTCGCCACGGAGTACATCGCCGGACCATCGTTGCAGGACGCCGTCGAGGAGAACGGCGCGCTGCCCGAGGTCTCGCTGGCGGCCCTCGGCGCGGGGCTCGCCGAGGGACTGCGGGCGGTCCACGAGCAGAACGTGATCCACCGGGACCTCAAGCCGGGGAACGTGCTGCTGGCCCGGGACGGGCCGCGGATCATCGACTTCGGCATCGCGCGCGCGATGGACGCGCCCACCCAGAGCCTGACGTTGATGGGCACGCCCGGGTACATGTCGCCCGAGCAGTTCCTGGGCGGCGACCTCGAACCGTCCAGCGACGTGTTCTGCCTGGCCGCGGTGCTGGCCTACGCCGCGACCGGCCGCCATCCCTTCGGGGAGGGACCGTCCGAGGCCCTCGGCTACCGGGTCCGGTACGAGGACCCGGACCTGACGGGCGTCCCTGCGTCGCTGCTGCCCCTGATCGCGGCGGGTCTGGAGAAGGACCCGGACGACCGCCCGGCGACCGGGGACTTCCTGGACCGCTGTTCCGCACTGGTCGCGGACGAGGGCATGTCACTGCCGAAGCCGTTCACCACCATGATCGCGTCGCGGGTGGCCGAGACCGAGGTCTTCACGCGGAAGGCGGGCACAGGCGAACACCGGGCGCCTCCTCCGTCCCGCGATGGGAAACGGCCGCCTGCGGACCCGGGCCAGTCGCCACCGAAGCCGGTTCCGGGGGAGCGTTCACCTGCCAAAGCAGGGGTCGCGGTCGTGGCCGGGGTCGCGGGTGTCGCGCTCGTCGCCCTGCTCATGGCCGTCGTGGGCAACGGGGACTCCAAAGGATCGGACAACGATGCCGCGGCGTCGACCTCCAAAACGAGCCGCTCGACCGGTCTCGCCAGCGAAGGAGGCAGTACCCGGCCGAGTCCGACTCCTGACCACACCTGGAAGGCGTTCAACGAGATCTCGGTGAACGACTGCTTGGGCGCGTCCGGGAACCCCTGGAACCCCGGCGGCTGGCTCGGAGACGCCCCCCGCGCGGTTCCCTGCGGGGAGAGCGACGCCTACCTGAGGGTCACCAGGGTGGGGAAGACCAGCAGCGCGTGCGGCTCCAAGCCGCTCGACGGAGAATCGTATTGGGAGTCCCCCGCTCACGGGGGCGAAAGAACCTATCTCTGCGTGGAACGGCAGTTCAGAAAAGGCGAGTGCTTCCTGGGCAAGCAGGGCAGCAGGCCGGGCTTGGCGGCCATCAGCGGGTACGGCCTGATGACCGCCTGGAGATGCGGGAAGGGCGACCTCCCGAAGGAGTACGCACACGTCCTCCAGTTCACCGGCTACTACAGGAGCAGATGCCCCAAGGGCTCCCTGACCTGGGATTTTCGCCGAGGAGTCCTCTGCGCCAGGATCGTCTAGACGCGAAGCGCGGCTCGGGGCCGGGATGTCGGTGGCGTCGCGTTTAATCGAGGGGTGGACGTTGGAGAGCGCATCGCCGAGCTGACCGCCCAGGTCAAGCGACTGAACGATCTGTACTACGGCGCCGGTGACAGCCCGCTGCCGGACGCCGACTACGACGCGTTGAAGGACGAGCTGGCGGCACTGGTCGCCGAGCATCCGGAACTGGAGCCGGCCGACAGCCCGCTCGGCAAGGTCAACGCCCCGGCGGAGCTGACCGGCCCGACCGTGCGCCACGCGCGCCCGATGCTGTC